>NZ_JASATD010000016.1:0-112317 GCF_038440115.1 Ralstonia sp. OTU4908 | reverse complement strand
CCGGCTTGCGGGCTCAACGACGAACCACCGTCGCCACCGCAGGCAGACAGCATCAGCCCGGCACACACCAGGGCAATCGGAGAGATCAGGCGCATTGTCATCTTGAGAGGGGTGGGTGAGGAGTGTCTTGATCAGACTGAGTGCATCCGTTTGGATGCCACGGCAAGCACCAATCCAAGCTAGCACAATCGGATTACGCCGACATTGCCGTGAAATGGCGACGTTATGAAACTTCTTTAGACCAGCGTTCGTGATCGCTCCGAAGGCTTTGCTTTGGTGATCGGCATGCGCATGTTGTGCCGTGCCCGAAGTCAAAGGTTGCCGTCGCTTTCATCGCCATGCAAAACGCACGGGTGTATAGTCAGACAGCACTCGACGTTCAAGAAGGGGGCATTTCAGATGGACACTTCGCCGGCGGGCCAATACAAAGGCTTCGACATTTATCCGTTGGCTTTCCAACATGAACGCACGGCACGCTGGCCCGAGGCCAGGGAGGACCGTAGCTACAACGCAGCCGTGATGATCTGTCGGGCAGGGGAGTCGCCCGAACCCGGGCAGACCCAGGTCTTCCGCCTATCGGGGGACCGGCAATTCAGCAATGTGGGCGCTGCGCGCATTGCTGCGCTGCGCTTCGCTGAGAGCATCATCGATGGCGACGTTCCTGAACTGTCGCTTCCTGCTGACGGGGCGTGAAACCGCGGAACGCGCCCGTGGTAGAATAACGGGCGAATCCGGCTCTCCGCCGGGCCAGTCATGGCCGGTGGCGGCTGAGTCCAGCACCGGGGAATACCCCGCGCCGAGTCGGGCGGCGCGCATCTGCGACCGCCACCCATCCTCGCTCTTGCTTGCACGAAGCGGCGCACGCCATAGGTGGGCGCACTTTATGTTTCGTGCAACTCGGTACCCCCCAGGCCCGCTGTCCGGGCAGATGATCGCGGCGTACCGCTGCATGCCGGTCCAGGCGTGCGGCGTGGTTCGGGTGGGTCATCACATCATTGCAACCATCGGCGCAGCCGCGTGCTGCATACAAAGGAACAAGTTTGGCCAAGGAAGAACTGATTGAATTTGAAGGGGTGGTGTCTGAAGCACTACCCGACAATCGTTTTCGCGTGCAGTTGGAAAACGGCGTGGAAATCTGGGCTTACGCATCGGGCAAGATGCAGAAGCACCGCATCCGCATTCTCGCGGGCGACCGCGTGAAGCTGGAAATGTCGCCGTACGACCTCACGAAGGGTCGCATCAACTACCGGCACAAGTAAGAACGGCTGTGCCGCCAAGACGTCCACCCCGTGGGCGTTTCGAAGAAACCGCGTGTCTGCCCGACCCGCGGTTTTTTTATTATTGTTGCGTAAGCAGCGTTAAATTTCGTTGATCTCCAGACAACATCCGGTATCATCCCGCTTGGCTGCCGACGGGGGGAACACAGTTGGCAGCCAACTGAAGTGCAGGGCTTGTTATATTTTTCAAGCCGCGAGCAGCCCTCGGGTGTGCCCGCGCCAGCTGTACCAGTCCATCAATAAGCGCACGGCCGCTGATCGATCCATCGACTCAGCAGGACCTCTAATCGCGCATCCATTCGCCGACCGGGGCGTCATCTGACGCTCGCACCCGTTCGGTGTTCAGTGTGTCAAGGAAGTCACACCACATCGGGATACCGCACAGGTAGGACGGCGCTTGTCCATCGACGTACTGGGCGTAAGGTTTTTGCGTCCGAGGGAATAGAAAATCACAATGTTGGAAACCAAGAAAGCAGCACAGAGAGCGGCGCGCATGAGCCTGCGCGCTTTGGTAGGTCTGACGGCGGCGGTGACGCTGACGGGCCTGGGAACCCAAACCGCCTCGGCGCAGGCTACACGTCCGAAGGCACCGATCTACGGCGTCACGGTTGACGACGTCAGTAACATCAACGCGATCGTGGCCTCGCTCACGCACCTGCCGTACAAGCCGACCGTGCGCGTGGTCTTTGACCCGGGTATGTCGGCTGCGCAGTACTATCCGGCGCTCGTCGAACTTCATGCTGTCGCCTATGTGATGGGCGAGATCATGGACTCGTACTACTTCCCGAGCGATCTGCAGACGTACACCGACCGTACCAACGAGTTGGTGGGCACGCTGAAGAACGTGGTGGACGTGTGGGAGATCGCTAACGAGATCAATGGGGAGTGGCTGCGCGCGGACCCGACCGGCCCGAATTCGGTGGCCGCAAGCGAAGAGCAGGACATCGGCAACATGGTCGCGGCGGCACATGACATCGTGAAAGCTGCAGGCGGCCTGACCGCGGTCACGATGTACTACAACGACGACGGCAAGGGCACCAACTGCTATGAGCTGCCGATGGACTCGTGGCGTACCTGGGCACAGACGTATTTGCCCGCACGTGTACGTCAGGGTGCTGACTACGCGCTGTTCAGCTACTACCCGTACCAGGACTGTCCCGGTTTGCATCCGACGTGGGCAAACGATTTCAAGTTGCTCGAAAGCATCTTCCCGGTGGCAAAGGTGGGCTTCGGCGAAATCGGCACGTCCAGCACATCGGCTCCGGCATCGGTACAGCAGAACCTGATCAAGTCGTACTACCCGATGGGCACCACCACGATGGCGGCCGACCCGCGCTTTATCGGTGGCTACTTCTGGTGGAACTACGCTGAACAGATGCTCCCGTACAGCACCAGCTCTTACTGGAGCCTGCTGAGCAACACCATCAAGCCGTTGGCAGCACCGCGATAAGAAGGGGCTGCAGCCTCTCCTCGCAAAAGGGGTGGAATTCCGCGCCGGACGGACGGGACACGATCCGGCAACAAAAAACCCGCGCCAGCTTACGCTGCGCGGGTTTTTTCTATGGTGATGCGCGCGTTGGACTCAGCCGCGTGCAGCCAGATAGGCGCGGAATTCGTCGGCGACTTCCTTGTGCTTGAGCGCCAGTTCCACCGTGGCTTTCAGGTAGCCCAGCTTGCTGCCGCAGTCGTAGCGCACGCCCTTGTAGCGGTAGGCCAGGACTTGTTCGGCAGACAGCAGCGATTGGATGGCATCCGTCAGCTGCAACTCCCCGCCCGCACCGGGCTTGAGGTTGCGGATGTGGTCAAAAATGCGCGGCGTGAGGATGTAGCGGCCCACCACGCCGAGGTTGGACGGCGCATTTTCGGGCGCCGGCTTCTCGACAATGCCTGACATCTTGATGACGCTGCCGTCTTCTTCCCACGGGCGGCCATCGACCACGCCGTACGAACGGCTCTGCACGGGGTCGATTTCTTCCACGCCGATCACCGAGCAGTTGTAGTGCTCGTACAGGTCGACCATTTGCTTCATGACGGGCGGGTCGCCGTCCAGCAGGTCGTCAGCCAAGATGACGGCGAAAGGCGAATCTCCGACGAGCTTTTCGGCGCATTGCACGGCGTGGCCGAGCCCCAGCGCTTCCGGCTGGCGCACGTAGAAGCAATCCACATGCGACGGCTTGATCGAACGCACGACCTCCAGCAGCGCGGTCTTCTGCTTCGCTTCGAGTTCGGCTTCCAGCTCGTAGGCCTTGTCGAAGTGATCTTCAATGGCGCGCTTGCTGCGGCCGGTCACGAAGATCATCTCGGTGATGCCGGCAGCCATGGCCTCTTCCACCGCGTACTGGATCAGCGGCTTGTCCACGACCGGCAGCATTTCCTTCGGGCTGGCCTTTGTGGCTGGCAGAAAGCGGGTTCCGAGCCCCGCGACGGGGAAAACGGCTTTGGTGACGCGTTGCATCGTGGTTTCCTTGATATCGATTGTTCTGGGCGCTCAGGCCGCCTGCACCGGCAGCCGTGCGATCTGGGCTTCCAGCTTGACCAGCGTGGCTTTGAAATCGGTCACACGCTTTTGTTCCTGTTCCACTACGGCAGCCGGTGCACGGGCGACGAACGAATCGTTGCCCAGCTTGGCTTCGCACTTGGTGATCTCGCCGCGCAGGCGGTCGATATCTTTCGACAGGCGCGCATGCTCGGCGGCCACGTCGATCTCGATCTTCAGCAGCAATTTGTTCTCGCCAACGATGGCGACCGGTGCACCGGCGCCGTCCTGTTCCATGGCGGCGGCGTCCGTGTAGACCTTCACCTCAGACAGCTTGCCCAGCGCTTGCACGTACGGCGCTGCCACTTGCAGGAAGTCGGCTTCGCCATTGGCGTACAGCGGCACGCGCTGCGCGGGGGAAATGTTCATCTCCCCGCGCAGGTTGCGGCAGGCGTCCACCAGCGCCTTCAATTGCTGCACCCACTGCTCGGCCTGCTCGTCGATCTTGGACAGCGCGGCGCGCGGGTATTCCTGCAGCGCGAGGCTTTCGGTGCCGTCGCCCTTGGCGCGGCCCGCCATTGGCGCAACTTTCTGCCAGAGTTCTTCGGTAATGAAAGGAATGATCGGATGCGCCAGGCGCAGCACGGTTTCCAGCACGCGCAGCAGCGTGCGGCGTGTGGCGCGCTGCTGTGCCGGTGTGCCGGTCTGGATCTGCACCTTGGCCAGTTCCAGATACCAGTCGCAGTATTCGTCCCAGACGAACTTGTAGATGGCGTTGGCGATGTTGTCGAAGCGGTAATCGGCAAAGCCTTTTTCCACTTCGGTTTCCACGCGCTGCAGCAGCGAGACGATCCAGCGGTCCGCCTGCGAAAAGTGCAGGTAGCCTTCGGGGCCGCAATCGCCGACGCATTCCTGCATGCCGCAATCCTGGCCTTCGGTGTTCATCAGCACGAAGCGCGTGGCGTTCCAGAGCTTGTTGCAGAAATTGCGATAGCCTTCGCAGCGGCTCGGGTCAAAGTTGATGCTGCGGCCAAGCGTGGCGAGCGAGGCGAACGTAAAGCGCAGCGCGTCGGCACCGAATGCGGGAATGCCGTCTGGGAATTCCTTGCGCGTGCGTTTTTCGACCTTGGGGGCATCCTTGGGGCGGCGCAGGCCGGTCGTGCGCTTGGCCAGCAGCGGCTCCAGCGCGATACCGTCGATCAGGTCCACCGGGTCGAGCGTGTTGCCCTCGGACTTGCTCATCTTCTTGCCTTCCGAATCGCGCACAAGGCCGTGCACGTAGACGGTGTGGAAGGGCACTTCGCCGGTGAAGTGCAGGGTCATCATGACCATGCGCGCTACCCAGAAGAAGATGATGTCGTAGCCCGTGACCAGCACGGTAGACGGCAGGAAATGCTTCAGTTCCGGGGTGTCGGCCGGCCAGCCCAGCGATGAGAACGGCACCAGCGCCGAAGAGAACCAGGTGTCGAGCACGTCGTCGTCACGCGTGAGCGCGCCGGTATAGCCCTTGGCTGCTGCTTGCGCTTTCGCTTCTTCTTCCGTGCGCCCCACGTACACGTTGCCCGCTTCGTCGTACCACGCCGGAATCTGGTGGCCCCACCACAGTTGGCGCGAGATGCACCAGTCCTGGATGTTGTTCAGCCACTGGTTGTACGTGTTGACCCACTGCTCGGGAACGAGCTTGATCTTGCCGCTCTGCACGGCGTCCAGCGCCACTTCAGCGATGGAGCGGCCCGGGAAACGCGTGCCTTCCGGTGCGGGCTTGCTCATGGCGACGAACCACTGATCCGTCAGCATCGGCTCGATGACCACGCCGGTACGGTCGCCGCGCGGCACCATCAGCGTGTGTTTCTTGACTTCGGCCAGCAGGCCTTGCGCTTCGAGGTCCTCGACGATCTTCTTGCGCGCGTCGAAGCGATCCAGGCCAGCATAGGCGGCCGGCGCGTCGGCAACGATCTTCGCGTCGAGCGTCAGGATCGACAGCTGCGGCAGCTTGTGGCGCTGGCCCACTGCGTAGTCGTTAAAGTCGTGGCCCGGGGTGACCTTGACCACGCCGGTGCCGAACTCGCGGTCGACGTATTCGTCGGCAATCACCGGAATCTTGCGATCGGTCAGCGGCAGGTGGACGAACCTGCCGATGAGATGGGCGTAACGTTCGTCTTCAGGATGCACCATCACGGCCGTGTCGCCGAGCATCGTCTCGGGGCGGGTCGTGGCGACCGTCAGGTGCGTCAGGCCATGCACGGCGTCCGGTTCGGCCAGCGGATAACGGATGTGCCAAAGTGAACCTTCTTCCTCCTCGCTCACCACCTCCAGGTCGGATACGGCGGTGCCGAGCACCGGATCCCAGTTGACGAGGCGCTTGCCGCGGTAGATCAGGCCCTGCTCATACAGACGCACGAATACGTCGCTGACCGCGCGCGACATCTTCGGGTCCATCGTGAAATATTCGCGCTCCCAGTCGATCGAGGCGCCCATGCGGCGCACTTGGCGGGTGATGGTCGAGCCCGATTGCTCCTTCCATTCCCACACCTTTTCGACGAACTTCTCGCGGCCCATGTCGTGGCGCGATACGCCCTGGGCATCCAACTGGCGTTCGACGACGATCTGCGTGGCGATGCCCGCGTGGTCGGTGCCCGGTACCCACAGCGTGTTGGCGCCTGACATACGCGCGTGGCGCGTCAGGCCGTCCATGATGGTCTGGTTGAACGCGTGGCCCATGTGCAGCGTGCCCGTCACGTTCGGCGGCGGGAGCTGGATACAGAAGTCGGGCTTGCCAGCTTCGAGCGTCGCACGGGAGACGCCCATCGCTTCCCACGCTGCGCTCCACTTTTGCTCAATGGTGGTGGGTTCGAAACTCTTGGCGAGGGCTTGGTTTTGATCGGTCATGCTGACAGGGCGCGCAAGCGGCGTAAAAAGACGTTTGGCCCAGGAAAATGGCGGGCGAAAGCATGGAATTATACGGCGTGTCGATGTCCGGCACGGGCGAAGCGGCGAATGCGGCCGGTATAATTTCAGGATTCTGCCGAGGCCCCTCCCGCATGTCTGACCTGCTCGCCAATCTGAACCCCGAACAACGCGCTGCCATCACGCTTCCCGATGAATCGGCGCTGATCCTGGCGGGGGCGGGCAGCGGCAAGACGCGCGTGTTGACCACCCGCATCGCGTGGCTGATTCAAAGTGGGCGGGTGTCACCGTCGGGTGTGCTGGCCGTCACGTTTACGAACAAGGCAGCCAAGGAAATGACGGCCCGCCTGCAGGCCATGCTGCCGATCAACACGCGCGCCATGTGGATCGGCACCTTCCACGGCCTGTGCAACCGGTTGCTGCGCGCGCATTTCCGCGACGCTGGTTTGCCGCAGACGTTCCAGATTCTGGATACGCAAGATCAGCTGTCCGCCGTCAAACGCCTGCTCAAGTCGCTCAATATCGACGACGAGAAATTCCCGCCCAAGAACGTCCAGTACTTCATCAACGGGGCCAAGGAGCAGGGCCTGCGCGCGGGCGATCTGGAAATCGCCAACGAATACGACCGCCGCATGGCCGATCTCTACGCCGCTTACGACGCGCAATGCCAGCGCGAAGGCGTGGTCGATTTTGCCGAGCTGCTGCTCCGCTGCTACGAACTGCTGCGCTACAACGACGCCATCCGTGCGCACTATCAACGGCGTTTCAAGCACATCCTGGTGGACGAGTTCCAGGATACGAACAAGCTGCAATACGCCTGGCTGAAGATCCTCGCCGGCCTGGGCGAGCCTGGTGTCACGCCCAACGCCATCTTCGCCGTGGGCGACGATGACCAGAGCATCTACGCGTTTCGTGGCGCCAACGTAGGCAACATGGTCGACTTTGAGCGCGAATTCCGCGTCGAGCACCGGATCAAGCTGGAGCAGAACTACCGCTCGCACGGCCATATCCTGGATACCGCCAACCACCTGATCTCGCACAACACGCGTCGTCTGGGCAAGAACCTGCGCACCGACGCCGGCCATGGCGAGCCGGTGCGTGTCTACCAAGCTGCGACGGATGGGCAGGAGGCCGGCTGGATTGTCGATGAAATCCGCGACCGGATTGCCACCGGCATGTCGCGCTCGGAAATCGCCATCCTGTATCGCAGCAACGCGCAGTCGCGGGTGATCGAACACGCGCTGTTCTCGGCCGGCATCCCGTACAAGGTGTACGGCGGCCTGCGCTTCTTCGAGCGTGCGGAAATCAAGCACGCGCTGGCGTATCTTCAACTTCTTGAGAATCCCGACAATGACGCGGCCTTTGGTCGCGTGGTGAATTTCCCGGCGCGTGGCGTCGGGGCGCGCTCGCTGGAGCAGCTGCAGGATGCGGCGCGGCTCTATGGCATTTCACTCGCTGCGGCGGTGCCGTACCTCACGGGGGCGGCGGGCACCAAGCTGTCGGCTTTTGTCCGTCTGATCGAACAGATGCGTGCCGACACGCGCCAGATGACGCTGCCTGAAATCGTGCAGCACGTCATTCACGCCAGCGGCTTGATCACGCATTACCAGGGCGAGAAGGAAGGTCAGGACCGCATCGAGAACTTGCAGGAACTCGTGACCGCGGCCCAAGCCTTCGTTGCCGAAGAGGGCTATGGCGTCGACGCGATTGCGACCGCGCTGCCCGTGCGCCACGACGCCATGCTGCGCATCGAAGGCGGGGAGACCGATACCGCTTCTGAACTGGTGACCGACGAGACGCCCGCGGAGATGACGCCGCTGGTGGCTTTCCTCACGCATGCCTCCCTGGAAGCTGGCGATAACCAGGCCCAGGCCGGCCAGGATGCCGTGCAGATGATGACCGTGCATGCGGCCAAGGGGCTGGAATTCCACGTCGTCTTCATCACCGGGCTCGAAGAGGGCTTGTTCCCCCACGAAAACAGCCAGATGGAGAAGGACGGCCTGGAGGAAGAGCGCCGCCTGATGTACGTGGCGATTACCCGGGCCCGTGAGCGGTTGTATCTGTCGTTCGCGCAAAGCCGCGTGCTGCATGGTCAGATCCGTTACCACATCCGCTCACGTTTCTTTGACGAACTGCCCGAAGACACCTTGAAGTGGCTGACCCCGCAGCATTCGGGTTACCAGGCCACGCGCCGTGTGCAAGGTGATACCGCGTGGGGCAAGGATTGGTTCAAGCGCCCGGAACGTGGCGATGACGACGCCTACACCGGCCGCCCGACCGGCGGCATGGACACCGGCAAGAACTACGCCGATGCCAAGCGCGCAGAGGCCACGGGCTTCCGCGTGGGCCAATCGGTGTTCCACAACAAGTTTGGGGAAGGCGTCATCACGACGCTGGAAGGCGAGGGCGCCGAGGCGCGTGCCCAGATCAAGTTCAACCGCCACGGGGTGAAGACGCTGGCGTTGGGTATCGCCAAGCTCGACCCGATCAACTGAACGTCGATCGGGTCGTCGGGCCGATCAGGCCGTCGTGTCCGTCGTCTGGCCGGCGGCTTGCGTGACGTTGAAGCAGCCGCGGTAGGTGGCGTAGAAGGAGCAGTACAGCACGGCCATCACCAGTATCCGATACGGCGTGGCGATGATAGGGGCGATGTTGTTGGCACCGCTCGACGCGAACAGCGCATCGATGAACAGCGGCACCGCGATCAGCAGGATTGCTACCAAGACGCCGTACGCGATGAACGCAGCGCGATTGCGCCACACGGCCATCCAACTGAAGAACAGCGCCTTGCCCACCGGAATGCCGTGCCATGCCACCAGCAACGGCGCAAACCAGAACAGCACCGCCACGGGGATATAGAGCACCGAGCCCATCACCATGGCGAGGTAGAACTCGCGGATGGCGTCCGTGGTGAGCGGCTTGTCGGTGACCACGGTCATCAGCGTGTCGACATCCGCCATGGTCATCAGCACGCCGCTGACCACCAGCACCAGCACGCCGTAGATGCCGCCAAGCTTGAGCAGGGCGCGCATCGCATCCTTGCCGTACGCACGAAAGCCTGCAATGAGCGACGTGGGCCCGACGCGCTTGCCCGCCACCGTATCGCGGCAGGCCGACATGAAGCCCACGAAGATGGCTGGATTCACGAGCAGGATGGCGAACACACCAATCGGCGGCACCAGCAGCATCAGCAGGTTGACCGCAAACAGGTAGATGAACAGCAGCAGCAAGAACCCGATCGGGTTCTTACGAAACAGCCACGCACCCTGGCGCAGCCAGACGTAGCCTTGCTTGGCCGGTACTTCAATCAGTTGCATGGTTGGGGAAGATCCAGAGTCAGGCCACTCGCGCCAACCCGTGCGCGCAGCACGCGCTCGAAGTGGGTGGGGTCATGCGGCTTGAGCAGTTCGGCATCGCGCGGGAGATAGAAATCCCACAGGCGAGAGACCCAGAAGCGGTACGCCGCGGCACGCAGCATGTCTTGCCAGTGCCGCGCTTCCGTGTCGGTAAACGGGCGTACAGCGTGATACGCGCCGAGCATCGCACGTGCCCGCTCGGCATCCAGCACGCCTGTAGCCAGGTCGATGCACCAGTCGTTGACGGTGACGGCCACGTCGAAGAGCCACTTGTCGACACCGGCAAAGTAAAAGTCGAAGAAGCCGCCGAGCCGTTCCGGCTGGCCGGCGGTGGCCGGCTCGAACAGCACGTTGTCGCGGAAGAGGTCGCAATGGCACGGACCTTCGGGCAGCGCAGCGTAGTCGGCGCTGGCAAAGAAACGTTGCTGGTGCGCGAGTTCGCTTTCGAGCAGCGCGCGCGTGTCGCCGTGCACGAACGGAGCGACATCGGGCACGACTTCGTTCCACCACGGGAGGCTGCGCAGATTTGGCTGATGGCGCGGATAGTCGCGTCCGGCCAGGTGCATGCGGGCGAGCATGTCGCCGACGATGCTGCATTCCGACACCGTGGGCGCCAGGTTCGAGCGGCCCGCCAGACGCGTGACGATGGTCGCCGGCTTGCCGTTGAGCGTGCGCAGGATTTCGCCGTCGCGGCCGGCAATCGGTGCAGGCACGCTGATGTCGTGCTGCGCCAGATGCTGCATCAGATACAGGTAGAACGGCAGTTGCTCTAGCGTCAGCCGCTCGAACAGCGTGACCACGTAGTCGTGCGTCTGCCCATCCTTTTCCGTGGTCAAGAAGAAATTGGAGTTTTCGATCCCGGAGGGGATGCCGCGAAATGCGCGCACGGCGCCCACATCGTATTGATCCAGCCAGAGAGCGATCTCGGCGTCGGAGACCGGGGTGAAAACAGCCATGCTTCAGGAATGGGAAACGGGTGGAGGGAAAGGCAGCCGGCTCACAGCGCGGCCGCCTTGCAAGCGCCGCGCTCGCGGCACAGGCTTAGAACTTCAGGACGTTGACCGAGGGCACCCGATCGATATCACCGCGCTCACGAATGCGCGGCGAGCTGTCTTCGGGCTTGCTCAGGTTGTACGACGTGCCCATGCCCGACTTGACATGGATGTCCGGCGCCTGGCCCTTCTGGAAGCGGTATTCCTCGACCTGCGTACCGTCGTTGTCGCGGTAATCGAAGCTCGGCTTGATGCGCTCGTTGTGAATCGCGCCGCGGGTCGGCTTGGAGATCGGCTGATTGTTGATGGCCTTGACGTCGGGCAGGTCCAGACCGGCGCTGTCGGAAGTCACCTCGGCATGCGCGGGCAGGGCGATGCCGAGGCAAAAAGCGGCCCCTGCCAGCAGCCCAGCGTGGCGCATCAGGCGCGCGGCATTGGCAAAGCCGGAGGGGACGGCGGCGGACGGGTGAAGCAGCGAATCCATCATGGACTCCGGCGGGTGATCTGGGACCCTACATTCTAGCAGTCCGGCCTCACGCCATCGTCCGTTCATGTGGCGCCGAATGTCACACCCGAGGTTACAGATAGAACATCTCTTCCTTGGGCGGAATCGGCGAGGTGCCTTCGCGCTTTTCGTAGAACTCGTAGACGGCATCCAGCGCATCCTTGGGTTCGTCGACGATGCGCATGATGTCGAGGTCGTGCTCGGCAATCAGGCCCATCGGCAGCAGCGTAAAGCGGAACCAGTCCAGCAGGCCCTTCCAGAAGTGGCTGCCGAACATGACCACCGGCACGCTGCGCGATTTGCCCGTCTGGACGAGCGTGAGCACTTCAGCCAGTTCATCCAGCGTGCCGAATCCACCGGGCATGACGATAAACGCATCCGAATTCTTCACGAACGTGACCTTGCGCGTGAAGAAATGGCGAAAGCGCATCGAAATGTCCTGGTATCGATTGCCTTGCTGTTCGTGCGGCAGTTCGATGTTCAGACCGACGCTGGCCGACTTACCCGCGTGCGCGCCTTTGTTGGCCGCTTCCATGATGCCGGGGCCCCCACCGGAGATGACGGCGAAGCCCGCATCCGAGAACAGCCGAGCGATTTCGATGGTGCGTTCGTAGTACGGCGAATCCTCGCGCAGACGCGCGCTGCCGTAGATCGAGACGGCCGGACGGATCTCCGAGAGGTACTCGGTCGCCTCGATGAACTCTGCCATAATCGTGAACATCTGCCAGGAGGCGCGCGCTTTCTTTGCGGTGGCGCGTTCTTCGTCGGCGAGTGCCCGCAGGCTGGGGATCATCTTGCGATCGGTACGGCCATGTGCCAGGTCCGCTTTGGGCTCGTGTTCGACGCCCACCGTCACGTTGACATCCATGTCGGCCGTGGTGGCTTGGCGCGAGGGGCTCACCCCGGTCAGTTCTGTCGCCGAAACCTCCGACGCGGAAGCACCGGCAGCCTGCTTTGCCACGCCGCCTTCAGCGGAAGCGCCATTATCGGAAACGCCTTTTGGCGTTCCAGTCACTTTAGAGTCCATGGGAATGTCGGAAAGTCAAGAAACGCTGTTGCTCGTCGATGGCTCGAGTTATCTGTACCGTGCCTATCACGCACTGCCCGACTTGCGAAACGGAGAAGGGTTTCCTACGGGGGCCATCTACGGCATCGTGAACATGCTGCGCAAACTGCGCAACGACTATCCGGCCAAGTATAGCGCTTGCATTTTCGACGCCAAAGGCAAGACCTTTCGCGACGACCTCTATCCGGCCTACAAGGAGCATCGCGCGCCCATGCCCGATGACCTGCGCGCGCAGATCGAACCCATCCACGAAGCCGTGCGGGCATTGGGTTGGCCCATTCTGGTGATCGAAGGTGTCGAGGCCGACGATGTGATCGGCACCCTGGCTGAACGGGCTGCTCGCGAAGGCGTTCGCACCATCGTCTCAACGGGTGATAAGGACCTCGCCCAACTGGTGAATGACCACGTGACGCTGGTCAACACCATGACCAACGAAACGCTCGACCCGGCCGGCGTGCAAGCGAAGTTCGGCGTGCCGCCGGAGCGCATCGTCGACTATCTCTCTCTGATTGGCGACACCGTGGACAACGTGCCGGGTGTGCCCAAGGTGGGCCCGAAGACCGCGGTGAAATGGCTGACGGAATTCGGCTCGCTCGACAACGTCATCGCGCGTGCAGGCGAGATCAAGGGCGTGGTGGGCGAGAACTTGCGCAACACGCTCGAGTGGCTGCCCAAGGGCCGCGAACTGCTGACCGTGAAGCTCGACTGCAACCTCAGCAAAGAGGTGCCGACATTCGATGCACTGATCGACGGCGGCGAAGACAAATCCAAGCTCGTCGATTTCTTCTCGCGTTATGGTTTCAAGACGTGGCTGCGCGAGGCTTCTGGCGAGGCCCTGCCCGATACGCGCAGCGTGGGTGCCGCACGCAAGGCTGCAACGCCCGTGAAGAATTACGCCAGCGAGGCGGCACAACTGCAAGCACAGGCCAACCTGTTCGATGTGGAAGCGCCGCCCGATGAGATCAAGTACGAGACGGTGACGACCGAGGCGCAGCTTGAATCGTGGATGCAACGCCTGGACGAAGTGGATCTCGTCTGCATCGATACCGAGACGACGTCCATTGACCCGATGCTCGCGCAGTTGGTGGGCATTTCGCTGTCGGTCAAGCCGGGCGAGGCTTGCTACATTCCGGTGGCGCATCGCGGGCCGGATGTGGCCGGGCTCGATGCAGCGGCGCAGCTCTCGCGCGACACGGTGCTCGCGCGCATGAAGCTGTGGCTCGAAGACGAATCACGCAAGAAGGTCGGCCAGCACCTGAAGTACGACGCGCATGTGTTTTCCAACCACGACATCGCGCTGCGCGGCATCGAGCACGACACGATGCTCGAATCGTATGTGCTGGAGTCTCACCGCAATCACGGCATGGACGCACTGGCCGAGCGCGTGCTGCATTTGAAGACGATCACTTACGAGGCCGTGTGCGGCAAGGGCGCATCGCAGATCGGCTTTGACGAGGTGCCGCTCGATCGCGCGACCGAATACGCGGCAGAGGACGCCGATATCACGCTGCGCCTGCATCGCACGTTATTCCCCAAGGTGGCCGAAGACGACAAGCTGCGCTACGTCTACGAGCAGATCGAAATGCCGACCTCCATCGTGCTGCAGAAGATGGAGCGCAACGGCGTGCTGATCGATGCTGACCGGCTGGCCAAGCAGAGCAACGAACTGGGCTTGCGTCTGATCGAGCTGGAAGCCGAGGCGCACAAGCTTGCCGGTCAGCCGTTCAACCTCGGTTCGCCCAAGCAGATCGGCGACATCTTCTTCAACCAGATGAAGCTGCCGGTCATCAAGAAGACCGCAAGTGGTGCGCCGTCGACCGACGAAGAGGTGCTGCAGAAGCTGGCCGAAGACTATCCGCTGCCGAAGCTGCTGCTCGACTACCGGGGCCTGGCCAAGCTGAAGTCGACCTACACCGACAAGCTGCCGAAAATGGTCAACCCGCGCACCGGGCGGGTCCACACCACCTACGGTCAGGCGACGGCGGTGACGGGGCGTTTGGCCTCCACCGATCCGAACCTGCAAAACATTCCGGTGCGTACGGAAGAGGGGCGGCGCATTCGGGAAGCATTCATCGCGCCGGAGGGCAGCGTCATCGTATCGGCCGACTACTCGCAGATCGAGCTGCGCATCATGGCGCATCTGTCGCAGGACGAAGGCCTGATGCGCGCGTTCCGTGAAGGCCAGGACGTACACCGCGCAACGGCTGCCGAGGTGTTCAACGTGACGCCGCTGGAGGTGACGCCGGACCAGCGCCGCGTGGCCAAGGTCATCAACTTCGGTCTGATCTACGGCATGAGCGCGTTTGGACTCGCCAGCAACCTTGGCATTGGACGAGACGCCGCCAAGCTTTATATCGACCGCTACTTCGCCCGCTACCCCGGCGCCGCGAACTACATGGAAGAAACCCGCCAGAGCGCGCGCGAGCAAGGCTACGTGGAGACGGTCTTCGGCCGTCGTCTGTGGCTGCCGGACATCAACGGCGGCAACGGCCCGCGCCGCCAGGCCGCAGAACGCGCCGCCATTAACGCGCCCATGCAGGGCACGGCGGCTGACCTGATCAAGCTGTCGATGCTGGCAGTGCAAGGGTGGCTCGACGCCGAAGCGATGCGCTCGCGCCTGGTCATGCAGGTGCACGATGAATTGGTACTGGAAGTCCCGCAGGACGAGCTTGCAGTGGTGCGCGAGCGACTGCCGGAGTTGATGTGCAGTGTCGCAACGCTGCGCGTACCCCTGGTGGCCGAAGTCGGCGTAGGCGCGAACTGGGAAGAAGCACACTGACGCGATCGCATGCCGCGCCAGAGCCGCGCCGTGAAGCAACGCTCGGCGCCACTTTGCCTGCCGAGGCAGCCTGCCAGGGCCTGGGCATGCGGTTGCCATGATTCGCCATATCCATGCGTGCGGGGTTGCGGTGAATTTTGCGTTGCAGCAGACTGCACCTGACAGATCACGTGATCGAAAAGATTCAACGGCTCCAGGAGAGGCACATGGCAGGGCAGACGGATGGCGCAGGCGGGGCGGGCGGGCGGCGTATTGTGGTGGTCGGGGGGGGCGCAGGCGGGTTGGAGCTTGCGACGCGCCTGGGCGACAAGCTTGGCAAGCGCGGTGCCGCCCAGGTCATTCTGGTCGACCGCAATCCCACACACATCTGGAAACCACTGCTGCATGAAGTCGCTGCCGGCAGCATGGATCCGAACACGCATCAGCTCGAATACGCTGCGCAGGCGCGATGGCACGGCTTTGAATTCCAGCAGGGCGAGTTGAAGGGCCTTGATCGCGTCGCCAAATCCATCATCGTGTCCGGATGCGTCGATGCCGACGGCACCGAGGTGCTGCCGGAGCGTGCCATTTCGTACGACACGCTGGTGCTGTCCATCGGCAGCGTGACGCATTTCTTTGGTGTGCCGGGCACGGCCGAGCACGCCATCGCGCTCGACACCGCATGGCAGGCCGAGCGCTTTCGCCGCAAGCTCATCGCGGCATGCATGCGCGCGCAGAACGGCGTGGCCGATGCGCGTCCGCAGGTCGACATCGCCATTGTCGGTGCGGGAGCCACGGGCGTGGAGTTGTCAGCCGAACTGCGCAACACCGCGCACGTGCTGGCGGCTTATGGGCTGCACAAGCTGGACCCGCGCCACGACATTCGCATCCATTTGATCGAAGGCGGCCCGCGGATTTTGCCGGTGCTCAAGGAGCGTATTTCCGCAGCCACCACGGAACTGCTGCACAAGCTCGACGTGGACGTCATCACCAGCGAACGGGTGACGGAAGTCACGGCCAGCGCCGTCAACACGGCGAGCGGCAAATCCATTCCGGCAGATCTGACCGTGTGGGCCGCGGGCATCCGTGCACCGTCGGTGCTGGGCGAGCTGGGGCTGCCGGTGAACAAGCTGGGTCAGGTGGTCGTCTCGCGCACCCTGCAGGTGGAGGGCGACGACTCGATCTACGCCTTTGGCGATTGCGCGAGCTGCCCGTGGCCCGAGGCGTCGTCCAGCGTGCCTCCGCGTGCGCAGGCGGCACATCAGCAGGCCACCTATCTGTTCGATGCGTTGCGCAAGCGCATGGAGGGCAAGCCAGTCCAGCCGTTCGCGTTCAAGGACCTTGGCTCGCTGGTGTCGCTTGGCCATTTCAGTGCGGTCGGCAGCCTGATGGGCGGGCTGATCGGCGGATCGATGTTCATCGAAGGCCTGATGGCACGTCTGATGTACACATCGCTGTACCGGATGCACGTGCTGGCGCTGCACGGCTGGGTGCGCATGTCGGTCGACACGGTCATGCACTGGCTGCGCAGCAAGACGAATCCGCGGGTCAAGCTGCACTAGGCCCGTCCTCGTGGCCGAGCCGGATGTCTGGCTCGGCAACAATGCATCTGCTTCGGTAGACTAGCCGCTTCGTTCACCGTAACCGCCCATGGGCGCGAGGAGAGTGCGATGCAGCTTGATGCAGAAGTGGAGAGTCTGGTACCCGGCCGCAGCTTTGACCGTCGCGGCTTCATGAAGACGGCGCTGGGCTCAGCCTTTGCGGCGGCGGTGCTGCCGGTGTCTGCCCAGACCGTCCATACCGATTTCAATGGCCTGACGGCGGGCGAAGTGACCGTGCCCGTGGGCGATTTCAAGATGCCGGCGTATCGCGCGCAGCCTGAGGGCAAGACGAAGCTGCCGGTGGTGATCGTCATCAGCGAAATCTTCGGTGTACACGAATACATTGCCGATATTTGCCGGCGCTTTGCCAAGCTCGGTTACCTGGCGATCGCGCCGGAGTTGTTCGTGCGCCAGGGAGATCCGCGTGCTTACGGAACCGTGCAGGAAACCGTCGCCAACGTGGTCTCCAAGGTGCCGGATTCGCAGGTGGCGGGCGATATCGACGCCACGATCGCCTGGGCCAAGGAGAACGGCGGCGATGCAGCGCGTATCGGCATGACCGGCTTCTGCTGGGGCGGTCGCCAGGTCTGGTTGTCCGCGGAGCGCAATCCCGGCATCCGGGCGGCGGTGGCGTGGTATGGGCCGCTGAAAGGCAATCCGAATCCGCTGCAACCGGTCTCGCCCGTCGACCTGGTCGACGACCTGAAGGCGCCCGTGCTGGGCCTCTACGGCGCCAAGGACACCGTGATCACGGAAGACGTGCGCGACACGATGAAATCCGCATTGGAAAAATCCAAGAACCCCAAGGCGCACGCGTCGCGCATCATCGTCTACCCGAATTCCGGTCACGCATTTCATGCCGATTACCGCCCCAGCTATGTGAAGGCCGACGCGGAAGACGGCTGGAAGAAGTGCCTCGCCTGGTTCAAGGACCACGGCGTGGTGTAGCAGCGCGACGCGCCCAACGCGAAAGGCTCTGGGGAGTCGTCCCGGGGCCTTTTTCTTTTGTCTGCACTGGCAAAGGTTGATAAAGCGGCATACAATTCGCCCTTCTTGCAACTCTGTTGCGTTTATCGGCTTCCGCTGCGTTACGTCCGCATGACCTTCGATACCACCCTGTTAGGCATTCTCCTGGCCACCGCGCTGTCTGGCATCGGCAGCATGGCGGGCGCTGCCGTGCTGTCGCTGACAGTGTTGTCGCGCATGGTCGATCGGATGGTCAGTTTTTCGGTGGGCGTGCTGCTGGCCACGTCGCTGCTACATTCGTTGCCCGAGGCATTCGAAGCGCATCGCGGTATCGAACCCAATACGCATGCGCTGTTTGCCACGCTGCTGGCCGGGCTGCTGGGATTTTTCCTGCTGGAAAAAATTTCACTGATCCGCCACTCACATCACCACGAGGGCGATGGACACGGCCATCACCACGGCCACGACCGGCAGGAAGCCGGGCGCAGCGGCCTGATGATCCTGGTGGGCGATGGGCTGCATAACTTCTCGGACGGCATCGTGATCGCCGCGGCGTTCCTGGCGGACACCAAGGTCGGCATCGTCACGGCGCTGGCGATTGCCGCACACGAGATCCCACAGGAGATTGGAGATTTCATGGTGCTGCTCAACGCCGGGTTCTCCAAGACGCGCGCCTTCGTCTACAACCTGATCTGCAGCCTCTGCGCGCTCGTGGGTGCGGTGCTGGGTTACTACCTGCTGGACCGTCTGACGTCGTGGATTCCGTACGTGCTCGTGGTGGCGTCGAGCAGCTTCATCTACATCGCCGTGTGCGATCTGATGCCGCAGATGAAACGCCGGCCGCGCTGGCAGGAATCGGCGGTGCAGGTTGCATTGATTGCGGCAGGCATCGCGATGATCTTTTTGCTGACCGAAGGTCTGCACGGCCACGCGCACTGAGGCGCCGCATCGCTTAAAAAAAGCCCGGTCGAAGCCGGGCTTTTTGCTGCGCGCTGGATTCGCAGATTACGGGTTCGGCCCCGTTGCCACCGGGCGCGACGGATCGCTGCACCACTCGCTCCATGAGCCGGCGTAGAGCGCGGCGCCGGTGAGGCCGGCGATCTCCATGGCCAATGCGTTGTGGCAGGCGGTCACGCCCGAGCCGCATTGCAGCATCGCGTCTTGCGGCTGGGCCCCGGCCAGCACGGCCGTAAAGTCGGCCCGCAGTTGGTCTGCCGGCTTGAACGTGCCGTCGGCCTGCAGGTTGTCGCGGAAGAAGCGGTTGCGCGCGCCAGGGATGTGGCCGCCAACCGGATCGAGCGTCTCGTTCTCTCCGCGATAGCGGTCCGGCGCGCGGGCGTCGACGATGGGCTTGTCGGCGTGGCCGAGGTATTTCTGCACGATCTCTGCCGTCACCATCTGCACGAGCGAGGGCTTGCGCGTGATGTTGCCGGGCGTGGCGTTGAGCTGCGGTTCTTCGGGCACGATCTGGTCGACGGGAAAGTGCGCGGCTTCCCACGCCTGCAGGCCGCCATCGAGTACGGCCACATCGGCGTGACCGACCCAGCGCAGCAGCCACCACAGGCGCGCCGCGTACATGCTGCCCTGGCGGTCATACGCGACGACCTGCGTGTCGTCGTTCACGCCTAGCGCCTGCAGGCGCGCGACCAGCGCCTCTGCGTCGGGCAGTGGGTGGCGGCCGTTGGTGCCGGTTTTGGGGCCCGACAGTTCGTTGTCGAGGTGCATGTAGAACGCGCCGGGCACATGGCTGGCGTGATACGCATCGCGCCCCGCGGCGGGGTTGGCGAGGTCGAAACTGCAATCGATGACAACCACCGCCTCAGGCGCGCTCTGTTGCAGCGCGGCCAGTTGCGGCGCGGTGATGAGGGTGGCGTAGTGAGCGCGTTCGCTCATGGCGGCAATCTCCAGGGTCGATCAAACTTCCGGGTGAATTTCAGCTTCCGGGCCGGACACGGCGGTCTGCGGTGTCGGATGCTCGGTGCCCGACTGGCGGGCGCGCATGACGGTGGTCACAATGCCGCTGCCGATGATGAGCGCCATGCCTGCCCACGACAGCGCGTTCAGATGGTCATTCCACAGCAACATACCCCACCCGCTCGCAAAGACGATGCCCGTGTATTGCAGGTTAGCAGTCAGGAGCGTGTTACCGCGTTTGTAGGCACGCGTCATGGCGGTCTGGCCCAGCGTGGCGAGAAGCCCGACCGCCAGCAACAGGCCCGCGCTATGCAAGGTATGCGACTGCGCCCCGCCGATCAGCATCCACACGCCACCGGCAATTGCGCTTACCAGCGAAAAGTAGAACACGATGCGCGCCTCGTTTTCCCCCAGATCGCCCAGTTGGCGGACCTCTACATAGGCGAGCGCGGTGAACACGCCGGAGACCAGCCCGACCATGCCGCCGGCGAGCTGGGACGGCCCGCTTCCCACGCTCGGTTGCAGCAGACACAGCACGCCGACAAACGACATCAGGATCGCCGCCACCATCTTCTTGTCTGCGCCCGCGGCTTTACCGGCCATGGCTGCACCCGCGCCGATGATCAACGCAATCCATACCGGCGACATGTAGTTCAGCGTCATGGCTGTGGCGAGCGGCAGCAGGCTGATCGACGTGAACCACAGCAGCAGCGACGTCACCCCGAACACGCTGCGCTTGATATGCGCCGTAAGGTAGGGCGTGCGGATGCCGGCGCCGGTTTTGGCGAGGATGGCGCCCATCACGGTCATGCCGATCACGCTGCGGTAGAAGACGATCTCACCCGTGCTGTAGTGCGCTGAGGCCAGTTTCACGCACACGCCCATCGCCGAGAAGGCGAACGCAGCGAGGATCATCCACAGCGATTGGCGGGAGGAACTGTCGGCCGTCTGGATGGCAGTCGGAGCAGCGGTTGCGTTGTCGGCAGGCATGGCAAGGGGGAGGGCGAAAAAAAACGGTGCGGCCCGCAGGCTGCACCGTTCCTATTGTGACGCGGAAGGCGGCGGATGCCTACCTTCAGCCGTCGCTTAGTAGTTCATCACGCGCCGATACCATTCGTGGAAGTGCTGCATGCCGTCCTCCATGGGCGACTGGTACGGCCCGACTTCGCTCGTGCCGCGCTTGAGCAGGGCCAGGCGCCCCGCATCCATGCGCTCGGCGATCTCGTCGTCTTCGATGCACGTTTCCATATAGGCGGCGCGTTCGGCTTCAACGAATTCGCGCTCGAACAGCACGATCTCTTCCGGGTAGTAGAACTCGACCACGTTGCGCGTCTTGGTCGGGCCGAGCGGATGCAGCGTCGAAACGACCAGCACGTTCGGATACCACTCGACCATCACGTTCGGGTAGTACGTGAGCCACACCGCGCCGTACTTCGGCATCTCGCCGTTGTTGAAGCGCAGCACGGCCTCGTGCCACTTCTGGTAGGCCGGTGTGCCCGGTTTGCGCAAATTGGCGTGGATGCCAACGGTCTGTACGCTGTGCCACTCGCCGAATTCCCACTCCAGGTCGTCGCACGAGACGAACTGGCCGAGGCCAGGGTGGAAGGGCACGACGTGGTAGTCCTCGAGGTACACCTCGATGAAGGTCTTCCAGTTGTAGTTGCAGTCGTGCACCTCGACGTGATCAAGCATGTAGCCGGAAAAGTCGAGATCGCGCGCCACGCCCAGGCGGGCGAGGTCTTCGCGCACGTCACGCTTGCCCTCGAACAGCAGACCGTTCCAATTCTGCAGCGGCGAGCGCGACAGATGCACGCACGGTTGCTTCTCAAAGTGCGGCGCGCCCAGCAGGTCGCCCTGCAGGTTGTACGTCCAGCGATGCAGCGGGCAAACGATGTTCTGAGCATTGCCGCGCCCATTGAGCATGATGGCCTGCCGATGCCGGCACACGTTGGAAAGCAGTTCGACGCCGTTCGGATTGCGCACCAGCACGCGGCCTTCGGCCTCGGCGGCTAGCGTGTGGTAGTCGCCGACTTCCGGAACCATCAGCTCATGGCCGACGTAACCGGGGCCATGTTTGAACAGACGTTCGATTTCAGTTTGATACAGCGCCTCGTCGAAGTAAGCAGAGACGGGCAGCTGGGTTTCAGACGGCACCAGGTTCAGTGCGGCGCTGAGATTGGACATTATCCCCACTCCCAATAACGGTGAAAGCAGTGAACAACCCAACCATCGACAAGATCGATTTGGGAAAGGACGCCATCGGCAGGTGGCCTAGGGTCTGTTGAGGTAGGAAACGAGCGCTTGCTGGCCCCCGCTTGGGCCAACGACCATACGTTCAATGGGCCAACAGACCCAAACCATCGTGCGGAGCGGCGTACGCCGGCCCGGCCTTTGGAGGAAAGGGGGGGATTGTACCCCAGGGAAATTGATAAGTCCCTGATTTTCGAACCCTTTCCGCCGCCGGGCCCTCAACTCTTACATCAAGGTTGCCCCGCGTCCCGCTTGCGGACTGCTGCCCCGCACCGTGCGGGATGTGCGCAGAACGCACGCGGAATTGCCGTAAAATGTTGGATTGTCCTTTTCTGATTCGCAACCGGCATGCCCCGTGCCTCAAACGACGCCTCCAGCAGCGCGTCCGCCACGCCCTCCGCCACGCCGGCTTCCTATGAAGCGGCCATGGCCGAACTCGAAACCCTTGTCGCAAGCATGGAATCCGGCGAATTGCCGCTGGAGGCCTCGCTTGCGGCGTATCGACGCGGGGCCGAACTGGTCAAGTACTGCCAGCAGGTGCTGGAACGCGTCGAGCAGCAAGTGCGCGTGCTGGACGGCGATGCCCTGAAGCCGTTGGGCGACGACTCCAGCACGAACGAGCAGGGCGACGCATGACCGATTTCGCCGAATGGATGGCGTCCGTGGTCGCGCGGACGGAAAGCGCGCTCGACCGTGCGTTGCCACCCGAAGCCGTTGCCCCGCAACGGCTGCATGCCGCCATGCGCTACGCCACCTTGGGTGCGGGAAAGCGTGTGCGCCCATTGCTGGCGCACTCCGCCGGTGCGCTTGGCGACGCATCGCCTGCGGCGCTGGACGGCGTAAGCTGCGCGGTGGAGATGATCCACGCCTACTCGCTGGTTCATGACGACATGCCGTGCATGGATGACGATGACCTGCGTCGCGGCCGCCCTACCGTGCATCGCGCCTATGATGAAGCGACGGCGCTGCTGGTGGGTGATGCCTTGCAGACGCAGGCGTTCATCCTGCTGGCTGAGTTGGGCGCGGTCAGCGCACCAACGCGGGCGCAACTGGTGGGTGAATTGGCACGCGCATCCGGTTCGCTTGGCATGGCGGGCGGTCAGGCGATCGATCTGCAAAGCGTCGGCGTTGCGCTGTCGCAGGATGCATTGGAAGCGATGCACCGCATGAAGACCGGTGCGTTGCTGCGAGCCAGTCTGCGCATGGGCGCGCTCTGTGCTGGCGTGAATGCCGCTGCCTTGGAGCATGTGGATACTTATGCAGGCGCTGTTGGACTCGCGTTCCAGGTGGTCGACGACATCCTCGACGTGACGGCCGATACTGCAACGCTGGGCAAGACCGCCGGCAAGGATCAGGCCAACGACAAGCCGACTTACGTGTCCATCCTCGGCTTGGACAAGGCCCGGGCGCTGGCCGATGAGCTGCACGCCGCAGCGGCTGCGGCGGTCGCACAGTTGGCCGGCGAGATCGGCTGTGAAGCGGGCGAAGCCTGTACCGTTCGATTGGCCCAGATGGCCGACCTGATCGTGCGGCGTGGCCACTGAACAACATTGCATGGACCTTAGAAGTCTTTGCCAAAACGCCTGAGCGGCGGTCCCACATGACGTACGAACTTCTGAACACCATCGACGATCCGGCCGACCTGCGCCGCCTGGACCGCCGTCAACTCGGGCCGCTGGCAGATGAGTTGCGCGCCTTCGTGCTCGATTCCGTCTCTCAAACGGGCGGCCACCTGTCGTCGAACCTGGGCACGGTCGAACTGACCATTGCACTGCACTACGTCTTCAACACGCCGGAAGACCGCATCGTGTGGGACGTCGGCCACCAGAGCTATCCGCACAAGATCCTGACGGGCCGCCGCGACCAGATGGGCTCTTTGCGTCAGCTGGACGGCATCTCGGGCTTCCCGCGCCGCAGCGAGAGCCCGTACGACACGTTCGGTACCGCGCACTCCTCCACGTCGATTTCGGCTGCGCTTGGCATGGCCTTGGGCGCCAAGACCAAGGGCGAAGACCGCGTCGCCATTGCGGTGATCGGCGACGGTGCGATGAGCGCCGGCATGGCCTTCGAGGCGATGAACAACGCGGGCGTCTATAAAGACCTGCCGCTGGTGGTCGTGCTCAACGACAACGACATGTCGATCTCGCCGCCGGTGGGGGCGCTGAACCGCTATCTGGCGCGGCTGATGAGCGGGCAGTTTTACGCGGCCACCAAGAAGGGCGTGGAAAAGCTGCTGTCGGTGGCGCCGCCGGTGCTCGAGTTTGCCAAGCGCTTCGAGGAACACACCAAGGGCATGTTCGTGCCGGCGACGATGTTCGAGGAGTTCGGCTTCAACTACATCGGCCCGATCGATGGGCACGATCTCGAATCGCTGGTGCCGACGCTGCAGAACATACGCCAGCGCGCACGTGAAGGCGGTGGCCCGCAGTTTTTGCACGTCGTCACCAAGAAGGGCCAGGGCTACAAGCTGGCCGAGGCTGATCCGATCCTCTATCACGGCCCGGGCAAGTTCAATCCGCAGGAGGGCATCAAGCCTTCGGGGCGTCCGGCCAAGGTCACGTACACCCAAGTGTTCGGCCAATGGCTGTGCGATATGGCGGCCTCGGACAAGCGCCTGGTGGGTATCACGCCGGCCATGCGCGAGGGCTCCGGCATGGTGGAGTTCGAACAGCGCTTTCCCGATCGCTATTACGACGTCGGCATCGCCGAGCAGCACGCCGTCACCTTCGCCGGCGGCCTGGCATGCGAGGGGCTGAAGCCCGTCGTCGCCATCTATTCGACGTTCCTGCAGCGGGGCTATGACCAGTTGATCCACGATGTGGCGCTGCAGAACTTGCCGGTGGTATTCGCGCTGGACCGTGCGGGCCTGGTGGGGGCGGACGGCGCCACGCATGCGGGTGCCTACGACATTGCCTACCTGCGCTGCATCCCCAACATGATGGTGATGACGCCGGCCGACGAGAACGAATGCCGCCAGCTTTTGAGTACCGCGTTCGCGCAGGACTGCCCGACAGCGGTGCGCTATCCGCGTGGTGCCGGTACGGGCGTGGCGGTGCAGCCGACGCTGGAGCCGCTGCCTGTGGGCAAGGCCGAAGTGCGCCGCGCGTCGACGGCTCCGGCCGGCCAGCGCGTTGCGATTCTGGCGTTTGGTTCGATGGTGGCCCCGGCTTCGGCAGCGGCTGAGCGTTTGGATGCGACCGTCGTCAACATGCGCTTCGTCAAGCCGCTCGACGTGGCCTGCGTATTGGAAATGGCCCGCTCGCACGATTACGTTGTCACCGTAGAGGAAGGCTGCGTGATGGGCGGTGCAGGCAGCGCCTGCCTGGAAGCACTGGCTGCCGCAGGTGTCGCCACACCAGTGCTGCAACTCGGTCTGCCCGACCGCTTTGTCGATCACGGTGATCACGCGGCGCTGCTGGCGCAATGCGGGCTCGATGCCAACGGCATCCTCGCTTCCATCCGCGAGCGTTTTGCCGTGCAGCCGCGCGCCGCAGCCCCGCGCGTCGCCTGAGGCACTTTGGCGCCATGCCATAGGCATAATCAATCACCCGCATTGCAGCCGCGGGTTTGAGTAGTTGACTGCAAAGGTAGGAAATTTCTTTTACACTCCGCCAGTCTTATTTTTGAATTGTGTGCGCAGTCGCGGGATGGGCAGATTGGATCACTTGAGGGGTGGTCACCGTCAGCCAGGTTCCGCGGTTTCACACTCGTTGCGTGCCGGCCGACTGCGATGGCCGGGCGACCGTAAAGGAAACCGATCATGAACGATATGAACCCGGCTTTCGCGATGCCGGACGTGCAGTCCAGCCACGATAACCGCCAGATCCCCATTCAGCGTGTTGGCGTGCGTGGCGTGCGTTACCCGATGTCGCTGCAAACCCCTTCGGGCGTGCTGAATACCGTCGGCACGTACAACCTCGATGTGCATCTGCCCGCCGACCAGAAGGGCACGCACATGTCGCGCTTCGTCGCGCTGCTTGAAGAAGAGCGCGAGCCCCTGAATCTGGCGCAATTCCAGTTGCTGCTGGAAAAGATGCTGGAGAAGCTCGAAGCCGACGCCGGCCGTATCGAAGTCCACTTCCCGTATTTCGTCAGCAAGACGGCCCCGGTGTCGGGCGTGCAGTCGCTGATGGACTATGAAGTGACGATGATTGGCGAAGTGCGCGACGGCCATACCAAGGTTCGCGTCAAGGCGCTGGTGCCGGTGACGAGCCTCTGCCCGTGCTCGAAGAAGATCTCGCAGTACGGCGCGCACAACCAGCGTTCGCACATCACGATCGACGCCGAGCTGGCGGCCGATACGCCGGTCGAAGCGCTGATCCGCATGGCCGAAGAAGAGGCCTCGTGCGAACTGTGGGGCCTGCTCAAGCGCCCGGACGAGAAGTTCGTGACCGAGCGTGCGTACGAAAATCCGAAGTTTGTGGAAGACCTGGTGCGCGATATCGCCATGCGCCTGAATCAGGACGACCGCATCGTCGCCTACACGCTGGAAGCGGAAAACTTCGAGTCGATTCACAACCACAGCGCCTATGCGCTGATCGAGCGCGACAAGCGCACCGATAAGTAATCGACGCGCCGCCCCAAGAAAAAGCCGCTCAACCGAGCGGCTTTTTTCATGCCTGGTGGATGCGGATGTCTTCGAGGTCCCAGCGCGGCGTGACGCCGTAGCCGTAGCCGTCCTGCACCTGGGCGGGGTCTGCCTGCAACCGCATGGCGCCGGCAAAGGCGATCATCGCGCCGTTGTCGGTGCAGAACTGCAGGTCGGGGTAATAAACGCGCAGGCCGCGCTTGTTGCCCTCGGCGTTCAGCCCCTCGCGCAATTGGCGATTGGCGCCCACGCCGCCGGCCACGACGATGCGCTTGAGGCCATGCTCGCGTGCGGCGCGCAGCGTCTTCTTGACGAGCACCTCGACGATGGCGTCGACAAACGCCCGGGCAAGGTCCGCGCGCGGCTGGTGGCAGGTTTCGCTATCGGTCAGGTTGAGCTTGCGCACCTGGGTGAGCACCGCGGTCTTGAGGCCCGCGAACGAGAAATCGAAATTGCCCGAATGCAGCATCGGTCGGGGCAGGTCAAACACGCCCGGGTTGCCGAACTCGGCCAGGCGCGAAACGGCGGGGCCGCCCGGATAGCCGAGGCCGAGCAGCTTGGCGGTCTTGTCGAAGGCTTCGCCGGCGGCATCGTCGAGCGTCTCGCCAAGCAGCGTGTACTGGCCGACGGCATCGACGCGCATCAACTGCGTATGCCCGCCCGAGACGAGCAGCGCCAGGAACGGAAACTCCGGCCGGTCTGCTTCCAGCAACGGCGAGAGCAGATGCCCCTCCAGGTGGTGCACACCCACCAGCGGTTTGCCTAGCGCAAACGCCAGCGCATTAGCCACCGAAGCGCCGACGAGCAGCGCACCGGCCAGCCCTGGGCCTTTCGTATAAGCGATCGCGTCGATGTCGGTACGCGCCACACCGGCTTTGCCCAGCACCTCTTCGAGCAGCGGAATCACGCGGCGGATGTGATCGCGCGAGGCCAGCTCAGGCACCACACCGCCGTACTCGCGGTGCATGGCGATCTGCGAATACAGCGCATGCGCGCGCAGGCCAGCCGCCGTGTCGTACAGGGCGACGCCGGTTTCGTCACAGGAGGATTCGATGCCGAGGACCAGCATGGCAAGCGGGTGTGAGTAGTTGCAATGGGAAGGCCGCCGAAGATAGCACAAGTTAAAATGCGCGGTTTCTTCAAGAATAGGGCGGCGCAGCGATCATGATGCGGTGCGATGTAGCGGTGATCGGCGCAGGCGCGGCCGGGATGATGTGCGCGGCCGTGGCCGGGCAGCGGGGCGCGCGCGTGGTGCTGATCGATCACGCAACAAAGCTGGCGGAGAAGATTCGCATTTCTGGCGGTGGCCGCTGCAACTTCACGAACATCAACGCGGGTCCGGCCAACTACCTGTCGAACAACCCGCACTTCAGCCGCTCGGCGCTGGCGCGGTACACGGCGCAGGACTTCGTCAGCCTCGTCTCCAGCTACCGCATTCCGTATCACGAGAAGCACAAGGGCCAGCTCTTCTGCGACGACAGTGCGGAAGACATCATCCGCATGCTCGAAACGGAATGCGAGCGGGGCAACGTCATCTGGCGCACCGGCTGCGCGATCGCTGAAGTCGGCAAGGACGGCGAGGCCTATCGCCTGTCGACCAGTGCGGGCGAGATCGTCGCCAACAAGGTGGTGATCGCCACGGGCGGCCTGTCCATCCCCAAGATCGGCGCGACCGATTTCGGGTATCGCATTGCGCGCCAATTCGGTTTGAAGATCGTTGAGACGCACCCGGCATTGGTGCCGCTCACCTTCAACGCCGAGCATTGGGCGCCGTTCTCGGCGTTGTCGGGCGTGTCGATGGAAGTGGACGTGACCGTTGCGCAGCCTCCGGCCAAGGGCGGCCGCAAGGGCAGCGCTACGACGTTCCGAGAAGACTTGCTGCTCACCCATCGCGGGCTGTCGGGTCCGGCGGTGCTGCAGATCTCCAGTTTTTGGCATGCCGGCCAGCCGCTTCTTATCGATCTGCTGCCGGACACCGACGCCGGGCAGTGGCTGTGCGATGAGAAAACCGGCTCACGCAAGCAACTCGGTACGGTCCTGGCGCAGCGCCTGCCGGAACGCGTCGCGCAGGCATGGTGCGCCACGCACGGCGCCCACCCGCAGGCCCCGATTGCCGAGTTGCCCGACAAGGTGCTTCGCAACCTTGGCGCGGCGCTGAACCGATGGGAACTGACTCCGTCCGGCAGTGAAGGGTACCGGAAGGCCGAAGTGACGCGCGGCGGGGTCGATACGCGCGCGCTGTCCTCCGCCACGATGGAGGCCCAATCGGCGCCCGGCCTGTACTTTATCGGCGAGGTGGTCGACGTGACGGGCTGGCTTGGCGGCTACAACTTCCAATGGGCGTGGGCTTCGGCCGTCGCGGCGGGCGAGGCTGCCTCGGCCCGCTGATCCCCACGGATCGGTCCTGGAACTGTCCGGGTTCTGTGCTACGATCAGTGATCCATTTTTCAAGTTTGCAACCCGCTGGGCCCACCGTCCAAGCGGGTTTTGCCGTTTATCGGAGTTCGGAATGTCGCAGTTGTCCCTCAAGGCCCAGATCACGGAAGACATGAAGGCGGCCATGCGCGCCAAGGAAACGGATCGTCTCGGCACGATCCGCCTGTTGCAGGCTGCCATCAAGCAGCGCGAGGTGGACGAACGCATTGAACTGGATGACGCTGCCGTGCTGGCCGTGATCGACAAGATGCTCAAGCAGCGCAAGGATTCCATCACCGCATTCGAGCAAGCCGGCCGCGACGATCTCGTCGCCAAGGAAGCGGCAGAAGTCGCTGTGCTGCAGGTCTATATGCCCGCACAGCTGTCGGAAGCCGAAGTCGACGCTGCGGTGCGTGACGCCGTGGCCAAGGTCGGTGCCTCGGGCCCGCATGACATGGGCAAAGTGATGGGCGTCCTCAAGCCGGCCCTGGCTGGCCGTGCCGACATGACGCAAGTCTCGGCACGCGTGAAGGCCGCCCTGACCGGCGCCTGAATCCCCCTCCACCCTCGCAGCATCCAAGGGGCGCACTCCGCGTGATCCCGCAGCCGTTCATTGACGACCTGCTCAACCGCGTCGATATCGTCGACGTGGTGGGCCGTTACGTGCAATTGAAGAAGGGCGGCGCCAACTTCATGGGGCTGTGCCCGTTCCATAACGAAAAATCGCCGTCTTTCTCGGTATCGCCCACCAAACAGTTCTATCACTGCTTCGGCTGCGGCGCGCATGGGTCGGCGATTGGCTTCCTGATGGAGTTTTCCGGGCAGTCGTACGTCGAGGCCATCCAGGATCTTGCACAGTCCGTCGGCATGGTCGTGCCCGAAGAGCGCGGGGGATTGCCGCCTGCGGCGCGGGCCGAGCAGCAAGCCAAGACCGTTGCTCTCGGTGACGTCATGGCCCGCGCGTGCGATCACTACCGCAAGCAATTGCGCAGCGCCCCCAACGCCATCCAATACCTCAAAGGCCGCGGCCTGACCGGCGAGATCGCCGCACACTTTGGCCTCGGCTATGCGCCGGACGATTGGCAATCGCTCGAAGCCGTGTTCGGCCCATACCGCGAAGACGCCACCGCCGCACCCCTCATCGAAGCCGGTCTCGTCATCGAAAGCGAGAAGACCAGCGCCGATGGTTCGCACCGTCGCTACGACCGCTTTCGCGATCGCATCATGTTCCCCATCCGCAATACCAAGGGCGTGGTGATCGGGTTCGGCGGCCGGGTGCTGGGGCAGGGCGAACCGAAATATCTCAATTCCCCCGAAACGCCGTTATTCAGCAAGGGCACCGAACTGTACGGCCTGTTCGAAGCGCGCAACGCCATCCGCGAGTTCGAATATGTGCTGGTCGTGGAAGGCTATATGGACGTCGTCGCGCTGGCGCAGCTGGGGTTTGCCAATGCGGTGGCTACGCTGGGCACGGCGTGCACGCCGACTCACGTGCAGAAGCTGCTGCGGCAGGTCGACACCGTCATCTTTTCGTTTGACGGCGATAGCGCCGGGCGCCGTGCCGCCCGTCGTGCGCTCGAAGCCTGCCTGCCGCACGCCTCCGACAACAAGACGATCAAGTTTCTGTTCCTGCCCGCGGAGCACGATCCGGACAGCTTCGTGCGCGAAGAGGGCACCGAGGCCTTCGCCCGTGAAGTCCACAACGCGATGCCGCTGTCACGCTTCCTGCTGCAGGCTGTGACAGAAGACCTCGACCTGCGCCAGCCCGAGGGGCGTGCCCGCGCCCAATATGAAGCCAAGCCGCTGCTGAGTGCCATGCCCGCTGGCGGACTGCGCCTGCAGATCGTGCGCGGTCTGGCAGAAATGACCGGCACTACGCCCGCCGACATCGAAGCACTGTGCGGCCTTCGCAGCGATCCGGCACAGGCCGGTCGCATGACACAGAAACGGCCCCGGGTGGCGCGCACCGCACCCACGGCGCTTGAGCAGAAGGTGCTGCGCCTGCTGATGCGCTATCCCGCGCTGGCGGCCCGGCTCGACGCCGATGCCCGCGCCCAGTTGACTGCGCCTCAATTGCCCCAAGGTGAGGTATTGGCGGGGCTGCTCGCCGAATGCGATGCTGCGGGTCCGGCCGTGCACTTCGGCGCCTTCATCGAGCGTCTCGGTCAGACGCCCTACGCCGAAGCGTTTGCCGGACTGCGTACGGCTGTGCTGCAAGACGATATCGAGCTGGAGCCGGCCATTTCCGAATTTGATGCCGCCGTACAGAAGATGCTCGCGGAGCCGCTGAAGCGCGAGCTGGAGATGTTGCAACGCAAGATGGAAGCCGGTCATGCCGGCGACGAAGACAAGGAGCGCATGCGCTGGCTGGTGGGCGAAATCAGCCGCCGGCGGCAGCTTGTGTAGTGCATGCGCCGCAGAGGCAAGCCCCAAGCGGGGCGGGCAATTGCGGGTAGCCCCTTGATTTTTCAGGCGAAAACCCGATTTTCGTTTAGACCGGCTTGGTCTGGCGTGCTAGAATAGCCGGTTTGGATTGCAAGTCCTTTTTCCCATTTTTGGGGGAGTGAGCGTGCCCATGGTGAAGGTGAAGACCTCCGCGAAGGCCGGTTCCAAGGCCAGTCCTGCTTCTGATTCTGCCAAGCGATCCTCATCGGCGCGCGGCTCGGGAGGAGGAAAGACATCAGCGGGAACGGCGAAAGTCGCGAATGGTCGGACTCATGTAGGGCAGGCGGGATCGACAGGAGTGAAGGCCACTGCGCCGGCAAAGACGGGGAAAACCCAGCCGCGCCAGACCGCCGATATCGCCGTCGCCGCCAAGACTGTCAAACCGACAGCGCGCACAAAGGGCGCGATCCAATCTTCAACCTCAGGCAAGGTCTCGACGTCGATGAGCACGAGCGCCAGACCTGGCGGCACAGCCGCTTCCGTCGCACTCAAGGGCAAGACAACCACCGTGGCGAAATCGAAAGTTACCGAAGTCGAGAGCAAGCAGACCCCTGCCAGCGCAAGCGCAACCAAGACGGGTACCGCTCGTACCAACACCGCAGCCAAGCCAGCCAAGGCGGCCGCGGAGGACACCAAGCGCACCGCCCAGGCAGAGGCCACCCCCACAACTCCTCCCGCGCCCCGCGCCGAAGCAGCAGCCGAGCCCAAGAAGCGCGGCCGCAAGCCCAAGGCAGAGACGCAGGCAGACGACAGCAGCACGGACGTGACTGAAGAATTTGACACCCCCGCCGCTCCGGCACCGAAAACCGAAAAGCTGAAGGCCCGTGACCGCAAGGCCAAGGAAAAAGCCCTGCTCAAGGAATTCGCTGCCTCGCAGCAAGGCGGTTCGGAAGAAGAGCTTGAGGCCCGCCGCCAGAAGCTCAAGGCGCTGATCAAGCTGGGCAAATCGCGCGGCTACCTGACCTACGCCGAAATCAACGACCACCTCCCCGACGACATGGTCGATGTGGAGTCGCTGGAAACGTTGGTTGCCACGCTCAACGACATCGGCGTTGCCGTGTACGAGCAGGCGCCGGACGCCGAAACGCTGCTCCTGAACGACAACGCACCTTCCGTGACCACGGAAGAAGAGGCTGAGGAAGAAGCCGAAGCCGCGCTGTCGACGGTTGATTCCGAATTCGGCCGCACGACCGACCCTGTGCGCATGTACATGCGCGAAATGGGCACGGTTGAGCTGCTGACGCGCGAAGGCGAAATCGAAATCGCCAAGCGCATCGAAGCCGGCTTGAAAGACATGGTCATGGCCATCTCGGCCTGCCCGGTCACCATTTCGGAAATCCTCGCCATGGGCGAGCGCGTGGCCAACGATGAGTCGAAGATCGACGAGTTCATCGACGGCCTGATCGACCCGAACGCTGAAGCCGAGGCCGCTGCCGCCGCCGAGGAAGAAGAGGAGTTCGAGGAAGAAGAGGCCGAAGAAGAGGGCGACGAAGAGGAAGACGAGGACGATGAAGGTGCCGGCGCTGCCGCAGCTTCGGCCCGTCAACTCGAAGAGCTCAAGCAGGCTGCACTCGTCAAGTTTGGTGTGATCGGCGAGCAGTTCGACAAGATGCGCCGTGCGTTCGAGAAGGAAGGCTACAAGTCGAAGCCTTACGTGAAGGCGCAGGAAGCCATCCAGGCCGAACTGATGACGATCCGCTTCACGGCACGCAACGTCGAGCGTCTGTGCGACACGCTGCGCGGCCAGGTGGACGAAGTGCGCAAGCTCGAACGCGCCATCCTGAACATCGTGGTCGACAAGTGCGGCATGCCGCGTGGCGAGTTCGTTGCGCGTTTCCCGGGCAACGAGACGAACCTGAAGTGGATCGAAACCGTGGTGGCTGACGGCAAGCCGTACAGCACCATCGTCGAACGTAACGTGCCGGCCGTGCACGAACTGCAGCAAAAGCTGATCGACCTGCAAGCGCGCGTGGTGCTCCCGCTGGCCGAGTTGAAGGACGTCAACCGCAAGATGTCGGAAGGCGAGCGCCGCGCCCGCGAGGCGAAGCGTGAGATGACCGAGGCCAACCTGCGGCTGGTGATCTCGATCGCCAAAAAGTACACCAACCGCGGTCTGCAGTTCCTCGACCTGATCCAGGAAGGCAACATCGGCCTGATGAAGGCGGTGGACAAGTTCGAATACCGTCGCGGCTACAAGTTCTCGACGTACGCCACGTGGTGGATCCGTCAGGCGATCACGCGTTCGATCGCCGACCAGGCGCGCACCATCCGTATTCCGGTGCACATGATCGAGACGATCAACAAGATGAACCGCATCTCGCGTCAGATCCTGCAGGAAACCGGCAATGAACCGGATCCGGCAACGCTGGCCGAGAAGATGGAGATGCCGGAAGACAAGATCCGCAAGATCATGAAGATCGCGAAGGAGCCGATCTCCATGGAAACGCCGATCGGTGACGACGACGATTCCCATCTGGGCGATTTCATCGAGGACACGAACACGCTGGCCCCGGCCGAAGCGGCGCTGCATGGTTCCATGCGCGGCGTGGTGAAGGACGTGCTCGATTCGCTGACGCCGCGCGAAGCCAAGGTGCTGCGCATGCGTTTCGGTATCGAAATGAGCACTGACCACACGCTGGAAGAAGTCGGCAAGCAGTTCGACGTGACCCGCGAGCGTATCCGTCAGATCGAAGCGAAGGCACTGCGCAAGCTGCGCCATCCGAGCCGCTCCGACAAGCTGAAGAGCTTCCTAGAGGGAAGCTGATTCTCTAGCGAAGCAGGCGATTTTCCGAGTGGGCTCGCGCCCACTTTCAGGTAAAATCCTGCATTGGGCCCGGCCTAAGCGCCGGGTCTCTTTTTTTCGCGTTTTACAGGGCCGGACGCCGTGCTGGTTGCAGGCAGCGGACTCATAATCCGCCTCCGAAAGGACACCGTGGGTTCGAATCCCACCCGGCCCACCATTCTTTCCCCTCCCGCCTTTTCTTCCCTTTCTTCCGCGTTTGTATGCCATTCCATGTGGCGGCTTTTTCTTTTTCTTACGCGCGTTATTGTCTCGGGATCGTATTTTGCTAATGCGGTGGCTCCCGGCGAAATATATTCATTTCGACATAATTGAATAAGCCGCACTGCGCGGGCATTCCCCCCAACCGGAGGGAGGAGTTTAAAACGCTTCAAACGAAACGGTTTCATTCCCGCGTTTGAAAGGCCACCAAACCGCGCCGCGCCTGCTTGTGCGGGGGATTGCCGCCGCTGTTTTGAATGAAATCTCTATTTACTTCATACTCCGGCCGGACCATAGTTTCGGCCATAACGATAAGTAAATAGCCAGTAGCGTATCCTTTGGAGACACAGGATGTTACGCATTCAAAACGGGCCCTTCCAGCATTCCGCTTTTGCGCGTGCCCACGCGCGTCATCGCCATCGTCATCACTGCAGCAGCGGTGGTGAAGCTCATCCGCGCTAGCAGCATTCCCACGATTTTTCTTGGGATCGGCGCCCAGCCGATCAGCGTGATACCGGCCGATTAGCGGTAGCGCGGCCCAAGCACGCCCGTCGTTTTTGATGTTTGCAAGTCGATCTGCCGACTGGGCAGATCGTGCGCTGTCGGCTGCAATTCGCCGGCAGGCGGGGGTATTGACCGGCTGTTCCACATATTCGCCGGCCCACAACACAACAAGTTCCAAAACGTGAGGAGACAACCATGGGTAGTCGACGTCATCTTTTTGTTGTCATGGCAATCAGTTGCATAGTTGCCATGCCGTTCATTGGCGGGTGCGGCGGGGCAGACGACCCCGGCTCGTCGGATGTTGCGCAGTGTTCGGGCAGCTCTTGCCCGCCCAGCGGAGCGGTCACCACACCGAGCACGCCGACCAGTCTGTGCCCGGCAGCGCTCGACTACACGACGACGTACACGGGCGGCTCGGGCAGCGGCGAGTACATCAAGGTCAAGTTCGACACGAGCAAGAACACGTACCAGATGCAGTTTCTGGAATCGTCGGTGCCGACCTCGGCGGGTCAGGTCAATACGACGCGCAAGGGCTTGACCATCAACGGCACGTTCGTCCATCCGACCAACTTGCCGACGCCCGAGCAGAACCGCTGTGCTTTCGTTCTGCAGTCGGGCAAGACGGCGGACAACAGCTACGCGATCACCGTCAATCCGCAAGACCCGCCGATGCTGTTTGTCGGCCAGGGCATCGTGGGGGGCGGCATTCCGGGGGCGACGATCCAGTTTGCCGGCATTCAGCCGATTCCCGGCGTCGTGATTGGCGCAGTGCCCTCGCGCACGTTCGACTTCTATCCGTTCCTGGGCTTCTCCGAGACAGTGACGGATTTCTCGCAGGTTGCTGGGCGCTACAACCAGGTTGGCGTGCATGTCACGCCCACGGGTTCGGGCAACCAGACCTCGGCGCCGCAAGGCTGGCAGCCCGACGCCGTCAACTGGACGCAAACGTTAAAAGCGGACGGCTCGTGTACGGCCGAAGGGATCGACTATTCCTGCCACACGACGGGCACGCCCTGGACGCTGCGTCAGAACACCGATGGCTCGCAGGACAACGTGTTTGTCAGCAACCCGACCAGCAGCAGCGTGCCGTATCCGTATGTCGGTCAAGTGTCGCCGCTGGTGCTGCTGGCGCCGAGCCAGGCCAAGGGGATTTTGATTGCCGGCAAGCTCAACGGGCAGGTGGTGCCGGTGGTGATCCGTGTCGGCTATTCGCATAGCGATCCGACAAACCTGCTGGCTTCGGTGGCGGATGATCAGATCGGCATCTCGATCCTGTCACCTGCAACGGCGATCCCGGCCAATGCGCTCAAGGGGGGCTATGTGGGAGCGACCAGCGGCTCAGCTTGCGGCGTGGTCACTAACAACGGTCCGAGCGGTGCGCCTGCCAGCGGCAACGGCTTGAACGCGACGATCGATCATCCGGAGCTGTCGGGTTCCTACAGCGGTGGCTTCTTCCACGCCAATGCCGGCAACTGCAGCGACGGCACGGCTGTATCGACGCTGGCCGCCAACTACACCTCGACGCTGTTCCAGAACGGCACCGCCGCCTTCATCAACCCGCTTACGTCACGTGTGACGGCGCAGTTCGGGCTCGACTACACGCAAACCTCGCCGGGCAAGCTGATCGTGACCGCGCAGAACGACTTCAACGCGCGGGGCGCCAGCGGCAACGTCGCGTTGTTCAAGGCGGGAGACACCGGCGTGGCGGTCAAGGTCGGCAACGTGTACGCGATGCTCATGAACAACAACAAGTACAACCCGTTCTTCACGGTCGGCGCATTCGTCCAGTGAAGCGCGCAGCAACGAAAACCACATGCGGCGGCGTGCGTGACATGTACACGTGGCGTCGCCGCGGCTGAACAACAACATGGAGGAGACGCAAATGCAATGGCGTAAATGGTTGGTCGTGCTCGCGTGCGCGCCGATGGTGACGGCGTGTGGAGGCGGCGGAGATGATTCGCCGGCCCCGGTGATCCAGCGCCTGTGTCCGCAGGCCATCGACTACAACACCGTGTTCACCGGCGGGTCGGGCTCGGGCGAACTCGTGAAGGTGCAGCTCGACACAACGAAGATGACGTACCAGATCACGTATCTGGCCTCGCCAATTCCGGTCAAGACGGGCACCGTGGCGCCCACCCGCGATACGGCGCCCAACAACGTGCAGACCGGCACGCTCACGCAAGAGACGGCGCTGCCGACCGAGAAGCTGAACCAGTGCGCGTTCCGCCTGAATAACGCGAGCCTCGATCCGAGCCGGCCTGCGCGGTTCTTCCTCGGGCAGGGCGTGCTCGGCGGCACGATTCCGGGTGCGACGATTCAGTTCGACGGCATCGTTGGCGTGGGCAAGATTGCGCAGACCACGTTCCCGTATTACCCGTTCATCAGCTTCTCGAACACTGAGACCGATCTGAACAGGATCGCTGGTAATTACAACCAGCTTGGCTATCACCAGGTGCCGTCGCAGAACTTCTCGCAGCAGGCGGTCGATGCGCGTTTCACCATCAACGCGGACGGCACCTACACCGAGTGCGACAACCTGGGCGTCAAGAACGGCGGAGCCTGCCTGACGTCAAGCGCAACGGTCAACCAGAAGCTGACGCTGCGCGGCGACGCGCCGGCCTTCACCACGCTGAACTATCAGCCGCAGGTGCCGGCAACGGTGTCGTCGCTGGATCCGGCCAAGGCGGGCAAGGGCGTGATGATCGTCGGCAAGCTGTATGGCCAGCTCGTACCGATCTTCATTCGCGTCGGTGCGGCCAATTCCGATCTGACGGCCGGTCCGCCGGTGGCAGATGACGAGTCCGGCATTTCGATGATGGCGCCGGTCGGCAACGTCGCGCAGGGCTCGCAAGACGGCGAATACACAGGTGTAGACAGCACGTTCAACTATCGCGCGACGGCGCTGGTGGGCGCGCAGGCCACGATGCTCGATCCGTTCAACGCATCGCAGGCTGCGCTGGCGCGACCGCTGAATCTCGACTTCACGCAGAGCGTCCCGGGCGTGATCCGCACCACGCAGACCAGCGCGCCGGCCGGCTCGGCCCCGACGGGCAAGCTCATCTTTACCGGCAAGACCTTCGGCTTCCTGGACATGAGCGATACGAAGAACCCGTACTTCACCGTGGGCGCCTTCGTGCAGTGACGTTTCCGGAATAACAGGCCACGGGGCGCGGCACAGAGAACCGCGCTCCGCTCAGAACAACAGGAGGAAGCATCATGAAGAAACTGACTGTCGCATTGATGGCGGCCTGCGCATCTGCAGGCGCCATGGCGCAGCAGGCCGGTGACAACGTGGCGACGGTGGGCTGGTTCCACATCATGCCGCAGGACTCGAGCAACAACCTGACCACCAGCGTGATCAATGCGCCGATCAATGATCCGCTGCGATTGCCGGGAAGCTTCACGTCGCCCAACAGCGGGCTGCGCGTGAGCAACGCCAACACGCTGGGCCTGACGCTCACGCATTTCTTTACCGACAACATTGCGCTGACCACGATTGCCGGCGTACCGCCCGAATTCAAGCTGACAGGGCATGGCGTGATCCGGGCGCCGGGGCCCGCCGGCGCACTTGGTCACGTCGATCTGGACGATCCGTCCAATCAGCCCGCCGTGCGCAAGGCGCGCCAATGGAGCCCCGGGGTCATCCTGCAGTGGTACTTCGGGCACGCGCAGTCGACGTTCCGTCCGTTCGTGGGCGTGGGTGTGGTCTACAGCTTCTTCACCCACATCGAGCTGAATCCGTACTTTGCGGCGGCCGTGAATCGCGAACTGGGCAGCGTCCTGGCAGCGGGGGCAGGCAAGCCGGGGCCGACGTATGTCGAGGGGAAATCGTCGTCGTCGTGGGCGCCGATCTTCAACCTCGGTGCGAGCTACGCGATCAACAAGCAATGGGCCTTGACGGCAACGGTGTCGTACCTGCCGCTCAAGACCGAAGCGGCGACCGTCATCAAGGCGTCGGACGGCACCACGCTGGCCACCACCAAGACCACGCTCAAGGCCAATCCGATCATCACGTTCGTCGGGGTGTCGTACAAGTTTTAGCCGGGTATCGGCTGTCTGCGCCTGGCTAATCGGCGCGGCGTGATTCGAGCGGGAACCGGTTCGCGCCGCATTCTTAAGGCGGTTTCTACCGTCAGTTCTAGTGAGGCAATAAATGAGCACACGTAAAGTCGTAACTCTTGCAGTTGCACTCGCACTTGCCACCGTAGCAGCCACACCCGCACTTGCCGTCACCGTTTCGCGTGTCGATGGTCAACCGATGAACCCGAATGGCGAGCCGTTCTCGGTCACCGGGGCGACCACGCTGTCCAAAGGCGCCATCAGCGCCAATTGCACAGCGACCTTCACCGGTACGATCACGCCTTCGGGCATCGTCAACATCACGTCCACATCGTTTGCCGGCGGCGGGACGTGCGGCCTCATCTCCGGCGCGACCCCGTGGACTGGCCAAGCCGACAGCACCACCCAGCTGTCGATCAACAACGCAGGAGTCAGCGTATTCCTGCTGGGCAGCTGTGGCCCCAGCAAGGTCGTAACCACCTGGAGCGATCCGAACTCGTCGCTCACGTTCACCAACGCATTGCTCACGCCGGACTGTACGGTGAGCGGCACGGTGGTGTCGACGCCAAAGTTCCACGTGCAATAAGCACGTACCCGGTTGACGGGCGGTTGCGCAGCCGCCGTCGATTGGTCTGAAGCATGGGCCCGGCATGTCGGGCCTTGTTTCTTTTCTGGGCCGGCTTTCTGTGTGGGCAATACCCCTGTCGTCAATGGCGGCAACGCAATGCGCTGGGCGGTGGCATGATCCGGCTTTTGCCGCTGCACCGGGGCAGCGGTCTTTCTCAGGAGCCAAGACATGCGTCTGCTTACTTCTGTCACCGTGATCGCCGTGGCCGCCGCGATGGCGACGTCTTTCGGAGTCGCCCAAGCCCAAACTGCAACTTCAACCGCTTCCGCTGCCACGCAACAACGCACCCAAGTGCCCGGTTACTACCGAATGGCGCTGGGTGACGACGTGGTGACCGCGCTCTACGACGGCTACACCGATCTGCCCGCCAAGACCCTGCTTGGCCTGAACGCGCAATCGGTGCAGAGCCTGCTGGCGCGGATGTTTGTATCGAACACGCCGGGCATGCAGACGGCGGTGAACGGCTTTCTGATCGACACGGGTGCCAAGCGCATCCTCGTTGATACGGGGTCGGGCACGTGCTTTGGCCCGACGATGGGCGGCCTGGCCGGCAACGTCCGCGCCTCCGGCTATCAGCCCGAGCAGATCGATGCCGTGCTGCTGACGCACCTGCATCCGGACCACGCATGCGGCCTCCTGACGCCGCAAGGTCAACCGGCCTTTCCGAATGCGCAGGTGTATGTCGCCGCGCCGGAAGCCGATTTCTGGCTGAGCGAAACGATTGCCGCTTCCAAACCGAGCGACATGCAACCGTTCTTCAAGATGGCGCGCGACTCAGTGGCGCCATATGCCGCTGCGGGCAGGCTCAAGCAATTCAACCCGGGTGACGAGGTGGTGCCCGGCGTACGGTCGGTGCTCGCCAACGGGCACACGCCGGGGCATAGCGGATACCTGTTCGCATCGAAGGGACACAGCCTGCTGGTGTGGGGCGATATCGTGCACAGCCACGCCGTGCAGTTCCAGCATCCGGACGTTGCGTTCGAATACGACGTTGACAAGAAGGCCGCCGTTGCCTCGCGACGCAAGCTGTTTGCAGAAGCGGCGCGAGACAAGCTCTGGGTGGCTGGCGCACATCTTCCGTTCCCGGGGCTGGGGCACGTGCGCCGCGAGGGCAACGCCTTCGCCTGGGTGCCGATCGAATACGGCCCGCTGCGCACAGACCGCGCTGATTGATGTCGGACTGATCGGTTAAGCGCCCGCCGGCGGCTTCCTCTTGCAAGTGGTCGGCAGGTCCAAATCCTCGGCCGCCGTAGTGTTCTCGGTCGTGTGTCCCTATTGGGTGCCGTCATAGGCAACCTTGACGATCTTTCCGTCCACCGGCGAGATCGTCGATACCACGCTGGCAGCAGCAACTGGCGGTCGATCTTGCGCACCGTGACGTCGCCCAGGAATGCTCTGTTTTTGCATGCCTTCCCGCGCCAGCGCAATCTGCAGTGGATTACTGGCGGCATGTCTCCACCCGGTATGCGTTCTCGGCTACCACGTGTCGATGAAGCGGCGGGTGGCGGGGTCGCGTGTGTGCCTTGGCGGGGCGGGCGGCGCCGATTGCAGCCCGCGCAGCAGCCAGCGGCGCGTATCGGCCGGGTCGATCACGGCGTCGATTTCGAGATAGCTGGCGATGTTGAGCGCGCGGCCTTCCTCGTAGGCGGCCTCGACCATCTTGCGGAACAGCGCCTCGCGCTCGGCGAGGTCTTCCACCGCTTCCAGCTCTTTGCGGAACCCCAGGCGGATGGCGCCTTCGATGCCCATGCCACCGAATTCGCCGCTGGGCCATGAAGCGGTGAAGAACGGCGCGTGGAAACCGCCCGCGGCCATGGCCATCGCCCCAAGGCCGTAGCCTTTGCGCAGCACGACGGTGAAGAAAGGCACGCGCAGGTTGCCGGCCGTCACGAACATGCGGCTGACGTGGCGTACGGTGGCGGTTTTCTCCGCTTCGGGCCCGACCATGAAACCCGGTGTGTCGCACAGCGAGACGATGGGCAGGTCGAACGCGTTGCACAACTGCATGAAGCGTGACGCCTTGTCCGCTGCCGCAGAATCGATGGCGCCGCCCAGGTGGCGCGGGTTGTTGGCGATGCAGCCGAAGGCGCGACCTTCGATACGGATCAGCGCGGTGACGATGCCCACGCCAAATGCTTGACGCAGTTCCAGAACCGAACCTGTGTCGGCCAACGCGTCGATCACGCCGCGCATGTCGTAGCTGCGCATACGGTTTTCGGGAATCGCGTGGCGCAGGTGGCGCACGTCGCCGGCCTCCCAACTGGCAAGCGGGCCCTGGAAGTAGCTCAGGTAACGGCGTGCCGCATCGACGGCTTCGGTCTCGTCGTCGACCAGCACATCGATCACCCCATTGGGCGCCTGCACGCTAACAGGGCCAACTTCTTCGGGTGCGTATACGCCAAGGCCGCCGCCTTCAATCATGGCGGGGCCGCCCATGCCGATGGTCGCGTCGCGCGTTGCGATGATCACGTCTGCGCAGCCCAGCAGCGCAGCGTTACCTGCAAAGCAGCGGCCCGACACGATACCGATGGTCGGCACCAGCCCAGAGAGCCGTGCGAAGTGAATGAAGGTCGGGCAGTCCAGGCCGCTGACGCCACGCTTTTCAGTGTCGCCCGGCCGACCGCCGCCGCCTTCGGCGAACAGCACAACGGGCAGCTTCCATTGCTGCGCCAGCTCCAGTGCACGGTCGGTCTTCTTGTGGTTGAAGGTGCCCTGGGTGCCCGCCAGCACGGTGTAGTCATACGCGAGCACCATGCAGCGCGCGTCCTGATCGGGGAAGTGCGAGCCGTTGACGGTTCCGATGCCGGTGATGATGCCGTCGGCCGGCGTCGAGCGGATCAGATCGTCGAGTGCGCGCCGCTGGCGTTGCGCTGCGATGGCAAGTGCGCCGTACTCGATGAATGAACCGGCGTCGCACAAGTGGTCGATGTTCTCGCGTGCGGTGCGCTGGCCGGTCTTGCGGCGGCGGGCAACGGCATCCGGGCGGTTGGCGTCGAGGCCAAACGCATGGCGGTCGATGACGGCCTGCAGGTCGGGGCGAATGTGGTCGAGGTCGATCTCTGCGTCGGCTGCGGCACTCTCGTGTTGGGCATCGCTGGGCTGCAGCACGGCAAGCGGCTGGCCTTCGCGCACCGTTGCGCCCGACTGCGCGCAGACTTGCAGCACGCGTCCGGCCGCGGGTGCGATGACGACGTGCTCCATCTTCATTGCTTCAATGACGGCCAGCACCTCGCCGCGCGCGACCGTGGCGCCGGCTTGCGCATGCATCTGGATCAGCGCGCCATCCATGGGCGCGGTGAGCACTTCAGCATTGTCAGGAAGCTCATCGAGGAATGACGTAACGGGCGTCATATCCGGGGTGGTGACCGACGTAGCGTGCAGGGCAGGGTGCGCTTCACCGTTGCCGGCTGCCAGGTCGGCGAGCTTCGCATCGAGAAACTGCGTATGCACGGCGTTGGCTTGCACGTCGGCGTCGCGCAGCAGGTCCTGCAGCAGCCGCTTGTTGGTGGCCAGCCCTTCGATGCGGAATTCGCACAGCGCGCGGTACGTCTGTGCCAGCGTCTGCGCATACGTGCCGTGCGGTGCGTGGACGATCAATTTGGCCAGCAGCGAATCGAAGCGCGGGTTCGAACGGTAGCCCGCATAACCGCAGGTGTCGACGCGCACGCCGGGGCCGTTGGGCGCCTCGAATGCGGTGAGCGTGCCAGTGGAGGGATGCGGCTGGCCGCTTGCATCAAGGGTCTCTGCGTTGACGCGTACTTGAACGGCGTGGCCGCGCGGTGCGATCGGCCTAGCAAGCCCCAAGTCCGTGAGCGACGCGCCTTGCGCCAGCGCCAGTTGTGTCACCACCAGGTCGACGCCCGTCACCATCTCCGTGACGGTGTGCTCGACTTGCACGCGTGGGTTGGCTTCCATGAAATAGAACGTGGCGTCCGGCGTGCCCGCGCCTTCCACGAGGAACTCGAATGTGCCGATACCGCTGTAGCCTGCCGCTTTGGCAAGCGTGACGGCAGCCTCGGCAATGCGTGCACGCAGCGCATCGTCCAACGCGGGGCTGGGCGCGATCTCGATCAGCTTCTGGTGACGGCGCTGCAGGCTGCATTCACGCTCGCCGAGGTGCGTAACGTGGCCGTGCGCGTCCGCCACGATCTGGATTTCGATATGGCGTGGCGTGGGCACCAGCGCTTCCACGTAGACGTCGCCGCTGCGCGGTTGGTCACCCCCGGCGGCAGTGGCTTCGGACACGCAACGCGCATACGCGTCGGCAATCGCCTGCGCATCGTGCACGGCGCGCATGCCGCGCCCGCCGCCGCCCGCCACGGCCTTGATCATCATGCCGTGCGAGGGTGGCAGCGCGGCGAAGAACGCGCGCGCCTCTTCAAGGGTGGTTGCGCCTTGCGTGCCACTGACGATGGGAATGCCCGCCTCATGCGCAAGCGCCCGAGCGCGTGCCTTGTCGCCGAAGAGGTCAAGCACGTGCGGGGACGGTCCGACGAATTGCACGCCAGCCTGCGCGCACTGGCGTGCGAAGGCAGCGGTCTCGCTCAGGAAGCCATAGCCCGGATGAACAGCATCGGCGCCGACGGCCCGTGCGGCAGCGAGGATTGCCGCGCCGTTGAGATAGGCACGCGGGCCGGTGCCGGGCAACGGCACGGCTTCATCGGTGCGAAGGGGATGCAGTGCGTCGCGGTCGTCTTCGGAATAGACGGCAACGGAGGGCAAGCCCATCGCGGCGGCTGCGCGGGCAATGCGAATGGCGATCTCGCCGCGATTGGCGATCAGCAGTTTGCGAAACGTCATGGAGCGGGGTTGTTTAGAGCTGTTCAGCGAGCGGTGCGAGATCCTGCTTGCGCACGTTGCCGGTAGCCGTGAGCGGCAGCGCGTCGACGATGCGCACGATGGGTACCTTGTAGACGGCCATGTTCTCGCGGCGCCCGCCGGTGAGCAAAGCGGTCGGAGAGATCGTCAAGCTGAGCGAATGTCGTGTCGTGCCCGTAGAAATGGATTGCTGGCTTGTCTGGCGTGATGCGCGCCCAATGCCGCAGATGGTCGGTGAGGAGGAGCGGCCGATGGGGTAGTGGGGTTCACGTGGGGGATCGACCGGCCATGCGCGCGCCCAGAGCTCGCGAACGCGGCCGAGATACTCGGACTCGTCCATCGCCAAAGGTTGTCTCCGTTGGATTGTGCAGTGCGTTCGCAACGCGGCGCCACACTATCTATACTGAAAAGTAATTTTTTATACCAGTGGGTAAGAATATAGAAAGCGTTCTTTGATGCGTCAAGCATCGGAAAGCGAGGCTGTCGCCACGATGCGCGGATGCCCCGGCGCATCTGCGGGCGGCATGCGAAAATACGCGCCATGTCCACCGTCCGCAAATCTGCCGTTCCTGACGTGCAACCGTCTGCTGAAACCGAGGCCATCGAGGCCTCTGGCGTCACACCGCCGGCCACGCGCCCTCACATCGCCGAGCGGCAGGAGGCCCGGCGCCGGCAGATCCTCGACACTGCCGCGCAACTCTTCTTCACCAAGGGCTATGCCGGCATGACGATGAGCGACCTCTGCAACGCGCTCGGCGTGACCAAGCCGGCGGTGTACTACTACTTCACCGACAAGTACGAGATCTTCGATATTCTGTGCCGCGAGGCCGCGCAGATCTGCCTGTCGGCCATCCGGGAAACCGCCGATCCGGCCCTGCCCGTGCGAGAGCGCCTGCAGGCGTGTCTGCTGGAAATGGCGCGTCGTTGCATCGACTGCCACTACGCTGCGGCACTGACGTATCGCGATCGGCAATACCTGCGTCCGGAAACGGTGGAATGGCTGCACGGCATGTCGCGGGCGTATTACCGCGATCTCTATGCGCTGCTCGACGAGGGCAAGCGCGCCGGCGTGTTTGACTTTGGCGATGCGCGCGTCGCCGCGCACTCGATGGGCGGCGTGATGGGGTTCATGTATACGTGGCACGATCCGTCGCGCATCGACGCCGGCGTGCTGGCGCACGAGCTGTCGAGCGCCATGATGAAGATCATTCTGCCGTCCGCCCCGGCATCGGGCGCTACACGCGCGTCTTGAGCGCCGCCCCGGCCGGTGCCTTCGGCAACGCGGGCAGGCGGAAAATCTCGGGCGTCATCAGGTCGATGCCGCAGTCGAGCGTCTCAACCCAATCGATGAACCGCTTGACCATGGCTTTGCCGCGAAAGGCTTGGCCGTGCTGCGGCACGATCCATTCAATATCGAGCCCCCGCACCATCTGCGCCCACAGCCGGCACACGCGGTTGCCGCTCATGTAGCGGCGGTGAAAGGGCGCCATCAGCGCCAGGTGGGCGTCGAAATCTTCCACGGGCTTGGCGGCCACGTTGGCATGCACCATCGATGCCCCCAGATCGCCCGAGAACAGGATGCGCGACACCGGATCGTAAAACTGGAAATTGCCTTCCGAATGGAGGAAATGCGCTGGCACCGCCAGCAGATGCGAATCCCCCAGCGGAATCGCCATGCCCGTATCCGGGATTGGCACGATGCGGCCTTCAGTCTTGCCGACGTTGCAGAAATGCGGGAGAAACCGCTCCCACACGCGCGAAATCAGGATGTCGCAACTGGAACTTGTGAGCCACCGTCCCGCCGAAGCGACGATGTCGGGGTCCGCATGCGAGGCCAGTACGTAGTCGAGCTGCTTGGGCGGAAAGTACCGGTTCATCGCCAGAAACAGCGCGTTATAAGTCATCTGGCCGCCCGGATCGATCAGCGCGCCGTGGCCGTGATCGACAATGAGGAACTGGTTGGTCTGCACCGGCAGGTCATCGTGATCGTCGACGAGGTCGGAGAACATCAGGCAGACATGCTCGGGCGATTCATAGAGCGTTGTGACCATGGGAGAGGGCAGGGCGCAGGTTGGAATGCCTGGATGGTGGCGCAGCGCGTGCCCGGCCCACTTGATCCGTGTCAAGGCAGCTGTGGCGCTGCCTTCGGCTCGCGTGGGCGGATCATCCGTCCCGGGCCGGTTCTCACGTGATAAACTTTTGATTTTTAACGCTTTGCGCGAGCCGCACGCGGGTTTTCCGCCTGGGTTTGGCGCGCCGCCATGCCAACCGGCATGCCGCATCTCCCCCTATGAATACTGCAACGATGTCTGAAGCGTCAGAAGCACCGGCCAATGAATCGGTGACATTCGACAGCTTCGGCCTGCATCCGGACGTCCTCCGCGCGCTGACCGAAAGCGGTTACACCAAGCCCACGCCCATCCAGGCCGCCGCCATTCCGGTAGTGACCGCCGGCCGCGACGTCATGGGCGCCGCACAAACCGGCACCGGCAAGACCGCCGGTTTCTCGCTGCCGATCATCCATAACCTGCTGCCGGACGCCAATACGAGCGCGTCGCCGGCGCGCCACCCGGTGCGGGCGCTGATCCTCACGCCCACGCGCGAGCTGGCCGACCAGGTGTACGACAACGTTGCCAAGTACGCGAAGTACACGGCGTTGCGCAGCGCTGTCGTGTTCGGCGGCGTCGACATGAACCCGCAGACGGAGCAGCTGCGCCGCGGCGTCGAAATCCTCGTGGCAACGCCGGGCCGCCTGCTCGACCACGTGCAGCAGCGCAGCGTGAACCTGTCCCAGGTGCGCATGCTGGTGCTGGACGAAGCCGACCGCATGCTCGACATGGGCTTCCTGCCCGACCTGCAGCGCATCATCAACCTGCTGCCGGCACACCGCCAGACGCTGTTGTTCTCGGCGACGTTCTCGCCGGAGATCAAGAAGCTGGCCGCGAGCTACCTGCGTCATCCGCAAACCATTGAAGTGGCACGCAGCAACGCCACGGCAGAGAATGTCCGCCAGGTCATCTACACCGTGCCGGACAACCACAAGCAGGCTGCGCTCGTGCACCTGTTGAAGCAGCGTTCCGAGCAAGGCTTGCCGCGCCAGTGCATCGTGTTCTCCAACAGCAAGATCGGCTGCTCGCGGCTGGCGCGTGCGCTGGAGCGCGAAGGCATCAACGCCAACGCCATCCACGGCGACAAGACGCAGACCGAGCGCATGCAGACGCTCGAAGCGTTCAAGCAAGGTACCGTCGACGTGCTGGTCGCCACCGACGTGGCAGCGCGCGGTCTGGACATCTCGCAGATGCCGTGCGTGATCAACTTCGACCTGCCGTTCAACGCAGAAGATTACGTGCACCGCATTGGACGCACGGGCCGTGCCGGTGCTTCCGGTGACGCACTGTCGCTGTTCGCGCCGGGCGATGAGCGCCTGCTGGCCGATATCGAAAAGCTGATCAAGCGCAATCTGCCGCGCGAACAACTGGCCGATTTCGATCCGACCGGCGAACAGGCGCGTGACCGTGAGCGCCGCGAGCGCGACGAAAAGCGTGCCCGCGGCGAGGTCCGCCGGGCCCGTGAGCGCGATGAGCGTAACGGCGCCCGCGTGCTTGATCACACGATCGTGCGTCCGGCGTTCCGTCCATCGGACGATCCGTTCTTCAATCGCCCGTACGAATCGTCAGTGCCGGCGGAGTCGGCGGAGGCCGCCAAGCCGGCACAGCCTGCCGGACACCCGCGCAGCGCCAAGCGGCCGATTGCGGCCCTGCTCGGTGGCGTGCCGCGCAAGCGTTAAGTCAGTCGACTGAGCGCGGCGGCGCTCCTGCCGCCGGGGCCATCGCGTCAGGCCAGCTGCGCCAGGCGATTGGCCCACGCCGGGACGGCGTCCCGGTAGAACCCTTCCACATCCCCTGCACGAATCTCCAGCCCGAGGTGCCGCGCCGCTTCGGTGAGCGCAGCTAGCGGTTGACTGCGGTTGATGGCGCGCGCGCCGGTCTGCTTGCTGAGTTTCTCACCATCAGGGTTCACCACGACCGGCACGTGCAGGTAGCGCAACGCGGGCAGACCGAGCAACTGTTGCAGATAAATCTGGCGTGGCGTCGAGTCGAGAAGGTCGGCGCCGCGCACGACGTCCGTGATGCCTTGCGTGGCATCGTCCACCACGACTGCAATCTGATACGCCCACATACCGTCGGCGCGCTTGAGCACGAAATCGCCGACAGCTTCAGCCAGGTTCTGGCATTGCGTGCCTTGCCAGCGGTCGTTGAAGCAGAGCGTAGCGGCATCGGCATGGGGCACACGCACGCGCCATGCGCGCGGCGGACGGCCGTGCAGCCCGTTGCGGCATGTGCCGGGATAGATCAGGGTTTGGTGACGCAGGTGCCCATTGGCGTCGATGCTGGTGACGGAATCCGCAATCTCGCGGCGCGTGCAGCCACACGGGTAGAGGTTGCCGTTGGCCTGCAACTGCTCGAGCGCCTGTTCAAAGCGTGGGAGGTGCGTGCTCTGCCACTGCGGGGCTTCGTCGGGAATGAGCCCGAGCGCTTCCAACGTAGCGAGGATGTCGCGATCGGCGCCGGGCACATTGCGCTGGAAATCGATGTCTTCGATGCGCACGAGCCACGTGCCGCCGTGTACGCGCGCATCCAGCCAGCTTGCCAATGCGGTGACCAGCGAGCCGATATGCAACGGCCCCGTGGGAGAGGGCGCAAAGCGGCCACGGTATTGGCCGCGCGACGACGTGGTGGATTCCGAAAAATCGAGATTGGCTTGGGACAACGCAACGCTCCAGGCGCAGAGGTCGATTGCGCTATTGTGCGCGATTTGGCGGCCTGAGGCGCCTACTGCATCATCAGGGCCTGCCCCAGGCGCGGGTCTTCCAGCTTGTCGACCCACCATTGCAGTGCCTTGCCGCGCATGTTGTTGCGCCAGGCCACCTGAAACGTGCCGGCGCGCTTGTCTTCCGAGGTTTCCTTGGCGATCAGCACCCCAGAATCCAGATACGGTTGAGCCAACGGGACCGGTAGCCAGCCACAGCCCAGGCCACGAATCTGCGCCTGCACCTTGTCGGCCATGGATGGCACCACCAGCGTGTCCTGTCCGGCCATCACGCCGATGGTGCGTGCGGGCAGATTGCGCGACGTATCGCCCACGGCAACGATGCGATGTCGCGTGATGGCGGTTGCAGGCAACGGCTCTTCCAGCTGCGCCAGCGGGTGATGTGCCGCCACCGCAAACACGAAAGGAATGTTGCCCACCGTGCGCGTCTGAATGCCCTGCACCTGCATCACTTGCGCCGGCCCGATCAGCAGATCTGCGCGGCCCGACAGCAATGCGTCCCACGTGCCGGCCAGGACCTCACGGCAGAAGCGCAAGCGCGTGGCGGTGTTTTCGGCGTAGAAATCCTGGATGACGGGCATGAGTGCGCGAAAGTGCACGAGATCGTCGACTACGATGGTCAACGTGGCTTCCCATCCGGTGGCGAGTCGTTTGACGCGGCGCGCGAGGTCATCGGCAGCCTGCAGCAGGTGGCGGCCCTCGTCGAGCAGCGCACGGCCTGCGGGCGTCAGTTCTGCCCGGTGGCGGCGTCGGTCGAACAGCAGGACATCGAGATCATCTTCCAGCTTGCGCACCACATAGGTCAGCGCCGACGGCACTTTGCCCAGTTCGTGCGCCGCGGCGGCAAAGCTGCCCTTGCGTTCGATTGCGTCCAAGACTTCCAGAGATTCCAGCGAGAGCGCCATGTTCAGAATTTTTGACGTATTGAATCAAAGCCGTACCGCGCAACTATAGCCAATCTGCGTACCATGCACACATCAACGCAGTAATTTGGATAGGATATTCATCAAAATGATTGAAATCCGCCCCTCTCAAGATCGCGGTTACGCAGACCACGGCTGGCTGAAGTCGTATCACAGCTTTTCGTTTGCCGATTACATGGACCCGCAGCACGTTCAATTCGGGCCGCTGCGTGTCCTCAATGAAGACCGCGTCGCCGCCGGCATGGGCTTTGGCACCCACGGCCACCGCGACATGGAAATCATCAGCTACGTGCTGGACGGCGAGCTGGCGCACAAGGACAGCATGGGCAACGGCAGCGTGCTGCGCCGGGGCGACGTGCAGCGCATGACGGCTGGGACAGGCGTGCGTCACTCCGAGTTCAACCACGCACAGGACCAGACCACGCATTTTCTGCAGATCTGGGTGCTCCCGGCGCAGTTGAACCTGACGCCGGGCTATGAAGAGCGTCATTTCGACGAGGCGGCCAAGCGGGGCAAGCTGGCCTTGATCGCCAGCGCCGATGGCCGCGATGGATCGGTGAAGGTGCACCAGGATATGTCGCTCTACGCCGGCAAGTTCGATGGCGCGGAAGCTGCATCCCTGCCCATCGCTGCAGGCCGCCGCGCTTATGTGCACGTCGTGCGCGGCAAGGTGAGCATCAACGGTCGCACGCTGGTTGACGGCGATGCGGCCAAGCTGACGCAAGAAGAGAAGGTGACGCTTTCCGGTGGCGAAGACAGCGAAGTGCTGGTGTTCGATCTGCCGTAATGTTGGTGGCGCACGCTTTGTGCGCCATTTTTCTTTTTCCGTTGTTCCCAGCCGTTCCCTAAACCCAAGAGGATTCCCATGGCACGAGTTGCAGTCGTTTATCACAGCGGTTATGGCCACACGAAGAAGCAGGCAGAGGCCGTCTTTGCTGGCATTCAAGGTGCCGGCGCCGAAGCGCACCTGATCTCGGTCACTGACGTCAACGATGACACCTGGGCGCTGCTGGCCGGCGTCGACACGATCGTTTTTGGCGCGCCGACCTACATGGGCGGTGTTTCGGGCGACTTCAAGAAATTTGCCGATGCATCGTCCAAGGCGTGGTTTACCGGCGCGTGGAAGGACAAGATCGCCGCCGGGTTCACGAACTCCGCATCGATGAACGGCGACAAGTATGCGTCGATCCAGTACCTGTGGACGCTGTCGCAGCAGCACGGAATGATCTGGGTCGGCACAGGCATGATGCCGGCTAACAGCAAAGCCGCCACGCGCAACGACGTGAACTACCTCGCTGGCTTTGGCGGCGCGCTGGCGCAATCGCCGTCGGATGCGAGCCCTGAAGAAGGTCCGCTGCCGGGTGACCTGGAAACCGCCAAGCTGTTCGGCGAACGTATTGTTGCCATCACGAACCAGTTCGTGCGCGGTCGCCAGTAAATCGCATTGCTCAAAGAAAAACGCCGGCATGTCCGGCGTTTTTTGCTGGCGCGCTGCAAAGGGTCAGAAGCGCGTGCCGGCTCCGCAGAACACGCCGCGATTCGTGCCGCCCTCGCAACTCGCCGCGCAACCGCCCAATGCCGCAAGGCACAGCGCGGTGACGAGGAGGCGGGCGGCGAGGCGCTTCATGCGGCGGCGCGCGCTTGGTTGCCGGCGCAATGCGGGCAGCGCTGGCCGGGGATGTAGTCCGGAGACTGCTGCTCTTCCGGCGTCACCACGGCGCGGCAGGCGAAGCATTGCTTTGGTCCCGCCGGCAGCAGTTCGGCGTTGAGCGCTGTGCGGTGGTCGAACACGAAGCAATCGCCGTCGTAATGCGCGCCTCCGACTTCCTCGAAGTACTTCAGGATGCCGCCTTCGAGCTGATAGACGCGCTCGATACCGATCTCCTGCATGTGGATCGCGGCCTTTTCGCAGCGGATGCCGCCGGTGCAGAACGACACGACGGTCTTGCCGGCAAAGTCGTCCTTGTGCGCGGCAATGGCGGGCGGAAACTCAGTGAACTTCTTGAGGTTGTATTCGACGACGTTCTTGAAGGTGCCCACGGCGACTTCATAGTCGTTGCGCGTGTCCAGCATCACCACCGGGCGGCCCTCGTCGTCGTGGCCCTGATCGAGCCAGCGCTTGAGGTCCGGCGGCGCGACCGACGGCGCGCGCCCCTCTTCCGGGCGGATCAGCGGGTGGCGCATGGTGATGATTTCTTTCTTCATGCGCACCAGCAGGCGGCGGAACGGCTGGTGGTCGGACAGGCTTTCTTTCGGTGCCAGGTCGGCAAAACGCGGGTCGGCGCGCAGCCAGCCAACGATACCGTCAATGCCCTCGCGCGAGCCGGCCAGGAAGATGTTGATGCCCTCGGGCGCCAGCAGCACGGTGCCCTTCAGCTCGCGCGCTTGGCACTCGGCCAGCAGAGCGGGGCGCAGGGTTTCGCGGTCATCGAGGGTGACAAATTTGTAAGCGGAAATATTGACGATCTGCATGTGCTGCCGCGCCATTTTCTGGCGCCTTGGGTAACCCGTTGATTCGTAAGCCGAAATTATAACTGCCCGCGCAGCCGTGCGGGGTTGCTCCGGGTCAATCGGGCACGCCCGGAATGCTTTGCGGAAGGTGTCACCCGTTACAATACGCGGATGAATTCGCCGCGCTTCGTCCACCTCCGTCTCCACTCCGAATATTCCGTCGTCGATGGCAATGTCCGTCTCGACGATGCCGTCAAGGCTGCCGCCAAAGATGGCATGGGCGCCTTGGCGCTGACCGATCTCGCCAATGCCTTCGGGCTGGTGCGCTTCTACAAGGAAGCGCGTGGCAAGGGCGTGAAGCCCATCGTCGGGGCTGACGTGTGGATCACCAATCACGACGAGCGCGACAAGCCGACCCGCCTGCTGCTGTTGGTGCGGGACAAGCAGGGTTACCTGAACCTGTGCCAGTTGCTGGCCAGGGCCTGGCTCTCCAACCAGCATCGCGGTCGTGCGGAAATCGCCCCCGAATGGTTCGACGAGCCCGGCGTTGAGAATGCGCCGCTGGCCGCCGGTCTGCTGGCGCTCTCCGGCGCCATGGCGGGTGATATCGGCGTGGCGCTGGCCAATGGCAACGAGGCGCTGGCGCGCAAGCTGGCGACGCATTGGTCCCGCGTGTTTCCGGGCGCTTTCTACATCGAACTACAGCGCGCGGGGCACGCCGGTACTGAGGCCTACATCCAGCAAGCGGTGAAGCTTGCATCGGCCATGCAGTTGCCGGTGGTCGCCACACACCCGGTGCAGTTCATGACGCCGGACGATTTCACGGCCCACGAGGCACGCACCTGTATCGCAGAGGGTGAACTGCTCGCCAATCCGCGCCGGGCCCGCCGCTTCACGACCGAACAGTATTTCAAGACGCAGGACGAGATGTGCGCGCTGTTTGCCGACATCCCGTCCGCGCTGGCCAACGCAGTCCAGATCGCGCAGCGCTGCAACCTCAAGCTGGAGCTGGGCAAGCCCAAGCTGCCCCGGTTTCCGACGCCCGACGGCATGTCGCTGGACGACTACCTCGTCCAGCTCGCCAAGGAAGGGCTGGAAAAGCGCATGGAAGTGCTTTTCCCCGACGAGGCCGTGCGCGAATCCAAACGCGCCGAGTATTACGCCCGCCTGGAATTCGAGACGGGCACCATCATCAAGATGGGCTTCCCGGGCTATTTCCTGATCGTTGCAGACTTCATCAACTGGGCCAAGAACAACGGCGTGCCGGTGGGGCCGGGCCGGGGCTCGGGTGCCGGCTCGCTGGTGGCGTATGCGCTGGGGATTACCGATCTGGATCCGCTCAAATACAACCTGCTGTTCGAGCGTTTCCTGAATCCGGAACGTGTGTCGATGCCCGACTTCGACATCGACTTCTGCCAGCACGGCCGTGACCGCGTCATCCAGTACGTGAAAGAAAAGTACGGCAAGGACGCCGTCTCGCAGATCGCCACCTTCGGCACCATGGCCGCCAAGGCCGCGGTGCGCGACGTGGGCCGCGTGCTCGATCTCGGCTACAACTTTGTTGACGGCGTCGCCAAGCTGATTCCGTTCAAGCCGGGCAAGCTCGTTACGCTCGAAGAAGCGAAGAAGGAAGAGCCGCTGCTGGCCGAGCGCGAGGCCAACGAAGAAGAAGTCAAGCAGCTGCTGGAACTTGCGCAGCGCGTCGAAGGCATGACGCGTAACGTCGGCATGCATGCGGGCGGTGTGCTGATCGCCCCGGGCAAGCTGACCGACTTCTGCCCGCTCTACACGCAAGGCGGGGAAGACGCCGGCGTCGTCAGCCAGTACGACAAGGACGATGTGGAAGCCGTTGGCCTGGTCAAGTTCGACTTCTTGGGCCTGACCACGCTCACGATCCTCGACTGGGCCGAGCGCTACATCCGCATGCTCGATCCGTCCAAGGCGGATTGGAACTGCAGCCATATTCCGCTGACGGACAAGAAGGCGTTCGACATCCTGAAGACGGCCAACACGGTGGCCGTGTTCCAGCTGGAAAGCCGCGGCATGCAGGGCATGCTGAAGGACGCCAAGCCTGACCGTTTTGAGGACATCATCGCCCTCGTGGCGCTCTATCGCCCGGGCCCGATGGACCTGATCCCCAGCTTCTGCGCACGCAAGCACGGCCGCGAGAAGGTGGAGTACCCCGACCCGCGCGTCGAGCCGGTGCTCAAGGAGACCTACGGCATCATGGTCTACCAGGAGCAGGTGATGCAGATGGCGCAGATCGTGGGCGGTTACTCGCTCGGCGGCGCCGACTTGCTGCGCCGTGCGATGGGTAAGAAGAAGGCCGAAGAAATGGCCGAGCACCGCGCGCTGTTCCGGGCGGGTGCGGCCAAGGACGGGCTCTCCACCGAAAAGGCTGATGAAATCTTCGACCTGATGGAGAAGTTCGCCGGCTACGGTTTCAACAAGTCACACGCGGCCGCATATGCGCTGCTCGCGTACTACACGGCTTGGCTCAAGGCGCATCACCCGGCCGAATTCATGGCGGCCAACATGTCGCTCGCCATGGACGACACCGACAAGGTGAAGATCCTTTACGACGATGCCCGAGGCAAGAACGGCCTGACCATCCTGCCGCCGGATATCAACGCCAGCCAGTACCGTTTTGCACCGACCGACGCCAAGACCATCCGCTACGGTTTGGGCGGCGTGAAGGGCAGCGGCCAGGGCGCGATCGAAGACATTCTGCGTGCACGCGAAGACGGCCCATTCAAGGACTTGTTCGATTTCTGCGAGCGTGTTGACCGTCGCCAGGTCAATCGCCGGACGATCGAGGCGCTGGTGCGGGCCGGCGCCTTCGACAGCCTCAACGACAACCGCGCGCAACTGCTCGCGTCGATCGGCCTGGCCATGGAAGCCGCCGAGCAGAAAGCGGCCGCCGCCAACCAGGTGTCGCTCTTCGACTTGATGAGCGGCGACGATGCCGAGCAGCATCGTCCCGAACTCGTCGACGAGCCGGCCTGGTCGACCAAGCGCAAGCTGCAGGAAGAAAAGCAGGCGCTGGGTTTCTACCTTTCCGGCCACCTGTTCGATGAATACCGTGACGAGGTGCGCCGCTTCGCACGCACGACGCTGGCCGATCTGGCGCGCGAAGTGACCGACAAGGGCAACGGGGGCGGCTACGGCAACCGCGATGCGCGCAACAAGACCGTGGCCGGCGTGATCGTAGGCCAGCGCACCCAGATGACGCAGCGCGGCAAGATGCTGATCGTGATGCTCGACGACGGCTCCGCCAGCGAAGCTACCGAGGTCACGGTCTTCAACGAAGTTTTCGAAGCGAATCGCGCCCTGTTCAAGGAAGACGAAGTGCTGATCGTGCAGGGTAGCGCCCGCCATGACATGTTTACTGGCGGCGTGCGCGTGACAGCCGAGTCGGTCATGGACATGACGCAGGCGCGCGCCAAGTTCGCGCGGGCGATCCGGCTGTCGATGAATGGCGATTCAACGGCGGCCAAGCTGCGTGATCTGCTCTCGCCGCATGTGGCGGCCGATGGCAATGGCGTCTCGGTGCGCATCAACTACGTCTGCGAGCAGGCGCGCTGCGAAGCGGTGCTTGGCGACGCCTGGCGTATTGTTCCGAGCGAAGCGGCGATCGCCGCGCTGCGTCAGGCGCTGAATGCCGAGAACGTGGCAACGGTGTACGAGTAGTTCGAAGATGGCGCGGGGGGCGCCATTGCCGGGCGGGCGCTCGGCACGACTGCAGTCTCAATACGATTATTACTAGAGCATCCATGAACGTCGGAATCTCGTGCAACGCGCTGGGCTACAGCGGCGGCAGCGAGCGCTACGCGATGGACCTGGTGCGCGGTCTGCATAAGCGCGCCATCCGTCCTGTGTTCTTCGCCAAGATGGTGGACAAGGCGCTTCCCGAGTACCGCCAGGTCAAGGCGGTCGCATTGCCCACGCGCAAGTTGCCCGGCAAATTGAACGACCACGCGTTCGGCTGGCTTGTGCGCTATCTGGCCAAGCGCGAGCACATCGATCTGATGATCGGCTGCAATCGCACGGGCGCTTCGGATATCGCGATTTGCGGCGGTACGCACGTCGGTTATCTGAAGAGCTTTGCAAAAGAGGCCGCGTTTTGGGATCGCCAGCAGATCGCCCTGGAGCGCAGAGACTATGTGCGCTCGCACGTTGTCGTGGCGCACTCGCGGCTGATGGCGCAGGAGGTGCTCGATTATTACGACATTCCTGCTGCCAAGGTAAAGACGGTGTACCCCCCGGTGAGTGAGACGAAGTTCTCGCCGGTGGATGACGCAGAGCGCCAGCGCCTGCGCGATGAGCTTGGCTTCGCGAAGGATCGGGTCACGTTTGTGTTCCCGTCGTCGAGCCACAAGCGCAAGGGCTATCCGCTGCTGGAGGCTTTCTTCTCCAAGACGGATCTGCCAGTGCAACTGGTGGTCATCGGGCGCCCGGTGTCCTCGTCCTCGCCCAACATCCGCTACCTGGGATATCGCAAGGACATCGAGAACGTCTACCGCGCAGCGGACTACACGATCCTCGCTTCGCACTACGAGCCGTTCGGGCTGATTGGGGTGGAGTCCGTGCTGTGCGGCACGCCTGCCGTACTGGCAGCCAATATCGCTTGCACCGAGGTGATCTCGGTCGAAGGAGCACCCACCTTCGACCTGGATGATCCATCCACGCTGGCGCGCACGATTGAGGCAGCTGTTGCCCGTGCGCTGGCTGGGCAGGCGCGCTTGGCGAATCCGCGTGAGCACCTGCGCTATGACCCGAGCATCGCTGCGCACATCGATGCCCTGCTGGCGCTTGCACCTGGCGCGGGGACATTGCGATGAGCGGCTTGATGCAACGTGGCCGGACACTGATATCCAGCGCGCCGGCGGCGCTGGCCGTGTTTGGAATCGCCATCCTGCCGGCCTTCATGCTGTCGGTGCGCGGCGCAGCGTTCCTGTCCTTCTTGCTGCTGCTGGTTGCTGCGTTGTGGTCGATGCTGGCCTCCCCTGCGGATGCCATGAATCGACTGCGAGCGATGTGGCATGAACACCGCTGGCTGATTCTCGCCATGGCCGCCATGCCGACGGCGATGCTGATCAGTGCCCAGTTGAACCCTGCCGCACCGCGCAGTGTGCCATTTGCCTATGGCCGGCTCTGGCTGTTCGGGCTGGCGCTGTTTGCGCTGTTGCAATTGCGGCCTACACAGCTGGAGAGCGTGCAGTGGGGCTGCGTTGCGGGCGCGCTGGCCTCGGTTGTATGGGCTTATCTCGAATTGCGTGTCGGGCGGCCAGACATGATCGGCGCATTCGCCAACACGATCCCTTTCGGCAATCTATCGTTGCTCATGGGGCTGTTCTCACTGATTTCCATTGGATGGTCCAAGGGGGACGGCTGGCTGCTTATCATCTTGCGCGTGGTGGCTGGTGGCGCTGGACTCTATGCGTCGTATCTGTCGCAGTCGCGCGGCGGCTGGATTGCCATCCCTGTACTGTTGCTGATTGCCGTGGCAACGCTGCGGCATGTGGCTTGGAAGAAGCGAGTGACTGCCTTGCTGGTGTTCTTCGCACTGTTGGCAGCGGTATGCGTTTCGTCGAGTGTGGTCCGTGCCCGTTTCGATCAGGCAGTCAGTGATCTACGCGCCTATCAAGCTGGTCAGACCAACACGTCAATCGGCATCCGCTTCCAACTTTGGAAAGCGGCCGCATTGATGTTGACGCGCCACCCGCTCGCCGGGGTGGGTAGAGGCCAATTCGAGCCCGCTCTCAAAGCGATTCACGCGGAAGGGCTGATCACCCAGGAAGCGACTGCAGTCGAGCATGCCCACAACGAGTTTCTATACAATGGCGCCACGCTTGGCGTGCTGGGCATCGGCGCATTGCTGGCGATGTACCTGGTGCCTGCCGTGTACTTCGTGCGTGCAGCGCTGTGCGACGATGGCATCCTGCGCACCACGGGGGCGATGGGCCTGACGTTATGTGTAGGCTTTGTCTTGTTCGGGTTGACCGAAGTGATGCTGATCATCGCCCAGACGGTCGTGTTCTACAGCGTGATGGTAGCGATATTCACCGCGCATATTCACCGGCGCCGGCAGCAGCTTGGCGCCGCTCCCGTTTTCTAAGACTGTTTTCGCATGCCTGCATCCAATCGAGCTACGCTCGCCGTCATCATCGTCGCCAAGAACGAAGCCGCCGATATCGGCGACTGCATCCGCTCGGTGCGCGACTGGGCGGACGACGTCATCGTCTTCGACTCGGGCAGCACGGATGGCACGCAGGACATCTGCCGCCAGCTCGGTGCGCGCGTGTTCGAGACGGACTGGCCGGGCTACGGCGAGCAGTCCAACCGCGCCTTGCGCGAGGCGCGCACCGACTGGGTGCTTTCGCTGGACGCCGACGAGCGCATCAGCCCCGAATTGCGGGCCGAGATGATCGCCGTACTGGAATCGGGCAGCCCGCACACTGTCTACTCCATGCCGCGCAGCTCGAGTTTTTGTGGCCGCTTCATGAAGCATTCGGGCTGGTGGCCGGACCGCATTCGTCGCTTCTTCAAGCGCGAGCAGGTGACGTTCTTCGATGCGCCGGTGCACTCGCACCTGGTCTTCGAGGGTACGGTGGGCGATTTCCGCGCCCCGATCATCCATTATTCGATTCCTGACCTGAAGGCTGCACTCGACAAGGCCAACGATTATTCGACCGCCGGTGCCGCCGCGGCTTATGCCAAGGGCAAGCGCGCGTCGTTGGGCAGTGCCATCGGCCACGGGCTGTGGGCGTTCATCCGTACGTACATCATCCAGCGGGGTTTCCTCGATGGGGCGGAGGGCTTCATGCTGGCCGTGTCGAACGCTGAGGGCACGTATTACCGCTACGTCAAGCTGATGATGCTGCATCGTCATGGCAAGCGCTGAGTTGCCGCGTCGCATCGCCCTCATCATTACGACGTATAACCGCCCGGACGCGCTGGTTCGCGTACTGACCGGCTGTGGCGCACAGACCGATCGCGCATTCGACGTCATCGTCGCCGACGACGGTTCGCGCGATGACACACGCGTGGCGGTCGAAGCCGCCGCCAAGATCGCGCCGTATCCGCTGCGCCATGTCTGGCATCCCGACGACGGATTTCGTGCTGGTGAGATCCGCAACCGCGGCGTGCTGGCGACGGACGCCGACTACCTCGTTTTTCTCGATGGCGATTGCGTGCCGCGTCCGGATTTTGTGGCGCGTCACCGCGCGTTGGCCGAGCGGGGGCGCCTGCTGTCCGGTAGTCGCATCCTGCTGAATGAGGCAATGACGCGCGAGGTTGTCACCCAGCAGATCGACATTCACCTGAAGGATCGCGCGTATTGGTTTGCTGCCCGGCGCGCGGGCCGCATCAACAAGTTCCTGCCGCTATTGGTGCCGGGTTTGCCGATGCCGCGTACCTTCAAGGACACCAGTCTGCGCGGCATCAAGAGCTGCAACCTTGGCGTGTGGCGCAGCGATTTCGAGCGCGTGAACGGTTTCGATCAGAGCTTCGTCGGATGGGGCCATGAAGACGCCGATCTGGCGGTTCGCCTTTATAACGCCGGCGTGCGGCGCAAGCGCGGCTTTTGCGCGACCGAAGTCTTCCACCTATGGCATCGCGAGCAATCGCGGGAGCAGGAAAGCCCCAACTATCAACGCATGATGGCTCGGCGCAATACCGACATCATCCGTGCAGACGTCGGGCTTGCAGAGCTGCGAGAGCAGGGAACCTGAGCAGGGTTGTCATGCTCACCAGGTCTTCTTCTGCTTCACGATGCCGAGAAACGGCCGCACGAAAATCTGATAGAGGAACTTGCGCACGAAGATCTGGCGCAGATGATGTCCGAGCCCCAGGCGGGTGTCGGCTTCGCGGCTTTTGATAGCGCGATCGGCTTCCAGGTTCGAGCCGCTATCGAAGTTCTGCACGCCAATCACATAAGGCACGACCGCACGCATCTGCACGATGCCTTCGCGCTCGAACTTGTACCAATAGTCTGCGGCCAGCCACACGGGATAGAGCTGCTCGACCATGCGCTTGGCCGCGGCGCGCGTGACGAAATAGCCATGAGCGAGCCACTGGTAGTTGGCAAGCTTGACCGTGCGGTGGTTCGCTGTCAGCGGCCGGGCACTGCGCTTGTAGTAACGGTCGATGTGCGTGAGCAGCGTGACAACGGGCTCGTCGGGTGACACGCTCCGTGCCAGCGCGTCGAGCACGGCTGGCACATCCGGCCCGAGTTTGGCGTCGTCTTCCAGAATGAGCGCGTAGGGCAGGTCCTGCTCAATCATTGCCCGGTAGACGCCGAGGTGGCTGAGCGCGCAGCCGACTTCGCCGACGGTCAATTCGCGGCTTTGGCCTGTGGCGCGTGCGTGGTCATAGTGGCGCGCAAGCTCGTCGGCGGGAAGTGTCTTGCCGTACACACCGGGGAAGCGGCGATGCGGCAGGCCCAACGCATCGAGTTGCCGCTCCAGGGCTTCGCGGCGCCCGGCGTCGTGGTCGAGATTGATGAAGAACGTGGGAACGCGCGAACTCATTGCGGAAGCGTCAGGTGGTACGCCGGCCACGCTGAACCGGGCATTACGCAGCAGGATGGGCCGGGTGGTGGATTGCCGCTAAAATGCCGGGTCGCCCGTCTGTCGGATGACAAACGCTGCAACGCACTTTATGGCGGCCATGCGATCGCCATGCGACGCAAGCTGCCCACCCTCATTTGAAAACGCCGTGAGTATACAAGCAAAGTCTGATCACCCAGCGCCCGCCAAGCCGATGCTCAAGCGGTTGTGGGGCTACCTTCGCCCCGAATTGACCGCCTTCATCCTGGCAATGGTCGCCATGGGCGTGGTGGCTGCCACCGAAGGGATCATCCCCAAGGTCGTGAAGGATTTGCTGGATCAGGGCTTCGGTGGTGAGTACGCCGGCAAGCTGTGGCAGGTGCCGGCCATGCTGGTAGGCATTGCCGTCGTGCGCGGCATTGCGCAATTTGCGTCGACGTATCTGTTGAGCCTTGTGTCGAACAAGGTGCTGCTGAATCTGCGGATGAAGATGTTCGAGCGCCTCCTGCAGGCGCCGGCTTCGTATTATCAGCGCAATACGGCAGCGTCGATCATCAACGCGGTCATCTTTGAGGTCAACCAGGTGCTGCAGGTGCTCACCGGCGTGTTCATCACACTGGTGCGCGACTCGATGACGGTGCTGGCGCTGCTGATCTTTCTCTTCTATACCAACTGGCGCCTGACGCTGGTGGTGGCGGTGATCCTGCCGATCATCGGCCTGCTGATGTCGCGTATCAACCGTCGCCTGCGCTCGCTCAACCGCGACAGCCAGAACCTGACCAACCAGGCCGCCTATGTGGTGGAAGAGGCTGTGGGCGGCTACAAGGTCGTCAAGCTGCATGGCGGCGAGGCGTATGAATCGCTGCGCTTCAATGCCATGACGAACCGTCTGCGTGGTTATGCCATGCGCGTGGCTGTGGCCGGTGGGCTGAACCAGCCGGTGACGCAGTTCCTGGCGGCGCTGGCGCTGTCGGTCATCCTGGCCATTGCCATGTTGCAGGCGCAGGCCAACCAGACCACGGTCGGCGGCTTTACCGGCTTTGTGATGGCGATGCTGCTGCTGATCTCGCCGCTTAAGCACCTGACCGACGTGAATCAGCCGCTGCAGCGCGGCCTGACCGCCGCCGAATTCATCTTTGGCCTGATCGACACGCCGATCGAGCCGCAAGAAGGCGGCAAGAAGATCGATCGTGCCCGCGGCGATGTCCGCTTCGACAACGTCACGTTCCGCTATGGCGAAGATGGCCGGGCAGCGCTCGACAACGTCAACTTGCATGTCAAGCCGGGCGAGGTCGTCGCGCTGGTCGGGCCGTCGGGCAGTGGCAAGACCACGCTGGTGAACCTGCTGCCGCGCTTCTTCGATCCGACCTCGGGCACGATCTCTCTCGACGGCGATGCGCTGACGGACCTGGCCCTGCACGACCTGCGCCGCCAGATCGCCTTCGTGAGCCAGGATGTGGTGCTGTTCAACGACACCATCGCTGCCAACGTGGCCTATGGCGCGCGCGACGCCTCCGAGATCGACATGGCACGCGTGCGCCGCGCGCTCGAGGCGGCCTACCTGACCGATGTGGTCGACAACCTCCCCGAGGGCATCGATACCAATGTCGGCGATAACGGCTCGAAGCTGTCCGGTGGACAGCGCCAGCGCCTGGCGATTGCACGTGCGATCTACAAGGACGCGCCGATCCTGATCCTGGACGAAGCGACGTCCGCACTGGATTCGGAGTCCGAGCGCCAGGTGCAGGCCGCGCTCGAACGCCTGATGGAAGGGCGTACGACGCTGGTGATCGCGCACCGCCTGTCGACCATCGAAAATGCCGACCGGATCATCGTGCTCGAGCACGGCAAGATTGCCGAAGCCGGCACGCACCGCGAACTCATCGAGCGCGATGGGTTGTATGCTGGACTCCATCGCATCCAGTTCGCCACCCAGTAAGCCCTTCCGCTCGGGCGGCGTGCTCAGGATGCTCAAATCAAAGGAGACATCGTGACGACCATCACGCCGCCCATCAGCCGGTTCCCCGTTCCTGAGCTGGCTGATATTCCTGAAGATATTCGCGCGCGCATCCTGGAGGTGCAGGAGAAAAGCGGCTTTGTGCCGAACGTCTTCCTGGCGCTGTCGCATCGGCCCGACGAATGCCGCGCCTTTTTCGCGTACCACGATGCGCTGATGCTGCGCGAAGGCAGCAGTCTCACCAAGGGCGAGCGCGAGATGATCGTGGTCGCCACCTCCGCCGCCAACCAGTGCCTGTATTGCGTGGTCGCGCACGGCGCCATTCTGCGCATCTACGAAAAGAAGCCGCTGGTGGCCGACCAGGTTGCCGTCAATTACCGCAAGGCCGACATCACGCCGCGCCAGCGCGCCATGCTCGACTTTGCAATGAAGGTCTGCACCGCCTCGCACACCGTCAATGACGCGGACTATGAAGCCTTACGCGCGCACGGCTTCGATGATGAGGACATCTGGGACATCACCGGTATCACCGCATTCTTCGGCCTGTCGAACCGCATGGCGAATGTGATTTCGATGCGGCCCAATGACGAGTTCTACCTGCTTGGCCGCGTGCCGCGCGAGAAGAAATAGCGCCCCGGGCTTACGCCGTCAGCTCGCGCAGCGCCTCGAGCAGCTTGACGGCGGGGCTCGGCAGAATGCCGTGGCGGCGCCGGAATGCAGTCAGTGTGCGGCGCGCCACCAGGCCGGGAATGGGCAAAGGCTCGATCACACCGGCGCGGCGCTCGGCATCGATCATCGGTTCTGCCATCCAGCTGAGAAATCCCGAGCGCGCCACCAGGCTCTTGAGCGCAGTCACCGAGCGTGTTTCCACCACGATGTTCGGCAAGCCAAGGCCCGCTGCCTCAAAAACTTGCCGCATGTGTTCATATGGCCCGGTGCCTCGCGGAGGAACGGCCCAGGGCGCATCCAGCGTATCGGCCAGCGTCAGCGATGGACGCTTGCGCAACGGATGCTCACGAGACGCCACGACAAAGCTGGCATCCTCCCAGCGGCAATCCGCGATGGCGATGATTTCGTCGGTATCCGGCATCGCCATCGACAGCGCGAGGTCGATTTCGTGCTTGACCAGCCCCTCGGCCAGGCGATCCCACACGCCTTCGAGAATTTCCACGCGCAGGTTTGGCCACCGCGCGACCAACGTGCCGACGGCTAGCGGCAACACATAGCTCGCAATGCTCCCGACTGCACCCACGCGGATGGTGCCCTTGGAGAGGCCGCGCATTGCGTTGATTTCTTCACGGGCGTAATCGGCCTCGTGCTGCAGCAGCGATGCGTGGGGCAGGAGCGCCTGCCCGATCGCGGTGAGCTGCATTCCCTTGGAGTGCCGCTCGAACAGGGGGGCGCCCACTTCGTCTTCCAACCGCTTGACGATGCGGCTGAGCGCCGGCTGGGTGACGTGCAGCACTTCTGCAGCGCGGCCAAGACTGCCGGCGGAAACGATGGTGGTGAATGCGCGCAGCTGGCGCAGATCGAAAGTCATGTCAAAAGGTAATGACTTTCTCGAAATAATTCAATATCCCGTTAAGAACTACGGATTCCATACTGGCGACCTGTTTCAAGGAGATGGCCCGTATGACCCGCACCTCGCTCGCGCTGACCACCGTGCGCGACGCCACCATCGAGCTGCTGCGCCGGCTCGGCATGACGCACGTGTTCGGCAACCCCGGCTCGACCGAGCTACCGATGTTTCGCGATTTTCCGGAGGACTTCCGCTACATCCTCGGCTTGCAGGAAGCCGTGGTCGTGGGCATGGCAGACGGCTTTGCGCAGGCTACCGGCAACGCGGCGCTGGTGAATCTGCACTCGGCGGCCGGTGTCGGCAACGCCATGGGCAACATCTTCACGGCGTTCAAGAATCGCACGCCCCTGGTGATCACCGCCGGGCAGCAGGCACGCTCCATCCTGCCGTTCGATCCGTTTCTCGCGTCCAATCAGGCGACCGAGCTGCCCAAGCCGTACGTCAAATGGAGCATCGAGCCCGCGCGTGCACAAGACGTGCCGCTGGCGCTAGCCCGCGCGTATCACATCGCGATGCAGGAGCCGCGAGGCCCGGTGCTGGTGTCCATTCCCGTGGATGACTGGGACCAGCCGACGGAACCCGTCGCCGTGCACGAAGTGGCCACCGCGGTGCGGCCCGATCCGGTCACGCTGGCGCGCATCGGCGACGTGCTCGACGCGGCACAGCGGCCGGCGTTCGTGGTGGGGGCCGCCATTGACCGCGCTGGCGCGTGGGACGCCGTCGTGCAACTCGCCGAGAGGCATAACGCGCGCGTATTCACGGCACCGATGGCCGGGCGTGGCGCGTTTCCTGAAGACCACCGCCTGTTCGCCGGCTTCCTGCCCGCGATGCGTGAAAAAATCGTCAGCCTGCTGCAGGGGCACGACGTGGTGTTTGCGCTCGGCGCCCCTGCGTTTACGTACCACGTGGAAGGCCATGGGCCGCATGTGCCGGTCGGGGCGAAGCTCGTGCAGTTGATCGACGATCCAGCGACCGCTGCCTGGACGCCCGAAGGCATTTCCGCCGTGGGCAACATGCGTCTGGGCGTGCTGGATTTGCTCGCTCGCCCCGCGCCACCGGCTCGGCCGGCGCCGGCACCCCGCGTCAAATCGCCGCGCGCTGAGCCGGGTTCGCCCATGTCGGTTGCGTGTGCGTTACAGACGCTCGATGCCGTACGCGGCCTGGCGGACATCGTCGTCGAAGAGGCGCCGAGCGCCCGATCGACCATGCAGGCCTACTTGCCGATGCGCCGCGCTGGCGCGTTCTACACCATGGACAGCGGCGGATTGGGCTACGGCATGCCGGCCGCTGTCGGCGTGGCACTTGCGAAACCTGGCACACGCGTGATCGGCCTGATTGGCGATGGATCGAGCATGTATTCGATCCAGGCGCTGTGGAGCGCGGCGCAGCTCAAGTTGCCCATGACGTTCGTCATCCTGAACAACCGCCGCTATGCTGCCTTGCAGGATTTCGCACCGGTGTTCGGCTTTGCGCCCACCGATGCGGTGCAGGGCACGGATCTGCGCGGCATCGACTTTGTCGGCCTGGCCCACGCCATGGGCTGCACCGGTCAGCGCGTGAGTGACCCCCATGCGCTGGAGGCTGTGCTGCGCCGCGCCCTGCAATCCACCGGACCAACCTTGATTGAAGTGGAGATCGCTTGATGACGAACACGAACGTTGCCCCGCTGGATGCGGCCCACACCATTGCGATGCTGATTAACGGAGAGCGCGTGCAAGCCGCCAATGGTGCCGTGTTCGAGCGGCGCAATCCGCTTGACGGCACTGTCGCTACGCGCGCGCCAGCGGCAACGTCGGAGGATGCCCGTCGCGCAGTCGATGCCGCCGCTGCTGCATTCCCGGCATGGGCTGCAATGGGACCGACAGAGCGCCGTGCGTTGCTCATGCGCGCTGCCCAGGCACTTGAGGCGAAGGGCGAGGCTTTTGCCGCCGCGATGGCTGCTGAAACGGGCGCCTCCGCGCTGTGGGCCGGCTTCAACGTGCATCTTGCTGCGAGCGGTCTGCAGGAAGCCGCGGCCATGGTCACGCAGATCGCGGGCGAGATCATTCCGTCCGACGTGCCCGGCAGCCTCGCCATGGGCGTGCGCCAGGCGGCCGGCGTGGTGCTCGGAATTGCTCCATGGAATGCGCCGGTCATCCTCGCCGTGCGGGCGATTGCGCTGCCGCTGGCATGCGGCAACACCGTCGTGCTCAAGGGCTCGGAAGTTTCGCCCGCCACGCACGGGCTCATCATCGAAGCCTTGCAAGAGGCGGGCTTGCCAAACGGCGTCGTCAATTTTGTGACGAATGCCCCGGCCGACGCCGGCGTGATCGTGGAGGCGATGATCGCGCACCCCGCCGTGCGGCGCGTCAACTTTACCGGCTCAACGCGTGTGGGCCGCATCATCGCGCAGACGTGCGCGACGTATCTGAAACCTGTGGTGCTGGAACTGGGCGGCAAGGCGCCGCTGCTGGTGTTGGCGGATGCGGACATCGACGCCGCTGTCGACGGCGCAGCCTTCGGCGCGTTTGCCAATTCGGGCCAGATCTGCATGTCCACCGAGCGCATCATCGTCGATGAATCCATCGCCGATGCATTTGTCGCCAAGCTGGCGGCCAAGGCTGCGGCGCTGCCGCTTGGCGATCCGCGCAAGGGGCCGGCAGTGCTGGGCTCGGTGGTCGACATGAGTACCGTCGAACGCTGCAACCACCTCATCGACGATGCGCTCGCCAAAGGCGCGAAGCTGCTGTGCGGCGGCAAGGCAACCAGTACGCTGATGCCCGCCACGCTTCTCGACCACGTGACGCCCGACATGCTGATCTACTCAGAAGAATCATTCGGCCCCGTCAAGGGCATCGTGCGTGTGAACGGCGACGATGCCGCCGTTGCCTGTGCGAATGACAACGCATACGGCTTGTCGTCCGCCGTGTTCAGCCGCGATGTCGCCCGCGCCATGAACGTCGCGCGCCGCATCGAATCCGGCATCTGCCACATCAACGGTCCGACCGTGCACGACGAGGCGCAGATGCCGTTTGGCGGCGTCAAGGCAAGCGGCTTCGGGCGGTTCGGCGGCCGCGCCGGTGTGGCCGAGTTCACCGAGCTGCGCTGGATGACGGTGCAGACCACGCCGCGCCACTACCCGTTCTGAGCTGAGATGCCGATGAAGATCGCCATTCTTGGAGCGGGCGCGATGGGCTCGCTGTTTGGCGGGTTGCTGGCCGAAGCCGACCAGCATGTCACGCTGCTCGACATCAACGATGCACATCTGCACGCCATCGCCGCGCGCGGTTTGCGGCTGGAAACCGATTGGGGCGACCGTCATGTCGGCAACCTGCAGGCGCTGCGTCCGGGCGATGCGGCCGACGTGCCGGACTTGCTGATCGTCTTCACCAAGTCCATGCACACACGCGCCGCAGTGGCGAGCGTGCGTCATCTGATTGGCCCAGCGACACATGTACTGACGCTGCAGAACGGGCTGGGCAATGTGGAGGCGCTGGCTTCGATGGTGCAGCGAGAGCGCATCTTTGTTGGCGTCACGACGTGGCCGGCAGATTTGGTTGGCCCGGGCCACGTGCGCTCACATGGCACGGGCGAGATCCGCCTGATGAGCGCTGACGGCGAGCGGCCCGCGATACTCGCACGCGTGGTGCATGTGCTGTCCGCAGCAGGCCTGAACTGCCAGGCCGATGCCAACGTGTGGGGCGCCGTGTGGGAGAAAGTCGCTTTCAATGCCGCACTCAACCCGCTGTGTACGGTGCTGAACCAGCCCGTCGATGCGCTGGGGGCGGTAGAAGACGGCCCGGCGCTGGCGCTGACCATCGTAGATGAAGTGCTGGCCGTGGCGCGCGCCAGCGGCATTACGGTTGATGCCGGAAAGGTGAACGACAACGTACGGCACGCCATCGTCGCGCATCGCGGGCACAAGCCATCGATGCTGCAGGACGTGCTGGCCGGTCGCCTGACCGAGATTGAATCCATCAATGGCGCCGTGGTAGCGACGGCGCGCCGGCATGGCGTGCCCGTGCCGCACACCGAGACCTTGATGCAGCTCGTGCGGTTGGTGCAGGTACAGGCGCAGGCGGCACACCAGCAGGAGCGTTAGCGGACCGAGCAACCCAAGCTTTCATTCGATGGCGCGCAGACGCCACTTCAACGGAGACAAACCATGATGAGCAGTTCCAGATGGGTGAGCGCGACGCTGGTATGGCGTTGCGCTTTCGCGTGTGTGCCGTCCCAGCGGAGGCCCGCATGAATCAGAACCACACCACGGTCGATATCGGTACGGTCCTCGATGACGGGCCGTTTTCCCTTGCACAGAAGATGGCGGTGCTGCTTGCGGCCTTCGCCATCGTCATGGACGGCTTTGACGGCCAGTTGATTGGTTTTGCCATCCCCGTGCTGATCAAGGAATGGGGCATCACGCGCAACGCGTTTGCCCCGGCGGTGGCAGCGGGCCTCATCGGCATGGGGCTGGGCAGCGCCTTGGCGGGCTTGTTTGCCGACCGCTTCGGAAGACGCCTGGCGCTGATCGGCAGCGTGTTTCTGTTTGGCGTAGCGACGTGCTCGATCGGGTTTGCGCCCAACGTGGCCACGATTGCCGCGCTGCGATTCATCGCGGGCCTGGGCATTGGCGGCGCGCTGCCAAGCTCCACGACGATGACGGCGGAGTTCACGCCTGGGCGTCGCCGCACGCTGGCGGTGACGGCCACGATCGTCTGCGTGCCGTTGGGCGGGATGCTGGCGGGCCTGTTTGCCGGCCAAGTGCTGCCGCTCTATGGCTGGCGCGGGCTGTTCTGGATTGGCGGTGCGCTACCGCTCGTGCTTGGATTTGTGTTGGTGGCCGCGCTGCCCGAGTCACCGCGCTTCCTGGCGCGCCGCCAGTCGGATTGGCCGCGACTGGCGCAGCTGCTGACCAAGATGGAGCGCGATGTGCCCGCCAACGCGGTGTTTGCCGATGTGGCTGGCCAGAAGGTCATTCAACACGCAAGTTTCCGCTCCCTCTTCGCGCCGGGCCAAGCGCGTGACACGATTGCGCTCTGGGCAGCGTTTTTCATGTGCCTGCTCGCTGTGTACGCAGCGTTCAGTTGGCTGCCGACGATGCTCGCTTCAGAAGGTTTGAGCGTGAGCGTGGCGGGCTCGGGGCTGACCGCGTACAACCTTGGCGGCGTGATCGGCGCTTTGGCTTGCGCGGTGAAGATCGCCCGATGGGGTTCGCGCTGGCCAATGGCGCTGTGTTGCGTGGGCGCGGCCGCGAGCGCCTTTGCGTTGCAGGGCGTCGACGCCAAGCTGAACACGAATCTGTTGATCGTCGGCCTTGGGCTGCACGGCCTGTTTGTCAACGCGGTGCAATCGACGATGTATGCGCTGTGTGCCTACGTTTATCCGACGGCGGTGCGCGCGACGGGCACGGCATCCGCGGTGGCATTTGGGCGCGTGGGCGCCATCCTCAGCGCGTTTGCCGGCGCGATCGTCATCACAGCTGGCGGTTCGGTGGCCTATCTGGGCATGCTCGGGACCGTGATGTTGGTCGTGCTCGCCGCACTGCTCGCCATGCGCGAGCAGATTCCGCGTCTGACGGAGCGGGAGCAAGCACCCCTGGCCGCCGCATCGGTTTCGCACGGCAGCCCGGTCAAGCCGTAGCCGCCGCGCTTGGGGGCAGTGCTACATCAGGATGATGTCGTACTGCTCCTGGCTGGCCGCGGACGATTCCACCTGCAGTGAAATCGGCTTGCCGATGAAATCGCCCAGCATCGCGAGGTGCTGGCTTTCTTCTTCCAGGAACAGGTCGATGACCGACTGCGACGCGAGGATGCGGAATTCGCGCGGATTGAACTGCCGCGACTCGCGCATGATCTCGCGCAGGATGTCGTAGCACACCGTGCGCGGCGTCTTCACCTGGCCCTTGCCCTGGCATACCGGGCACTGCTCGCACAGCACATGCGCGAGCGATTCGCGCGTGCGTTTGCGCGTCATCTCCACCAGCCCAAGTTGCGAAAAGCTGTTGACCGTGATGCGTGTACGGTCACGCGACAGCGCCTTGCGCAGTTCGGCGAGCACCGCATCGCGATGCTCGGCAGACTCCATGTCGATGAAGTCGATGATGATGATGCCACCCAGGTTGCGCAGCCGCAGTTGCCGCGCAATGGTGTGCGCGGCTTCCAGATTGGTCTTGAAAATCGTGTCGTCGAAGTTGCGTGCGCCAACGTAACCGCCGGTGTTGACGTCGATGGTCGTCATCGCCTCGGTCTGGTCGATCATCAGGTAGCCGCCCGATTTCAGATCGACCCGGCGCGACAGTGCGCGCTCGACTTCAGCCTCAATGTTGTACAGGTCGAAGATTGGCCGTTCACCGGTGTAATGCGTCAGGCGCTCGACCACGGCTGGCGTGTATTCCTGCGCAAATTCGATAAGCTTCTGGTGGTTCTCGCGCGAATCGACCTGGATGCTGCGCGTTTCGTCCGTTACGAAATCGCGCAGCACGCGCTGGGCAAGATTCAGGTCCTGATACAGGATCGACGGGGCGGGCAGGGTTGTCGCGTTGTGGCGGATGGTCGCCCAGATCTTGCGCAGGTAAGCGACGTCGTTGGCGAGTTCTTCGTCGGTCGACTCTTCGGCGATCGTGCGCACGATGAAACCGCCGCGTTCTTCGGTGGGCACCATGGCGGTCACCCGTGCGCGCAGCGCTTCGCGCTCGGCCTCATTGCCGATCTTCTGCGAGATACCGATGTGCGGGTCTTGCGGCAGATACACCAGCGTGCGGCCGGCGATGCTCACCTGGGTGGACAGCCGTGCGCCCTTGGTGCCGATCGGGTCTTTGATGACCTGGACCATCAGCGCCTGACCTTCGAAGAGCGTCTTCTCGATGGCGACTTGCGGTGTGGGCGGCGCGTCCTTCGCGTCGCGCGGGTGCCAAATGTCAGCCACATGCAAGAACGCCGCACGCTCCAGCCCGATGTCGATGAAGGCCGACTGCATGCCAGGCAGCACGCGCACCACCTTGCCAAGGTAAATGTTGCCGACCAGGCCGCGCGTCAGCGTGCGCTCGATGTGAAGCTCCTGAACGGCGGCTTGCTGGACGATAGCCACGCGCGTTTCTTGCGGCGTGATATTGACGAGGATGTCTTCGGACATGGAGAGGTACCAGGAGAGCGGGTTTCAGCACCCGCCTCTGGGCCGGACAGGGTTGCCCGAAGCGTGTCTTGAAACCGGCCCTCGCACGCTGTCCGGCGCGTGCATCGGTGGCCGGTCAGAGAGCGCGAGTTACAGCGTGATTCACAGCGTGATGCCCGCCTGTGCGAGCAGTGCGGCGGTCTCGAACAGGGGTAGACCCATGATACCCGAATAGCTTCCCGAAATATGGGCCACAAAGGCGGCTGCGCGCCCCTGGATGCCGTACGCGCCCGCCTTGCCAAAGGGCTCGCCGCTGGCGATGTAGCGGGCGATGTCGTTGTCCGTCAGCACGGCAAAGCGCACGTCCGAAACGGACAGCGCATGCATCGGCGTGCCGTCGGCCTTGACGACGGTCACGGCGGTCAGCACGCGGTGTTGGCGGCCTGACATGCCGCGCAGCATGCGATGGGCGTCGGCTGCGTCAGCGGGTTTGCCGAGGATCTCGCCGCCCAGGCACACCGTCGTGTCAGACGTGAGGATCGGCAAAGCGGGGAGGTTGCGTGCAGTGCGGCGACGCACAGCCGCCTGCGCCTTCAATGCGCAGACCCGTTGAACGTAGTCGTCGGGCGTCTCGCCGGGGAGCTCGGCTTCCAGCGCTTCCGCATCTTCATCGTCGCTGGCGAGCAGCAGCTCGAAGCGCGCGCCGATCTGGCGCAGCAGTTCCTGCCGGCGCGGGCTTTGCGAGGCGAGATAGAGGTGCGGCGCGCTGTGTGCATCCATGGTCATACGCGGTGATACGGGTGGTTCTGCGTGATGCTCCATGCGCGGTAGAGCTGCTCGGCCAGCAGCACACGCACCATGCCGTGGGGCAGCGTCAGGCTCGACAGGCGGATCAGCGTACGGGCTTTTGCCTTGAGTGCCGGATCCAGCCCATCCGCGCCGCCAATCACGAACGCGATGTCGCCGCCTTCCTGTTGCCATCCGGTGAGCGATTCAGCCAGTGCGACGGTGGTGAGGTCCTTGCCCCGTTCATCCAGCGCGATCATGCGACAGCCCTTGGGCAGCGCGGCTTCAATGCGCGCCGCCTCAAGCTGCATGACGGTGGCGGCGGTGCGGCTGCCCGAGCGTTGCTCAGGCTTGATCTCGCGCAGTTCGATGCGCAGTTCGGGCGGCATGCGCTTGGCATATTCAGAGAAGCCTTCCTCGATCCAGGACGGCATCTTGTGCCCGACGGCAACGATCAGCAACTGCATGGTGAGACGGTCTGCCAGACGTTACGCCGCGCGCTTCTTGGCTGGCGCGCGCTTGGCTGCCGTCTTTGCGGCGGTCTTCGTGGCGGGCTTGGCCGTGCTGGGTGCGCGCTTGGTGGCCGGCTTCTTGGGGGCGGTCTTGGCGGGAGCCTTCTTGGCCGGTGCGGCGGCCTTGGTCGGGCGCTCGCCTGCCAGCTTCGGCTTGGTGGTCCGGCGCTTGGCGGGCGTGACCTCTTCGGTCTCGTCTTCCTCGTCGTCGTAACCTTCGCTGGCCTTGGGCAGACCGCGCTTGCCGGTGCCGCCGAGTTCGATGCGCACCGGCTTGTCACCCCAGATCTCTTCGAGGTTGTAGTACAGGCGCAGCTGCGGCTGCATGATGTGGACCACGGCGTCGCCGCAGTCGACCAGCACCCATTCGCCCACGTCTTCGCCTTCCACGGCGATGATGTGGCCGCCCGCTTCCTTGACGGCGTCACGCACAGATGCGGCGAGGGCCTTCGTCTGGCGATTGGACGTGCCGCTGGCGATGACCGTGCGGTCGAACAGTTCGGTCAGGTGCGTCGTATTGAAGACCTTGATGTCTTGCGCCTTGACGTCTTCGAGCGCGTCGACGATCACGCGTTGTAGTTTGCGAATATCCATACTGAGTGAGAAGAACGTTTAAAGGGCGAGAAAAAAGGTCAAAAAAGGGCGTGAATGTGGTCAATCACGCGGTCAAGCACTGACCGTGCCGTTGGCGCGGCGGTACAGCGAATGCGATTGGATCAGGTCGGCCACGCCGGCGGGCAGGTCGGCGTCGCAGCGCGCGCCGGTGGCCAACTGCTGGCGCAGGCGGGTGGATGACAGGTCGACGGCCAGGGTCTGGTCGATCCACATATGGCCGGCGGGTGCGCATTGTATCAATGCCGTGTCGCCGCGGCGCACATCGAGCTCGCGCTGTACCGGCACATGCAATGCCTGAAGGTCGAAACCCGGGCGTGTGGCGACGCACAGGTGGACGTATTCGAACAGGTCTTGCCAGCCGTGCCAGGTGTCCAGGCCGACAAGCTGGTCGGCGCCCATCAGCCACGCCATGGAGGTATCCGGGCCATAGACGCCGCGCAATTCGCGCACGGTGTCGATCGTGTAGCTCGGGCCGTGGCGGTCGACTTCCATGCTGCTGACATGGACACGGGCGTGGCTTCCGAGTACCGAACGGGCGGCCAGCTCGGTCATCGCGAAGCGTAGCGGTGCTGGTGTGATGTCAGCCGCCTTCTGCCAGGACACGCCGGTCGGAATCCACAGCAGTTCATCGAGGTCGAGGCGGGCAATACACAGCTCGGCCAGCGCAACGTGGCCGATATGCGGCGGATCGAACGTGCCGCCCAGCAAGCCAAGCCGGTAGGGGCGATCGAGAGTGGGGCGCGCGAACGTGGGAAGCGTCATACCCAATCGCGCGCCGGCAGGAAATCGGTGTACAGCGCGGCCTCGGGCGACCCCGGTTCCGGCTGCCAGTCGTAGCGCCAGTTGGCCACCGGCGGCATCGACATCAGGATCGATTCCGCGCGACCGCCGCTTTGCAGGCCAAACAGCGTGCCGCGATCGAATACCAGGTTGAACTCGACATAGCGGCCACGTCGATAGGCCTGGAACGCGCGTTCGCGCTCACCGTAGGGTGTGGTGTGGCGTTGTTCGGCGATGGGCAGCCAGGCGGGCAGGAAGGCGTCGCCGACCGAGCGCATCATTTCGAAGCTGCGCTCGAAGCCCAGCTCCGCAAAGTCGTCAAAGAAAACGCCGCCGACGCCGCGCGCCTCCTTGCGGTGCTTCAGGTAGAAATAGTCGTCGCACCATTGCTTGAAGCGCGGATACAGCTCGTCGCCGTAAGGGGCAAGGGCGCTTTGGCAGGTGCGGTGGAAATGCGAGGCGTCTTCGGTGAACCCGTAGTAGGGCGTGAGGTCCATGCCGCCGCCGAACCACCAGACGGGGTCGGCATCGGGGCGCACGGCGACGAAGCAGCGCACATTCATGTGCACCGTCGGCACGTAGGGGTTGCGCGGATGGAAGACGAGCGACACGCCCATCGCCTCGAAACCGCGCCCCGCCAATTCGGGCCGGTTGGCCGTCGCCGAAGGGGGCAGGGTGTCGCCCAACACATGCGAGAAGCCAACGCCGCCGCGTTCAAGCAGCGTGCCGCCTTCCAGGATGCGTGTGCGACCGCTGCCGCGCAGGCGTTCGGTGGGCGGCTTTTCCCATGCGTCGGTGACGAATGTGCCGCCGTCCAGCGCGCTGGCGGCAGTGGTGATGCGATCCTGCAGGTCCAGCAGGTAGGCGCGGACGGCTTGGGTATCCATGCGATCAGAAGGGGGCCGCCCGTCGAGGCGAGGGCCGAGTCATACGGTTGTCACCATTGTAGCGGGCGGGCCGCCGGGGCAAGTCGGGGATCACCCGGGGTGACGGATGCCGCGCCTGCCCCATGATGGGGCGCCAGCGCGGCGTGCTGTCGCTCAATGGCGGATGGCGCGATGGCCGATATCGGTCCGGTACTGGGCGCCGTCAAAGTGGATCTGCTCGATGGCGTTGTACGCCGCACGCTGGGCTGCCTTCACGGTATCAGCCAGGCCCACCACGCACAGCACCCGGCCGCCGTTGGTGGTCAGCACGCCGTCTTTGAGCGTGGTGCCGGCGTGGAAGGTGACGCTGTCTTCGGTTTCCTTCGGGATGCCGGTGATGACGTCGCCTTTGCGCGGTGTGTCCGGGTAATTGTGCGCGGCCATCACCACGCCCAGCGCAGTGCGGCGATCCCAGTCCAGCTCCATGCCGTCAAGCTTGCCGTCGATGGCGCGGTCGAGCACGTCGTACAGGTCGGTCTTCATGCGCGCCATGATGGGCTGCGTTTCCGGATCGCCCATGCGGCAATTGAATTCGAGCGTCTTGGGATTGCCGTCTGCGTCGATCATCAGGCCGGCATACAGGAAGCCGGTGTACGGAATGCCGTCTTTTTCCATACCGCGGATGGTCGGCATGATGATCTCGCGCAGTGCGCGTGCGTGCAGCGTGGGCGTGACCACCGGCGCGGGCGAGTAGGCGCCCATGCCGCCCGTGTTGGGGCCGGCGTCGCCGTCGAGCAGGCGCTTGTGGTCCTGGCTAGTGGCCAGCGCGACGACGTTCTTGCCGTCGCACACGACGATGAAGCTCGCTTCTTCGCCGGCGAGGAATTCTTCGATCACCACACGCGCACCGGCGTCACCGAGGCGGTTGTCGGCCAGCATCATGTCGATGGCGCTGTGCGCCTCTTCGGCCGTCATGGCTACGACCACGCCCTTGCCGGCGGCCAGGCCATCGGCCTTGATGACGATCGGAGCGCCTTCCTGGTCAACATACGCATGTGCCTGGGCAGCATCGCCAAAGGTCTGGTACTTGGCGGTCGGAATGCCATGGCGGTGCATGAACGCCTTGGCGAAATCCTTCGACGATTCGAGCTGCGCGGCGGCCTTGGTCGGCCCGAAGATGCGCAGGCCCTTAGCGCGGAACAGGTCGACGATGCCGGCGGCAAGCGGCGCTTCCGGGCCGACCACCGTGAAGTGGATGCCTTCGCGCTCGGCAAAGGCGGCCAGCACTTCCGGATCCGTGATCGGGAGGTTTTGCAGGCGCTTGTCCAGCGCCGTGCCGCCGTTGCCGGGGGCCACATACACCACCTGTACCTTGGGCGAGCGTGCCAGCTTCCATGCCAGGGCGTGCTCTCGACCGCCCGAACCGACCACCATCACTTTCATGCTGTACCTACCTGAAATTGCAAATCCGATTCGAAATCTGGAAAACAAAAACGGCGATCGTGAGGTCGATCGCCGTTATGCGCGTGTCCGGGGGCTTACTCCCCGATGACCGCGTTGGTGAAGACTTCCTGCACGTCGTCCAGGTTTTCCAGGACGTCGAGCAGCTTCTGCATCTTGACCGCGTCTTCGCCGGTGAACACGACTTCGGTCTGCGGCTTCATGATGACTTCGGCCAGTTCGGCCTTGAAGCCAGCGGCTTCCAGCGCGGTCTTGACCTTGGCGAAATCGTGGGGCGGGCAGATGACTTCGAGCGAGCCGTCGTCGTGCGTGATGACGTCATCGGCGCCGGCTTCGAGCGCGGCGTCCATCAGCTTGTCTTCGGGCGTGCCGGGGGCAAAGATGAACTGGCCGATATGGTCGAACAGGAACGCGACGGAGCCCGATGTGCCCATATTGCCGCCGTACTTGTCGAACCCGTGACGGACTTCGGCCACGGTACGCGTGCGGTTGTCGGTCAGACAGTCGACGATCACGGCGGCGCCGTTGATGCCATAGCCTTCGTAGCGGATTTCCTCGTAGTTCGCGCCTTCCAGGCCGCCCACGCCGCGCTGGATCGCGCGGTTGATGTTGTCCTTCGGCATGTTCGCGTCGGTGGCCTTGTCCATGGCCAGGCGCAGGCGCGGGTTGGAGTCGGCATCGCCGCCGCCCAGGCGGGCCGCCACGGTGATTTCCTTGATCAGGCGCGTCCAAATCTTGCCGCGCTTGGCGTCGGCAGCGGCTTTTTTATGCTTGATATTGGCCCATTTGGAATGACCGGCCATGAAACTCTCCGAGCGGAATGCAGTGGAATCTGGCGCTCAGATGGCGGTTTGACGCCACCTGCACGCTCTATAATCGGTCGCGGATTTTAGCATGCTGCACACGCCCGCCGCCCCGTCCATCCGGTCGACTTGCCGGTGTGTCCTCCCCAGATTGATCCTCGTCCAAACGCCATGACCGATCCCATCCTGATTGCCAAGAACGCCAAAGCGGAGTTGGTGCTGTTGCCCCAACTCGCGAACCGGCATGGCTTGATCACCGGCGCCACCGGCACCGGCAAGACCGTCACCCTGCAAACGATCGCCCAGGGCCTGTCGAAGATTGGCGTACCGGTCTTTCTGGCCGACGTGAAAGGTGATCTGACCGGCATCTCGCAACCCGGCCAACCAAACGACAAGCTCAAGGCCCGCCTGCAGGAGCGCGGCCTGGAAGAGCCGCAATGGGCCGGTTGCCCTGTCACGTTGTGGGATGTGTATGGCGAACGCGGCCACCCCGTGCGCGCCACCGTGTCCGACATGGGCCCGCTGATGCTTTCCCGCATGCTGGAGCTGAATGACATCCAGACCGGCGTGCTGAACCTCGTCTTCAAAATTGCGGACGACTCGGGCCTCGCGCTGCTCGACATGAAAGACCTGCGTGCGATGTTGCAGCACGTGGGCGAGCATGCGTCTGACTACACGAACAAGTACGGGAACATCTCGTCGGCCAGCATCGGCGCCATCCAGCGCAACCTGATCGCGCTGGAAGAGCAGGGCGCCGACCGGTTCTTCGGCGAGCCCATGCTCGACATCAACGACCTGATGCAGACGGTGCGCGGCCAGGGCGTGATCAACATCCTGGCCGCCGACAAGCTGCTCAATGCGCCCAAGTTGTACGCGACGTTCCTGCTGTGGTTGCTCTCCGAACTGTTCGAGCATCTGCCGGAGGTGGGCGACGTGGACAAGCCCAAGCTCGCCTTCTTCTTTGACGAGGCGCACCTGCTGTTCAACGATGCGCCGCCGTCGCTGCTGCAGAAGGTGGAGCAGGTGGTGCGGCTGATCCGCTCGAAGGGCGTGGGCGTGTACTTCGTGACGCAAAACCCGGCCGACGTGCCGGACACGGTGCTCGGCCAGCTCGGCAACCGCGTGCAGCACGCGCTCCGGGCGTTCACACCGCGCGACCAGAAGGCCGTGAAGGCCGCGGCCACCACGATGCGCGCGAACCCGGAGTTCAGCATCGAAGAGGCCATCGGCGAACTGGCCGTGGGCGAGGCGCTGATTTCCATGCTGGACGAGGGCGGTCGCCCGGAGATCACGCAGCGTGCGTTTGTCGTCCCACCCGCGTCGCGCATCGGCCCGATCTCGGACGACGAGCGCCGCGAGCTGATGACGAATTCGCTGGTGGCCGGCCGCTACGACACGGCAATCGACCGCGAATCGGCGTACGAAATCCTGAACGGCCGCGTGGCGAAGGGCGGGGCGACATCTGCGCCTGCACCGGGTTCCATCGGCACGGATTTCGGGGCATCGACTGGTTCAGCACCCGCATCGGCGCCCGCGCCCGCGCCACAGGAGAGCGGCGGCTGGCTGGGCGATGTCGGCTCGATCCTCACAAAGGGTACGGGCCGCAGCGGCCGTGGCGATTCGATTGTCGAAACGTTAGCCAAGTCGACGATGCGCACCATCGGTTCCACCGTCGGGCGCGAAATCGTTCGTGGCGTGCTGGGCAGCATTCTCGGCGGATCGAAGAAACGCTGAGCGCGCCCGGTACTCCAAAGACAACAGCCGGCATTGCCGGCTGTTTTTGTTTGCGCTGAGAATGCGCGATCAGTTTTTCGTGCCGAACAGGCGGTCGCCCGCATCGCCTAGGCCCGGGATGATGTAGGCGTTTTCATCCAGGTGCGAATCGAGCGACGCCACAAACAGCTTCACGCCCGGATGCGCCTTCTGGAACACCTCTACGCCTTCGGGCGCCGCCACGAGTGCCAGGAACAGGATGTTCTCGTCGGGCACGCCGCGTTTCTTCATCACGTCGACGGCGTGTACGGCCGAGTAACCGGTGGCGACCATCGGATCGCACAGGATGAAGGTGCGGTCTTCCAGGTCGGGCAGCCGCACGAGGTATTCCACCGGACGGTGCTGCTCATCACGGTACACGCCGATGTGGCCGATGCGCGCCGACGGAATCAGTTCGATCAAGCCGTCGCTCATACCCACGCCCGCACGCAGCACCGGCACCACGGCCAGCTTGCGGCCGGCGATGACGGGCGCTTCCATCGGGCCCATCGGCGTGTCGATGTGGCGGCTGGTCAGCGGCAGGTTGCGGGTGATCTCGTAGCCCATCAGCAGCGTGATCTCACGCAGCAACTCGCGAAACGTGCGTGTCGACGTGTCCTTGTCGCGCATGTGCGTGAGCTTGTGCTGGATCAGCGGGTGGTTGAGGATGAACAGGTTCGGAAAGCGCGGATCTTGTTTCATGGCGGCAAGGGATTCTCAGATGGGGCGCATTGTACCGGCGCGCCCCCGTGCCGATTGGTGAGGCGCTCAGCGGCGCCCGCGCATCAGGATCACGTACACCACGGCCGAAATTGCCAGGCCCACGAACCACGCATACGTGTACAGCGCTTCGAACACGCCGGGCACGCTGGCGACGAATCCCGCCTGCTTGAAGAAGCCCGGCAGATTGGGCAGCACGCCGATGATGAGCGCGACGATGGCGCGGCCGTTCCAGCCGTTGCCGTAACCGTAGGGGCCGTCCACGCGGAACAGCTCGCCGGTCTTGAGCACCGTGCGGCGCACCAGGAAGTAATCGACCATCATGATGCCGGCCACCGGGCCCAGCAGCGCGCCGTAACCGACCAGCCACGTGAAGATGTAGCCCTTGGTCGTTTCCAGGATCTTCCACGGCATCATCGCCAGGCCGATGCCCGCCGTGATGTAGCCGCCGATGCGGAACGAGATGCGATGCGGCGCCAGGTTTGAAAAGTCATACGCCGGCGACACCACGTTCGCGGCGATGTTCGTCATCAGCGTGGCGGTGATCAGCGCCAGCAGGGCCACGATGACCGACGGGCCCGTCATCTTGCCGGCCAGCGTAACCGGATCCCAGATGGCCTGGCCGTAGATGACCACCGTGGACGACGTGACGAGCACGGCCACCAGCGCCAGCAGACCCATCGGCAGCGGCAGGCCGATCGCTTGCCCGACGAGCTGGTCGCGCTGGCTGTGTGCGAAGCGGGTGAAGTCGGGAATGTTCAGCGCCAGCGTGGCCCAGTAGCCGACCATGGCGGTGAGCGACGGCCAGAAGAAGCCCCAGAACTCGCCGGCGCGCTTACCGCCGGCAGAAAACGCCGACGGCGCCGAGAGCATTGGGCCAAAGCCGCCCGCATTGATATACGCCCACCAGACCAGGCCGAGTGCCGCCAGGATCAGCAGCGGGGTGGCCAGCGCCTGGAAGCGCTTGATCGATTCGAGTCCCTTGGTGATCAGCCAGATGTGCAGCGCCCAGAACAGCAGGAAGCAGAATCCCTGGCCCGGGTTGATGCCCAGCCCCGGAATATTGCTGCCGACCAGCATGTTGTCCGTGACGACGTTGAGGATCGTGTAGATCGCCTGGCTGCCCAGCCACGTCTGGATGCCGAACCAGCCGCACGCCACGATGGCCCGCAGAATGGCCGGCAACTGCGCACCGCGCACGCCGAACGAGGCCCGCACCAGCACAGGGAAGGGAATGCCGTACTTGGTACCTGCGTGCCCCACCAGCACCATCGGCACGAGCACGATCAGGTTGCCGAGAAACACCGTCAGCACCGCCTGCCACCAGTTCATGCCCTCGCTCATCAGGCCCGAAGCCAGCATGTAGGCCGGCACCGACACCACCATCGACACCCACAGCGCGGCGTAGTTGGTGGCCGTCCAGGTGCGGGCGGCGGGCGGGGTCGGGTTGAGGTCTTCGTTCCAGAGGGTCGGGTCGGGTGCCCCGGCGGCGTCCGCAGAGAATGCGGCAGAGGTGGTTTGGCTCATGTCGAAGTGGGATCCGTTGTCGTTGTAGATGTTCGGAATGCAGGCGCGATTGTACGGCGGTCGCTGCTGCCACAAGCGAAACCTGTGCCACGCGCACCGCACCCCCGCGCCGGAACGTTTTGTTGAATTCCAATACAATCGACAGCGCTCTCCAACGCCGCCCGCATCTCTCCCGCACCCCCGCTGTGACCACCGCGTCCTCTGCGTCTTCCACGCCCGCAAGAACCACCGACACCGGTGGCCTGCTGCTCGCCTCGGTGGGCGCCGTGCTGTTCTCCGCCAAGGCCATCGTCGCCAAGCTGATGTACCGCTATCAGGTGGACGCCGTCATGGTCATCACCCTGCGCATGCTGCTGGCCGCGCCGCTGTTCATGGCGATGGGATGGTGGCAGTCGCGCCGTGCGGAGCCCCTGGCTGTGCCGGACCGCTGGCGCATCGTCGGCTTGGGGCTCATCGGCTATTACCTCTCCAGCTTTCTCGACTTCCTCGGGCTGCAGTACATCACGGCCGGGCTGGAGCGGCTGATCCTGTTTCTGACGCCGTCGTTCGTGCTGTTGATCACGTCAACGGTATTCAAGCGGCGCATTACCGGCTTGCAATGGATGTCGCTGGCGCTGGCCTATGCCGGCATCGTGCTGGTGTTCGCGCATGACCTGAACCTGGGTGGCAACAACGTCTGGCTGGGCGGCGGTTTGGTGCTCGCCAGCGCCATCAGCTACGGTATCTATCTGCTGGCCAGCGGCGAACTGGTCAAGCGCGTGGGCTCGATGCGGCTGGTTGCCTATGCGATGTGCGTGTCGACCGTGGCCTGTATCGTCCAGTTTCTGGTGCTGCGGCCGGTTTCGACGCTGGTGCTGCCCTGGCAGGTATATGGGCTGTCGGCCATCAATTCGGTGTTCTGTACCGTGGCGCCGGTCACGATGACGATGATGGCGGTGGCGCGCGTAGGTGCGCCGGTGGCGTCGCAGGCGGGCATGATCGGGCCGGTCTCGACGCTGCTGCTGGGCTGGTGGCTGCTGGGCGAGCCGATCACGATTTGGCAGATTGCCGGCAGTGCATTAGTGCTTGCCGGTATGGCGCTGCTGTCACGCCGTCGCGGCTGACTGGCGGCCGATCTAAATAATCCAAATAACAACCACAAGGAGTCAGACAGATGGACTTGGGCCTGAAAGGCAAGCGAGCGCTGGTGTGCGGCGCAAGCAAGGGATTGGGCTTTGCGTGCGCCGACGCGCTGGCTGCCGAAGGCGTGGATGTGGTGATCGTCGCGCGCGGTGCCGAAGCGTTGTCGGCAGCCGCCGAGCGCATCCGCACGGCGCACGGTGTGCGCGTGGAGGCCGTCGCCACCGACATCACCACGCCGGAAGGCCGCGCCGAAGCGCTGCTCGCTTGCGAGCGCCTGGGCGGCTCGCCCGACATTCTGATCAACAATGCGGGCGGTCCGCCGCCGGGCAACTTCCGCGATTGGGACCGCGACGCGTGGAATGCCGCGCTCAACGCCAACATGCTCACGCCCATCGACCTCATCAAAGCTACCGTCGACAAGATGATCGAGCGCCGCTGGGGCCGCATCGTCAACATCACCAGCGGGGCGGTGAAGGCGCCGATCGACGTGCTGGGTCTGTCCAACGGCGCGCGCTCTGGCCTGACGGGCTTCGTGGCCGGCCTGGCGCGTGAAGTCGCCAAGCATGGCGTAACGATCAACAATCTGTTGCCGGGGCAGTTCGAGACCGACCGCCTGACCAAGACGCTGGAGGCAGGCGCCAAGGCCGTCGGCATCAGCGCAGAAGAGAATTTCGACCGCAAGCGGCAGGGCAATCCCACCCGACGCTTCGGCCAACCGGCCGAGTTTGGCGCCGTGTGTGCCTTCCTCTGCAGCCAGCATGCCGGCTACCTGAATGCGCAAAACATCCTGTTGGATGGCGGCAGCTTTCCTGGCACCTTTTAAGCCAATCACGATGACCACTCTTACGCCCGAAAGCGCAGTCCGCAAACGCCGTGTCGCACTGATCGCACACGACCACAAAAAAGATGACATGGTCGCTTTCGCCCAAACGCACCAGGCCTTCCTGTCGCAATGCGACTTGCTGGCGACCGGCACCACCGGCGGCCGCCTGGAGAAGGAAGTCGGCCTGACCGTGCAGCGCATGCTGTCCGGCCCGTGGGGCGGCGACTTGCAGATTGGCGCGCAGTTGGCCGAAGGCCGTGTCGACGCCGTCATCTTCCTGCGCGACCCGATGACGCCGCAGCCGCACGAACCCGACATCAACGCGCTGGTCCGCGCCTGCGACGTCCACAACATTCCCTGCGCCACCAACCTGGCCACCGCCGACCTGGTGATGTCGGCCCTGCAACGGGTGGCGCCTGATCCGAAGGAGATCCACGCATGACACAAGCGAAAGCCATCCGCATCTTCGAGACCGGCGGTCCGGAAGTGATGCAGTACGTCGATGTCGACGTGCCTGCACCCGGCCCCGGCGAGGCCACCATCAAGCAGCACGCCATCGGCCTCAACTACATCGACGTCTATTTCCGCACCGGGCTGTATCCGCAGCCGCTCCCGGGCGGCATCGGCATGGAAGCCTCCGGGGTGGTGGAAGCGGTGGGTGAGGGCGTGACGCATGTCAAGCCCGGCGACCGCGTGGCCTATGCCGGCCGCCCCACTGGCGCTTACGCTGCGGTGCGCACGATGCCGGCCGACATTCTCGTGCGGCTGCCGGATGCGATCGACTTTGAAACCGGCGCCGCGATGATGCTGCAGGGCATGACTGCGCAGTACCTGCTTCGCGACAGCTACCGCGTGCAGCCCGGCGATACGGTGCTGTTTCACGCAGCCGCTGGTGGTGTCGGGCTGATTGCGTGCCAGTGGCTCAAGGCGCTCGGCGCCACGGTGATCGGCACCGTCGGCAGCGATGCCAAGGCCGAACTTGCCCGTGCGCACGGCTGCGATCACACCATCGTCTACACGCGTGAGAACTTCACCGAACGCGTGCGCGAAATCACGGGCGGCAAGGGCGTGCCCGTGGTCTACGACGGCATTGGCAAAGACACGTTCACGGGCTCGCTGGATTGCCTCGCGCCGCGCGGGATGATGGTCACGTACGGCAACGCATCGGGCCCGGTGCCGCCGGTCGACCTCAGCGTGCTGAGCGCAAAGGGCTCGCTCAAGATCACGCGCCCGACGCTGATGACCTACACGGCGCGGCGCGAGCTGCTGGAACCGATGGCAGCAGAGTTGTTTGATGTGGCGAGCAGCGGCAAGGTGAAGATCGAGATTCACCAGCGCTACGATCTGCAGAACGCGGCGCAGGCGCACCGCGATCTGGAAGCGCGCAAGACGACCGGTTCGACGATCCTCTTGCCGTAAGTTGAGACGTTACCGCCCGGCGGGATTCACACGCCGGGCGGCCGCAAAGCGCGCATCTTCGCGCACGCGCTCAGGCAGACCGCGCAGCAGCATGTGCAGCGCAAACGGCACCAGCACGATATCGTCCACCCAGCCGATCACCGGGATGACATCCGGAATCAGGTCGATCGGCGATACCACATAGCCAACCAGCAGCAGCGCAGCCGGTGCGAGCCACCACGGCTTGTCCGGATGGCGCAATGCAAACCACAGCAGGCGCACATCGTTGCGCACCACGCTCCACAGGCGGATGAGTCGTCCGAACATCGTGGGCTCCTTGATGAAAAGCCGGCGTCACATGAGAGCGTTTGACCGACGAACCATCGTATCAGCTTGGGGAAATGGCCCGGTTTTCAAGATGAAAACCCATCGTCCATGAAAAAAAGCCGGCCCTCGCGCGAGGTGCCGGCTTTTGCCGAGACGGGTACGACTTAGCCCGGAATCTTGCCTTCCACGCCCTCGACGTAGAACTTGATGCCGTGCAGGAAGCCATCGTCGGCGACCTTGTCGGCGGGCAGGACTTCCTTGCCGGTGTTGTCCTTGAGCGGACCCTTCCAGATCGGTGCGGAGCCGTCGATGATGCCCTTCTTGCGGGTCTCGACGAGCGTCTTCACGTCTTCCGGCACCACGGCGTTGTAGGCGCCCAGGTCGATGGCGCCTTCCTTCAGGCCCCACCACACGGTTTCCGGCTTCCACTTGTTTTCGAGCACGTCGCCGACGACCTTGGTGTAGTACACGCCCCACTTGTTCATCGAGGCGGCCAAGTGGGCCTTCTCGCCGAACTTGGTCATGTCGCTGTCCCAGCCGATGGCGTAGACGCTTTTTTCCTGGGCCGTCTGCACGACGGCGGCAGAGTCGGTGTTCTGCATCAGCACGTCGACGCCCTGGCCGATGAGCGTGGTGGCCGCTTCGCGCTCCTTGCCCGGGTCGAACCACTTGTTGACCCACACCACGCGGGTGGTGGCCTTCGGGTTGACGCTGCGCGCGCCCAGCGTGAACGAATCGATGTTGCGGATCACTTCGGGGATGGGCACCGAACCCACCACGCCCAGTTTGCCCGACTTGCTCATCTTGCCGGCCACCACGCCTGCCAGATATGCGCCTTCATACGTGCGAACGTCGTACTGGCCGAGGTTGTCAGCAGTCTTGAAACCCGTGGCGTGCTCGAACTTCACGTCCGGGAATTCCTTGGCAACCTTGAGCATCGATTCCATGAAACCGAAGCTCGTACCGAAGATGACCTTGTTGCCTTGCGTGGCGAGGTCGCGGAACACGCGTTCGGCATCCGCGGCGCTTTCGGGCACGCTTTCGACGAAGCTGGTCTTCACCTTGTCGCCGAACTTGGCTTCGACTTCCTTGCGGCCGTCATCGTGGGCGTGGGTCCAGCCTGCGTCGCCCACGGGGCCCACGTAGACGAAGGCGATCTTCAGCGGCTCATTGGCCGGAGCCGGTGCGGCTGCGGCTGGGGCCGAGGACGCGGCCGGCGCGGCGTTGCCGCCAGCGTTGTCGTTGGACTTGCCGCAACCCCAGAGGGTCAGGGCAGCGCCGGCGGCCAGAGCGGCCAGCGTGATCCTGCGGGTAACGTTCATCGATTTCTCCTGTTGTGTGGCTCGTTGACTGTATTGAAGCTTGAAGCAAAAGACGGGAATGCAGAAGGCTCAGGCCGCAGTTTAGGCAGCCCCCGGGCGGAACGGCTTGCCCAGCGATGCGGGCATGTTCAGACGAATCCAATCCGGATTGCGCGAGATGATGGCGAGCACGACGATGGTTGCGGCAAACGGTGCCATCGACAGAATCTGCGACGGTACCGACACGCCCATCCCTTGCAGGTGAAATTGCAGGATCGTCACGCCGCCAAACAGCAGCGCGCCGAACAGGATGCGCAGCGGGCGCCAGGTGGCGAAGGTGGTCAGGGCCAGGGCAATCCAGCCGCGTCCGGCGACCATGTTTTCGACCCACATTGGCGTGTAGACCAGCGAAAGATATGCGCCGGCCAGCCCGCAGCATGCGCCGCCGAACAACAGCGCGCCAAAGCGGATGGTGCGCACCGGGTAGCCGAGTGCGTGAGCCGATTCCGGCGATTCGCCAATGGCGCGCAGCGTGAGGCCCGCGCGCGTCTTGAACAGAAACCAGGCAATCGCGCCGCACAGCAGCAGGCTGAAATAGACCATCCAGTGGTGCGCAAACAGGGCGGGGCCCACGACCGGAATCGACTCCAGCCCCGGGATGCCGTGCGCCTGCGCCGGCAGCGACATGCCCACAAAGCGCTGCCCCATGAAGGCGGACAGTCCGGTGCCGAAAATCGACAAGGCGAGGCCCGTGGCGACCTGGTTCGTGACGAGCACCAGCGCTAGCCAGGCGAAGAGGGCCGCCATCACCATGCCTGCAATCGCACCGGCAGCAAAGCCAAGCAGCGGAATCTGCGTCTGGTAGCCGACCATGAAACCAACCACGGCGGCCACCAGCATCATGCCTTCCGCGCCGAGGTTGAGCACGCCGGAGCGCTCGTTCATCAAGAGGCCCAAGGCGGCCAGCAACAGCGGGGTGCCGGCGTTGATCGACGCGGCGATCAGGGGGGCGAGACTTTCCATGTGTGCGGCCAGATCAGTGATGCGCGCGCCAGCGCAGGCGGTATTCGATGAGCGTGTCGCAGGCGAGCAGGAAGAACAGCAGCATCCCCTGGAACACTCCGGTAATGGCCGACGGCAGGCCTAGGCGCGATTGCGCAAGCTCGCCACCGATATAGAACAGCGACATCACGATCGCACCCAGCACGGTGCCCACCGGATTCAAGCGCCCGACGAACGCCACGACGATGGCGGCAAAGCCGTAGCCGGGGGAAATGGATGGCAGCAGTTGCCCGATCGGCCCCGTGACCTCAAAGGCGCCGGCAATACCCGCCAGGCCGCCCGACACCAGCAGCGCCGTCCACAGCGCCGCACGCGACGAGAAACCCGCATAGCGCGCGGCCTGTGGAGCGAGGCCACCCACCTGCAACCGATAGCCCGCGAAGCTGCGGAAGACGAACAACGTCATCGCCGCCGTCATCACGAGCATGAACAGGAAGCCGACGTGCAAGCGCGTGCCGGCGACGAGCGTCGGCAGAACGAACGCGCTGTCGAACACGATCGATTGCGGGAAGTTCATGCCGTTCGGGTCCTTCAACGGCCCGTTGACCACGTACAGCAGCAGCAACTGCGCGATGTACGTGAGCATGAGCGAGACGAGGATCTCGTTGGCATGAAAGCGATCGCGCAGCAGCGCCGTGATGGCGGCCCACAGCGCGCCGCCAATGAGCCCGGCAACGATGGCCAGCACCAGTGCAAAGCCCCCGGGGATGGCGGGCGTGGGCGTATCGAAGTAGATGATCGTGGCCGCTGCAAAGATGCCGCCCACGATGAGCTGCCCCTCTGCGCCGATATTCCACACGTTGGCCCGATAGCACACCGACAATCCGAGCGCGCACAGCACCAGCGGCACGGTCTTGAGCAGCACTTCACCAATCGCCCGCTTGCTCACCAGCGGCTCGACCAGAAACACGCGCAGACCGGCCACCGGATCTTTGCCCAGCAGCGCGAACAGCAGCAGGCCAAACACCATCGTCAGCGCCAGGGCGATCAGCGGCGAGGCATAGGCCATGGTGCGCGACGGGATCGCGCGCAGCTCCAGCGAGATCGGCAGCGCCAGGCGGCTGCCATGCATGACGTCAGCCATGGGCCACCTCCGAGCTTGCCGCGGTTGAAACCGGGGCCTTGTCCCACATGCCGCTCATCCACAGGCCGATCTGTTCGCGGTCGGTGGCGTGCGTGGGCGTGGAGGGGGAGAGGCGCCCGTTGGCGATCACGTGCAGGCGATCGCACAGCGCAAAGAGTTCGTCGAGTTCTTCCGACACGATCAGGATGGCGCAGCCCCCTGCCTTGAGCGCGAGGATTTCGTTGTGGATCTGCGCCGCCGCACCCACGTCGACGCCCCAGGTGGGTTGCGCGACGATGAGCACGCGCGGCGCGCATTCGATTTCGCGGCCGACGATGAATTTCTGCAGGTTGCCGCCCGACAGGCTCTTGGCCAACGCGTCAGGGCCGCCAGCCTTCACGCCAAACCGGCTGATGATGGCGGTAGCCAGCTTGGCGGCGGCTTTCTTGTCGATGAGCCCCCCACGCACCTGTGGCGCACGTTGATGCGTCAACAGCGTATTAGCGGCCAGCGACAGCGACGGCACGGCACCGCGCCCCAGGCGCTCTTCCGGCACGAACGACAGCCCGCGCTTGCGGCGCGCACGCGGGTCCAGCTTGGCGACAGGCTCGTTGCCGATGCTGATGGTCTGTGCCGACGCGCGGGTGTCTTCGCCGGACAGGGCTGCCAGCAGTTCCTGCTGCCCGTTGCCCGATACGCCTGCAATGCCGACGATCTCGCCGCTGCGCAACTGCAGGGCGATGTCACGCAGCTCCGTCGCAAAGGCGTGGGCCTTGGGCAGCGACAGGCCGGCCACCTCCATGCGCACCTCGCCGGGTGTGGTCTGGGGGCGCAATTCGCGCGGAGGCTCGCCGCCGATCATCATGCGCGACAGCGACGCCGCCGTTTCCTGGCGCGGGTCGCACACGCCCGTGACCTTGCCCGTGCGCATCACCGTGGCGGTGTGGCACAGGGCCTGGATCTCATCGAGCTTGTGGCTGATGTAGAGGATGCTCGTGCCTTCTGCCGCCAACTGGCGCAGCGTCACGAACAGCTTTTCGACGGCCTGCGGCGTCAGCACCGAGGTCGGCTCGTCAAGGATCAGCAGACGCGGCTTGGTGAGCAGCGCGCGGACGATTTCCACGCGCTGGCGCTCGCCCACCGACAGGGTATGCACATGGCGATGCGGCTCCAGCGGCAGGCCATACCTCTCGCCCGTGCTGCGCACCTGATCAGCCACGTCGCGCAGATCGGTGCCGGCGGGCAGGCCGAGCAGGATGTTCTCCGCCACCGTCAACGTGTCGAACAGCGAGAAGTGCTGGAACACCATGGCGATACCTAACGATCGCGCCTGGTGCGGGTTGGCAATCTCGACCCGTTGGCCGTCGAGCTTCATCTCGCCGGCGTCAGGCTGCACGGCGCCGAAGATGATCTTCATCAGCGTCGACTTGCCGGCGCCGTTTTCGCCGAGCACGGCGTGGATCTCGCCCGGCGCGACCGTGAGGCTCACGCCGTCGTTGGCGACCACGCTCGGGTAGCGCTTGGTCATGCCCGTCAGGGACAGGCGTGGTGGGAGTGGTGTCACAACAGGTTGGCTCGTGGTTTCCGTGCCGCTCACCGTGCGGCGTGCGCATCGGAGGCGGTCTCTTTTTGGGTGTTGACGACACTTCACAGCAGCAACGCCGACGCAGATTCGCGCCGACGCATCGCAGCAATCATCATGTTTGCGTGATGCTCGCCATCAACCACAAATTATATCGCCCGGCACCGCACCGGACGGCGATTTCGGCCCGCTCGCGACTGCCTCGTACGGGGGGTGGCGGAGTGCAAATCCCGTGCCGGGCCATTCAGGGCCATTTCCAGCGTTCAGCTTGTCATGTTGATGTATGCAGGTTGCGCGTGCAGCCCTCGGGTGGGGCGCGCAGGCTGTCTTGCACCTGGCCGGTGCGCGCGCGTGGCGCGTCGCTTTGCGCTAAAGTTCTCGGTTTGCTCCGGCGGCGGCCTCCCGTCCGCCGCGTCCCGCTTCTGCCTTCATGACTTCTCCCGCTCCTGCACGATCCCGCATGCCCGGCCCCATTCCCGGCTGGCTCCTGCTGCTTGGCGCGCTGACGGCCATCGGCCCGCTGTCGGTCGACATGTACCTGCCCAGCCTGCCAACCATTGCGCGCGATCTGAATACATCGTCGGCTGCGGCGGGGCTCACACTGACTGTCTTCCTGATCAGCCTGGCGATTGGCCAACTGATCTATGGCCCGGCGAGCGACCGTTTTGGCCGCAAGCCGCCGCTCTACATCGGTCTGGCGATGTACGTGGCTGCATCCATTGGCTGCGCGTTCGCCAAAGACGCCTCGATGCTTGCCGTCCTGCGCGGCGTGCAGGGATTTGGCGGTTGCGCCGGCATGGTGATCGCGCGCGCAGCGGTGCGTGATCGCATGGACCCGGCCGGCGCCGCACAGGCGTATTCGACGCTGATGCTGGTCATGGGTGTGGCGCCCATCCTCGCGCCGATGATTGGCGGCGCGGTGCTGCAGTTCACAACGTGGCGGGTCATCTTTGCCCTGCTGACGGCATTTGGCGTGCTTTCGCTGGTGGCCGTGCATTACCTGATGCGCGAGTCGCTGGCGCCCGAGCAGGCGCGCAGGTTGGCGGTCGGCCACGTGCTGCGCGACTACTGGGAACTCCTGCGCGATCACCATTACGCCGCCTATATGTGGTGCGGCGCGGTCTTCCTGTCGGGCATGTTTGCGTACATCACCGTGTCGTCGTTCGTGCTGATCGACGGTTATGGGCTGACGCCGTCGCACTACGCGTGGGTGTTCGGCAGCAACGCGGCTGGGATGATCGCGGCCTCGCGCGTGAATGTGCGGCTGGTGCGCAAGTATTCTCCGGCGCGCGTGCTACGGCGGGCGCTGTGGGTGCCGGCCATCACCAGCGTATTGGCCGCTGCGGCTGCCGCGGCTGGCTTTACGCCGCTGCCGCTCGTGCTGGCCGCGTTGTTCTGCTACATCGCGTCGATCGGTTGTATCTCGCCCAACACCGGCGCCTTGGCAATGGCGGGGCAGGGCGCGCGCGCGGGCACGGGCTCGGCGCTCATGGGCGCGATGCAATTCGGCCTTGGCATGGTGACCGGTACGGTAGTCGCGGCCATCGGCCAGACCGCGTTGCCGCTGCTGGGCATGATGGCTGTGTGTGCCACCGTCGCGCTCCTTCTGGGCCTGCGCATCACGCGCGAAGAGCCCGCCGCCTGACCCTCATTTCCGGGCTCGATTTACGCCTCTTGTTCTAGGAGGCGTCTTCATCCCTTCATATGACTTTGGCATAACATGCCTGTCACGCTGATCGTGTTCGGCACCTATGATGAGTGCAGCCGGACAGCACCCGGCCGCGACTTGGCCCTGAGTGACTAAGGGTTACTTCTTATACAGAATTTATCGACAATTTATTAACGTATCGCTTTCGTTGTCAAACGCGCGTCGTTTTGCCGGGATCTTTCCGCCAACGGCCCACACGAGACGGGGGTTAAGTTGCAGTGCACGATTCACCGGCTGGGCGAACTGGCGCTGTTGTGCGAAGTGCCGCCACCGGCCACCCTGAATTGCCAGCAGCGTATCTGGGCCATGGCCTCGCGCGCGTCCAATTGGGCGGGCGTGGTCGACGTGGTGCCCGGCATGAACAACCTCACGCTCGTGTTCGGTCCACTGGCCGATGCGCAGCGACTGACCACGCAGCTGCGCGAAGCCTGGGAAGAAAGCCAGGCGCTGGTGGCCGACGGCAAACTCGTCGACATCGAAGTCGCCTATGGCGGTGACGAAGGTCCCGACCTGCGCGAAGTCGCCAAGCACACCGGCCTGAGCACGGCCGAAGTCGTGCGCCGCCACACCGCACCCGAATACATCGTCTATTTCCTGGGTTTCCAGCCGGGCTTTGCCTACATGGGCGGGCTCGACAAGTCGCTCGCCACGCCGCGTCGCGCCGAGCCGCGCATGGCCGTGCCGGCCGGTTCGGTCGGCATCGGCGGCGAGCAGACCGGCATCTATCCGGCCGCATCCCCCGGCGGTTGGCAGTTGCTCGGCCGCACAGACGCCGCGCTCTTCATGCCGCAGCGCAATCCCCCCACGCTGCTCTCGCCTGGAGACCGCATCCGCTTTGTTGCCTCGAGGGTGCGCGCATGACGAAACCCCAACCCATGATCGAAATCGTGCGGGCCGGCGTGCTGGCGTCCGTGCAGGACCTGGGCCGCACCGGCTATCGCCGTTTTGGCGTGTGCACGTCGGGCGCGCTGGATCCGCTGTCGCTGTATGTGGGCAACCGCCTGGTCGGCAACCGCAGCGACGCGGCGGGCATCGAATTCACGCTGGGCAACGCCACGCTGCGCTTCCACGCCAATGGCCTGATCGCGCTGACGGGCGCCGATTGCCGCGCCACGCTCGATGGCGCACCGGTGCATGCGTGGCGCGCCATCCCTGTGCAACGCGGGCAGATGCTGACCTTGCGGGTGGCGCAGGGCGGCGTGCGTGCGTATTTGTGCGTGGCCGGCGGCATCGACGTGCCCGAGATGATGGGCTCGCGCAGCACTGATCTGAAGGCCGGCTTTGGCGGTTTCGAAGGGCGCCCGCTGAAGGATGGCGACAGGCTGCCCGTGCTGCCTGCCGACACAACGTACGCCCCCGACATCAGCGGCGATACCGTTGCCGTAAAGGCCGCCCGCTGGACGTTCGACCGCGCGCAGAAGGACACGCCTGTCATGCGCGTGCTGCCCGGTCCTGAATACGACGATTTCGTTGCCGATGCGCAAGCCGCATTCTGGGAATCCGACTGGACGCTCACCCCCAACAGCAACCGCATGGGTTTTCGCCTGCAGGGGCCGGAACTCAAGCGCAAGAAGCAGCGCAGCGGCGATCTGCTCTCGCATGGCGTGGTGCCGGGCGTGATCCAGGTGCCGCCATCGGGCCAGCCCATCGTGTTGATGGCCGATGCACAAACCACCGGTGGCTATCCGAAGATCGGCTCCGTCATCCTGGCTGACCAATGGCGCCTGGCGCAGATTCCGCTCGGCACACGCGTGCGCTTCGAGCGTGTGACGCTGGAAGAGGCCGAAGCCGCCCGTGCCGACGTGGCACGGTATCTGCAGCAAATCGAAACCGCGCTGGATTGGCAGCGCCAAGGCATTCTGTCGAGCGCGCATCGCACCGCCAAGACGCGACTGAATGCCTGATGCACCGGAAGACAACATCATGACTGCAATTGATCTGAACGCCGACCTCGGCGAAGGCTGCGATACCGACGAGGCGCTGCTCGCCCTGGTGAGTTCCGCCAACATCGCGTGCGGCTGGCACGCCGGCGACGTCAATACGATGCGCCAGACCGTGGGCTGGGCGCTGCGCCAGGGCGTGTCGATCGGCGCGCATCCGAGCTTCCCCGATCGCGAAAACTTCGGCCGCACTGAAATGCATCTGCCGCCCGACGAAATCTACGCGGGCGTGCTGTTCCAGATTGGTGGGCTGTCAGCCATCGTGCGGGCGCAGGGCGGCAGGTTGGCCCACGTGAAGGCGCACGGCGCGCTATACAACCAGGCTTCGCGTGACCGGCCTCTGGCCGTCGCCATCGTGCGGGCGATTCGCGATTTCGATCCGTCGTTGGTGGTGTTTGGCCTGGCGGGCGGTGAGCTGGTCAAGGCTGCACGTGAACTCGGCCTGAAGGCCAAGGAAGAGGTGTTTGCCGATCGCGGATACAACGCGGACGGCTCGCTCGTCAAACGCGGTACGCCGGGCGCCCTGATCGACAGCGAAGATGCCGCGCTGGACCAGACGCTGACGATGGTGCGCGAGCAGCGCGTGAAGGCCATCGACGGCACGTGGGTTCCGATCCGCGCGGAAACGGTTTGTCTGCACGGCGACGGCGCGCATGCGCTGGCGTTCGCGCGACGCATTCGGGAACGGCTTGGCAGCGAAGGCATCGCTGTTCGCGCCGGCGCCTGAGCCACGGCCCCGTCCTTCCAGCGGGGCTTTTTATCAACTTGGGGGGAAGCACCACATGGGTACGGCAGTGAATCTATGGCCGCTGATCGGGGTGGTCGTCATCATCGCGGGGTTCATCCTGCGATTCAATCCGATGCTGGTGGTGGCCGTGGCCGCCATCGCCACCGGCTTTGCGGCATCGATGTCCATCGAGCAGATCCTGACGGCGATCGGGACGGGCATCATCAAGACGCGGACGTTGCCGCTGATCATCCTGCTGCCGCTGGCGGTGGTGGGTCTGCTCGAGCGGCACGGCTTGCGTGAACACGCGCAGAACTGGATCTCGCGCATCCAATCGGCCACGGTTGGCCGCCTGCTGATCGTCTACCTCGCCGTGCGCGAGTTGACGGCGGCTGCCGGTCTGACGAGCCTCGGCGGTCATCCGCAGATGGTGCGTCCGCTGCTGGCCCCGATGGCCGAAGGCGCCGCCGAAAACCGTTTCGGCAAGCTGCCGGCGCCGGTGCGCGAACGCCTGCTGGCGTTCTGTGCCGCTACCGACAACGTCGGCCTGTTCTTCGGCGAAGACATCTTCGTGGCCTTCGGCGCCATCGCGCTGATGCACACGTTCCTGCTCGGCTCGGGCATCGACGTGGAACCGCTGCACATTGCGGTGTGGGGCATCCCGACGGCGGTCTGCGCGTTCCTGATCCACTCGGTGCGCCTCAAGCGCCTGGACGGCTGGCTTGCCCGTGAAATGGGTGCCTCAGCTAACACCAACGCGGCTGCGGCCAAGCAGGGGTAAGCCATGATTCTGTCGATCAACTATCTGTACTGGCTGGCCGGGATCATCCTGACGATCACCGCGCTGATGACCTTTGCCGACAAGAACCACCCCCGTCGCTGGACCACGGGCCTGTTCTGGGCGATCTTCGCCGTCATCTTCCTCGTTGGCGACAAGCTCCCGCCGATCGTGGTGGGCGTGGGTGCCGTGGTGATGGCACTGCTGGCCGGCACGGGCGGCGTGACGCTGGGCAAGCACGGTGAACTGCCGGCGGAAGAGCGCCGCGCATCCGCCAAGCGCCTGGGTAACCGCTTGTTCATTCCGGCGCTGACCATTCCGCTGGTCACCGTCATCGGCAGCGTGTTCCTGAAAGACGTAAAGATCGGTGGCGACCTGCTGCTCGATCCGAAGAACCAGACCTTTGTCTCGCTGGGCCTGGGCTGCATCATCTCGCTGGCGCTGGCGTGCTGGTTGACGCGTGACACGCCGGTGCAGGCCATGCGTGAGTCGCGTCGGCTGACGGAGTCGCTCGGCTGGGCGCTGGTACTGCCGCAGATGCTGGCCATGCTCGGCCTGGCCTTCGCCGATGCCGGCGTGGGCAAGGCCGTGGCCCACCTGACCACCGCCTACATCAACATGGACTATCGCCTGGTCGCGGTGGTGGTCTATTGCGTGGGCATGGCGTTGTTCACCGTCATCATGGGTAACGGCTTTGCAGCCTTCCCGGTCATGACGGGCGGTGTGGGCGTGCCAATTCTGGTGGGCGTGTTCCATGCCAACCCGGCGGTGATGGCGGCGATCGGCATGTTCTCCGGCTACTGCGGAACGCTCATGACGCCGATGGCGGCGAACTTCAATATCGTGCCGGCTGCGCTGCTGGAGTTGTCCGATAAGAACGCTGTGATCAAAGCGCAAGTCCCGACCGCGCTACTGTTGCTTGCAGCCAATATCGTGCTCTTGTACTTCCTGATGCTCCACTAATCGTGTTTAATGCGTCGCGTGCGGTGTGCGCCACGCCGGCAGTTCTTAGCCGGCGGACGCCACCCAGCGCGATCGCTGCCCGGGAGACAAGGGCATGCAGTCGTGTCGACCTCGCATCGTGCTCTTTCTCCGGGGGGATTCATGAGCAGCCAGATGACGAGCGGCCGTTCCATGTCAGGACGCCGCTTTTTTTGTGTTCTCGCAGCCAGCGCGCTGTCGTTGATTTCCGCCGCGCAAGCCAGCGCGGAAACGCTCCGAGTGGCCACGCCGTATCCGGCCGTCAATTTCCATACGCAAAACCTGCAGGCCTTTGCCAGCGCTGTCAGCAGCGCCACCAATGGCGGTCTCAAGCTCGAGGTCTATCCGAACGGCACGCTGCTCAAGCCGGCCGCCATCTTTGACGGCGTCAAGGACGGCAAGGCGGAAGCGGGCGAAGTGATGCTCTCGACGCTGGCTCAGCGCGATCCGCTTTTCGGCGTGGATTCGATTCCCTTCGTGGTGTCGGGCTACAACGATGCGCGCCTGCTGTGGGATGCCTCGCGCAGCCACATCGAAGCGTTGATGAAGGCCAATGGTTTGCGCCTACTGTTCGCCGTGCCCTGGCCGCCGCAGAACCTGTATTCCGAAACACCGATCGCCCGTTTGTCCGACCTGAAAGGACATCGTTTGCGCACCTATAACGCCGCGCAAAAACGCATTGCCGAGCTGTACGGCGCGCAGGCCGTGCAGGTGGAAGCCGCTGATCTGACTGCCGCGATTGCCGGCGGCCGGATCGACACGATGGTCACCTCGCCGTCCACTGGTCTGGAGACGAAGGCTGGCCAGCGCATGACCTATTACTACAAGGTCAACGCGTGGATCCCGAAGAACGCCGTGTTCGTGAACGAGGCGCGCTTTGCCAAGCTCCCGCCCGCGACGCAGCAGACCGTGCTCAAACTCGCCAAGGATTACGAGGCGCGCGGTTGGGATTCCAGCCGCCAGACCTACGAGCGCGACGAAGCCGAACTCGCCAAGACCGGCGTGCGCGTGCTCAATCCCGACGTGACCCTGCAGGGCGACATGCGCCGCCTGGGCGAACGTCTGACGCGCGAATGGCTGCATACCGCGGGCACGGAAGAAGTCGACATCCTGTTGAACTTCGAGAACAAGCGCAGCAAGGCAAACTGACGCCGCAATGCGCTTGGGCATGATGTTCGACAGACGTTTATCATCGTTTTTGTCTTACGCAGCACGCAGGAGAACATCATGCCTACCGTCCTCGTCACCGGTTTCGACCCGTTCGAGAACGAACCTATCAATCCGTCGTGGGAAGCCGTGCGCACCCTCGATGGCCAGGGAATCGCCGGTGCCGACATCGTCGTGCGCCAGTTGCCGACCGTCTTTGGTGAATCCAACAAAGTGCTCGGCAAGTTGCTGCAGACCTTGCAGCCGGATGTGGTGATCGCCGTCGGGCAGGCCGGTGGCCGCGCCGAGATGGCCATCGAGCGCGTCGCCATCAATGTTGACGACGCCCGCATTGCCGACAACGCCGGCAAGCAACCAATCGATATCGCCATCGCGAGTGATGGGCCGGCCGCGTATTTTTCAACGCTGCCGATCAAGACGATCGTGCGTGAACTGCGTGCGGGCGGTGTTCCCGCCTCCGTCTCGCAGACAGCGGGCACCTTTGTCTGCAACCACGTCTTCTATGGGCTGATGCATGCCATCGCCCGGCAGAAGCTGCCCACGCGCGGCGGCTTCATCCACATCCCGTATCTGCCGTCGCAGGCCGCCCAGCATCCGGGGCAACCGAGCATGGCGCACGACACCATCGTCATCGGCCTGCGAATCGCCATCGAGACAACGCTGCGCACGCTGCACGACGTACGCGAAACCGGCGGCCAGTTGCACTAAGCCGGCGTGGCGGCACGCGCTCTGGTCAGTCCGTGAGGCGCGTATGCCGTTGCAGCTCGATGCGCACCGGCGTGCCGGGCGGCGCATAGGCTGATGTGATCGGCGCCGTCGCGGCCGTTGCCCACTCAACTTCGATGGTCGCTGGCGCTTCGTCGTGCAATACCGGGGTGCGCTGCAACTTGGGATGCGTCGGCGCGGGCGCAACGGCCTGCCGCAGTGCGCGCGGTCGCATCGGTTTCGCCGGCAATTGCGTCACGGCCGGCGATGCAGCAGCGATGACCGGCGCGGCCACTTCCGTTTCGTCGAACGCCATGTCGGGCGCCTCGACAACGTCGGCTGGCGCTGTGGTCACGGCTTCGGATTCCGGGGCTTCGTTGATTTCCACGGGCGTCACCGGTGATGCAGGAGGATGTTCAAGCGGAACCGGCGGTGCGGTCGGCTGGGCGAGGGCGGCCACGGTTGTTTGATCAAGCTCTGCGGCCGGCTGCCGATGCTGCCCGGTCTGCCAGCCAAGCAGCGCGGCCGCCAGCGTGCATGCCATGCCAATCGACAGCGCGGTCATGCGTTGAGGCCACTGCCTATGGCGGGCTGTACCGGCGTTACCGCACGAGTGGGCTGCTGGATCGATCGATGCGCTGACCTGTGTCGCGGCGCCGGGCTGCGCGCTGTCGAGTGCTGGCCCGAAGGGCGGCGGCATACGCACCAAGCCCGGTAGGCGCAGGTGTCCGTCGATGATGAAGTTGGGGGATTCCAAGTCCGTCTCCGCTGATGGCCGCAGCGCGCATCCAAGCCGGCTGCGCGAGCAGCGCCATGCTAAGTGGCAGATGGACGGTGGTCGATCAGATTGCTCTTAAGTCGATGCGCGTTGCACCGAAGGCGGAGAGGTCGCTGGCCTGCCGCAGTTGCGCCAAGCCAGAAAGGTGAATGTCAAAGACCTTGACGAGACGTTTAAGGTGCTGGCGACCAGTGCGGATCGTTGAGCTGTTTTTCCAGCAAGCGGATCTGCTGCTGCAGCGATTCGACCTGGGTCTGGTATGCGCGGCGCTCGATGTCCAGCGCCTTCGTCTCCTGACGCATGGTCTGCTGTTCGGTCAGCATTTTCTGACGCTGCGCCTGCATGATGCGCACTTCCTGGCTGAGAGATGCGGCGCGCTGCTGGGCTGCCTGGGCTTCGCGCTCCAGTTGCGCCTTTTGGCCCGCCGTGACGGCGCGGCGCAGATCATCTTCGGCCCACGTCCGGGTCTGGCTGGCCAGCGTTTCGTATGCGCCTTCGGCCGGAGCGGCCGACGCAAACTTGTACACACGCCACAATTCTTTGCGATACGACAGGGCCACGTAGGCCGTGGTGTCTTCGTTGACGAGCAGCAGGCTCGTGCCGTAGTCGCCGTTGTAGGTCGTGCGCAGTTCGGTCAGACGCTTCTGCGCCAGTAACTGCTGCAGTTCAGCGACGGTGCCGCCCGACGCAGCCGTGGTTACTGCCGGTGCTTGTGGTGCGCTTGCTTGCGCGTGGACCAGGCCAGCGCCTGCAACCGAGGCTGCGGCGACGAACGAGAGAGCGGTTCGGCGGAGTACGAGAGACATCGCAAGGTTCAGAAATCGGAGCCGACGCGACTATATCAGCTTTGTGCGCCCGGCCCCGCAGGCAGCGTACCGATTTGACCTTCCGTCGCCTTTGAATCATGGCGGCGTCGCGCCTCGGCCACGATGCACTGCCATTCGCTGAAAGACACGCGCTCGCGGAAGATCTCGATCAGGAAGTCGCCCACGTCCTGGTGCCGCTTTGACGTGCCAAGCGCGGCTTTCAAGCGCCGCAACTCTCTCTGCAAACGCGTGACGCGGGCCCGTGCGTTGGCCTGTTGCAATGAGCCGATGGGAAATGTTCTTACGGATGCTTCGGCTGCTGCCAACGCTCGCACGAGGTCGGCGCGTTGCTGCTGAAGCGATTCCGTCGCGTCGTTGCGACTACCGAGGGTATCTGGGAAAGGAGATTGCGTGTCCTCGAGGCGACCGAAGGCGTGGCGCATGTCGATGCTCCTGTATCGGGTTTAGGTGCCCGACCCCCGACGCCAATCGGGGTGGCCGGGCACAAGGCAAGGTTGGCGTACCGGCGATACAGGAAACCGGCGAGCGCGAGCGCTCCCTCACCAAGGCCCGGCCATAAGAGACGCTTGATGAACGGGCGTAAAAAAACCGCCAGCCGGCGGTTACCCGCCTGTATCTGCTCTCGGACGCCAATCCGAGGTCACGTTGTGTGCGTGACGGGCGGCAGTATAGCGCAGGGGGCACGCGCTATTTGTGCCAGATGGTGATGCGACGGTGCCGTGATATCGACGGGTGGCCGGGCACAAGGCGAGGTTGGCGTACCGGTGACAAAGGAAACCGGCGAGCGCAAGCGCTCCCTTGCCAAGGCCCGGCCATGAAAAAAGCGGGTATCAGCGGCTTTGCATCTCTTTGAGCCACAGGCTCATCAGCCCCGCGCGGCCACGCACGCCGAACTTGCGATAGACGCTCGTGATGTAAGAGTGCGTGGTCGACGTGGCCAGACCGAGCTGTTCCGCAATCTGTTTTTCTGCGGCTTCAGTCAACAGCAACTGCAATACCCTGGATTCGTGAGGTGCCAGACGCGCCTGCAGTTGCGCCAGTGGGCTGGGCTCCGCCAGCGTCCTCAATGCGGTGACATTGCGCGCCACGCCAATGCGCAGTCGATGCTCCACGTTCCACTGTGCCGACCATGACAAATGGACATCGGTGCCCGACTGGTGCCGATAGCGATTCTCAAATCCGGTGCATCTAATGCCAGCCTGCACGCGACCCGCTTGCTTTTGCGTTCTGTCGCGGTCGTCCGGCGCCACGAGTTCGAGCATGGTCTGCCCCAGCAGATCGGATGCCCGATAACCCAGAATGTCTTCCCACGCTGCATTGGCGTGACGAATCCGCCCACGCTCGTCGACCAGGAAGACGCCGTCTGGAAGACTATTGGCTAAAGCAATCGCGCTTACATCCTTGAGGATTTCCATGGTCTGCCGCGGGTGGTTGCAATACAAAGAACCGATAGCCAGGCGCCGATGTGCTTTACCAGCCGTGTGCCACGTTCAACACGGACACGCGGCTGCACCAAAGTTGTGATTACCGCCCCTCGGCTCCATTTCCCACGCTCCGGCTCGCATGGACTGCATTTGGCGGCAGGTGCTTGCCCTCTATTTAGCAGGGTGCCAGTCAGAATAGCGTCTGCTATCGTTCCCGACAATATTCGGCATTGGCATCACGCCTAATAAAAAAGTTCAGCGCCCGCGCGGTTCCATGGAGCCGACGCAGGGTGGGCAACGGGGAAACAGCAGGTCGCTTGGCCTAGTCAGGCCAGGTCAGCTTCCGAGGAATGGGGTGAGCGGATTCACCCCGTTTTTTCGAGTTGGCATTCCGGCGATATTGCTTGGCGTTGATGCACGGGTGATCACCAATCAGATGATTGGTGAAAACCGCATAATAACGAGTCAGACCGACTTAGAAGAACGGGGAATGTCTTTACGCGCTCGACCTGCCTCAAGCCCCTTTCGGGGCTTGAGGGGGTGCTCGCGTCCCTCCTTTGGCAACGGGGCATGTCAGAGCGCTGCCAGGGTATTTCATTCCATAAAATAATAAAAAATAGAACTATTTTGATTTACCGCTCGAATCATATGAATTTGATTTGCAAGGTCAGGTTGTACCAAGATCGCGGCAATTATTTCGCGGTGTTGGTAGCGCCGGACGCGATGTGCTCCAGCACCGGGCGGAACGTAGCCGAAGCGTTAGCAAATCTGGGCCGCTCCATGGCCGAGAATCCTCTCCCTCAATCGGTAGATCTCCCGATCAAGCCGAAAGAGCGCAAGAAGAGAGGTCCGGTAGGAGCACCGCCGTCGGATCCTCGTGAAGTTTCCCGCGCTGTCCCACCCGTTAAACGCCTCCTTGAAGAGCGCTTCGGGAGGGCGACCTTGCGTGAGCTTTCAGAAAAACTGGGTTTGGACGACGTCACGCCGCAATTGCTGTCGTCTTCCATCGCCGGCAATGGAGCGAAGCGCGTTCGTCTCGCCATTGCCAAGGCGCTCGGAGAAGACGCCGATGTGCTTTGGCCTACGGCGCGGCACTGACAAAGCGGCGCTGGCTGGAAGAGTGGTGGGGAGGAATCTGGCGCGCCTTGGAACAAGGGCTGGCGGAAGCGGTGAGATTCGAACTCACGGATGGGTCACCCCATCGGCAGTTTTCAAGACTGCTGCCTTAAACCACTCGGCCACGCTTCCTTCGTGCTGCGCTGCTCGTTGCGAGCAAGGGCGCCATTGTAACGGTACATGGCGCAACTTGGCACCGGTTACCGTCAGTTTTCGTCGTCGGCCAAGAACAATTCCTGCAAATCGTTGAGGAACCGTTGCCCCAGCTCGGTCAGGCGGATGGCGACATGGTCGCGCGTCAGCAGGCCGCGCTGCTCGGCGACGTCGAGTTGTCGCTCAATGGAGCGCAACGGCAGGCCAGTGCGTTCCTGGAACAACGTGACGGGAAAACCGTCCGTCAGTCGCAGCGCATTGAGCATGAACTCGAACGGCAGGTCGGCAGCGTCGACTTCGCGCTGCTCCTGCATGACCGCCGCACCGCCGGCTGTCTCGGCCTGGCGCAGATACGTGTCCGGATGCTTGTGCCGCATCTCGCGGATGACCCGGTGCGGAAAACTGAGCTTGCCGTGCGCGCCCGGGCCAATGCCGAGGTAATCGCCGAATTGCCAGTAGTTCAGGTTGTGCTTGCAGCGCTTGCCGGCCTTGGCGTATGCCGACACCTCGTAGTGCTCGTAGCCTGCCGCTGCCAACCGCGCGTGAATCCAGTCCTGCATTGCAAACGCCGCGTCGTCATCCGGCAGCGCGGGCGGGTACTTGGCGAAGTAGGTGTTCGGCTCCAGCGTCAGGTGGTACAGCGACACGTGATTCGTATCGAACGACAACGCGGCCTCAACATCGGCCTCGCACTCGGCAAGTGTCTGGCCCGGCAGCGCGAACATCAGGTCGAGGTTGATGTTGTCGAAATGCGCGCGGGCGATGTCGATGGCGGCGCGCGCTTCGGCGGCACTATGGATGCGGCCCAGGGCCTGCAGGTGCGCATCGTTGAAGCTTTGGATGCCGATCGACAGGCGGTTCACGCCGCTGGCGCGGTAGCTACGGAAGCGTTCTGCCTCGAAGGTGCCCGGGTTGGCCTCCATCGTGATCTCGGCGTCGGCGTCAACTGGCAGCAGCATGCGGATGTCCGACAGCAAGCGGTCTAGCCCTTGCGCCGACAACAGGCTCGGCGTACCGCCCCCGATGAAGATCGTGTGCACATGCCGGCCCCACACCATCGGCAGCGCGGCCTCCAGGTCTTGCCGCACGGCAGCCAGAAAGCGCTCTTCCGGGATGCCCTGTTCCGGCTCTGCATGCGAGTTGAAATCGCAGTACGGACACTTGCGTACGCACCACGGCACGTGCACGTACAAGGACAGCGGCGGCGAAGCGGGCAGGCTGATCTTGCCCGGCTGCAGGAAGACGGAGGTGACCTTGTCACCGGTTTCAGCGGCGGTTGCGGAAGGCGCCTTGGCTGCGCCGGCGGGGTGAATCGGAATCATCGGAACGTCAGGCGTTTTCAAAGGTGCGCAGCCGTTCGACGAGCTGCGCGAGGGCTTGTGCACGATGGCTCACGCTGTTCTTCTCGGCCTTGGTCAGCTCGGCGGCCGTTTTGCCGAGATCGGGCAGCAGGAAGTACGGGTCGTAGCCGAAGCCGCCGTCGCCGCGCGGTGTGTCGATCACCTCGCCAAACCAGTTGCCTTCGGCAATGATCGGCTGTGGGTCATCCGCATGGCGCACGTAGACGAGCACGCAAACATAGTGTGCTCCGCGATCGGCTTTGCCGGCCAGTTCGCGGACGAGGCGGGCGTTGTTGGCAGCATCCGATTTGGGCTCCCCCGCCAGTTGCGCATAGCGCGCGGAATACACGCCCGGCGCGCCCCCCAGGGCATGCACGCAGATGCCGGAGTCGTCTGCCAGCGCGGGCAGGCCAGACGCGCGGCTCGCATGGCGTGCCTTGGTGAGCGCGTTTTCAACGAAGGTCGCATAGGGCTCCTCCGCCTCGGGAATGCCGAGCGCGCCTTGCGGCGTCACGTCAAACCCGAGCGTGCCCAGCAGCGCGTTGAATTCGGTCAGCTTCCCGGCGTTGTTCGATGCGAGAACGATCTTGCGCATGGCCGTGTCGCTCAGAGGCCCAGCGCCTGCTTCTGCAGGCCGATCAGCGTGCGGATGCCTTGGTCGGCGAGCCCCAGCAGCGCGTCCATTTCGGCGCGTGAGAACGGCGTGCCTTCTGCAGTGCCTTGCACTTCCACAAAGCCACCGCTGCCCGTCATGACGACGTTCATGTCGGTATCGCACGCCGAGTCTTCGGGGTAGTCGAGGTCGAGCACCGGTACGCCGTCGACCACGCCCACCGACACGGCAGCCACGAAATCGCGGATCGGGTTGCCCACCAGCTGGCCCTTTTCGCGCATGACAGAGACTGCGTCATATGCCGCGACGAACGCGCCGGTAATGCTGGCGGTGCGTGTGCCGCCGTCGGCCTGCAGCACGTCGCAGTCGAGATGCAGCGTGTGCTCGCCCAGCGCGCGCAGATCGAACACCGAGCGCATCGCGCGGCCGATCAGGCGCTGGATCTCCTGCGTGCGGCCCGTCTGCTTGCCGCGTGCGGCCTCGCGGTCGGAGCGCGTGTGCGTCGAGCGCGGCAGCATGCCGTACTCGGCCGTCACCCAGCCCTCGCCGCTGCCCTTTTTGTGCGGCGGCACCTTGGGCAGCACGCTGGCCGTGCAGAGCACTTGCGTGTCGCCAAAGCACACCAGTACCGAGCCTTCGGCGTGGCGCGTGAAGTTGCGGGTAAGGGTGACGGGGCGGAGTTGGTCGGGCTGGCGGCCGCTGGGTCGCATGTGGGGTCTCGCTGAAGAAAACGGATAGCCCGACATGATACCGGCCCGCGCTGCGCTTGGCAGGGCGGGCCGGAGGAGGGCGGTGCAACGGCGTTTAGCGCGTCAGATTGCTGGTCTTGTCGATGGCGGCACGGATTTCAGCGATGGAGCGCTCGATTTCCTCTTCCGACATCAGCCCCGATTCGCTTTGCGGCGCGTCCAGGATGGACGTGGTGAACGCGTTCAGGGGAAGGGTATCGGTCTGCACCGAATCCTGCGTGGTGGTCACCGCGTCCAGCTCCCACATCATGGCGATGGCGGTGGTGTTATCGGCGGTGTCGCCGGCATTGCGCAGCGCGCGGGCAATCAGTTCGGGAATCGCCTGCGTGACCGAGAAACTGGTGCAGGTATCAACCAGTTCGTCCTCCTGCACGCTGCCCCATAGGCCGTCGGAGCACAGCATGGCAACGTCGCCCGGCTCCAGATTGACGGGTCCGCCGATGTCGATCAGCGGCAGATTGGGCGAGCCCAGGCAGTTGTAGATCTTGTTGCGCTCGGGGTGATGCGCGACCTGCATCGGCAGCACACGGTCTTGCTGCAGCAGGTTCTCGATCTTGGAGTGATCGCGCGTGCGCGTCACCAGTTCGCCCTTGCGCATCAGATACATGCGCGAATCCCCAGCGTGCGCCCAGTGCAGCGAGCCCCGCTGGGCCAGCGCGCAGACGATGGTCGTGCGCGGCGCATCGGGCAGGCCGTTCGTCTCGGCATAGCGATGGATGTCGCGGTGCGCGAGCATGATGCTCTCGTGCAGGAAATCACGCGGATTGCGAATCGACGGACGCGCGTGGCGCTGGAACTGGCGCGCCATGGTCTGCAGCGCCTGCTGGGCCGCAACTTCGCCCAGGGAATGCCCGCCCAGGCCGTCGCACAGCACCATCAGCATGGCGTCACGCGTGAAGCAGTAGCCCATGCGGTCCTGGTTGACGCGTCGCGCGCCTTTTTTGCTTTCTTGATAAACCGAGAATCGCATTGCGGCTAGATGAATATTCGGTGAGGGAGGCGGTGCAGCGGCAAGTCCCGCCTAGTGTTGCACCATTTCGGAATCATACTCCGCCTGTCAGCGGCGATCGGGCGCTCAACTGTCCCGGCGGCGCAACAGACGGCTCATGAAACGCGTCGTCAACGCCTCTTTTTCTTCTGTCACGGGGCCGCCCTGGGTGACAGCGGTCAGCGCCTGCAATTCGGTCAGCGCGTTGCTTTCTTCGCGCAGCACCTTTTGCAGACGGAACACGCTCTGGGGGCGCTCTTCGGGCTTCATCTTCAGGCACCAGCCGACCAGATCGATGAGGCTGGCTGTATAGACCTTGCGCAGGCGCTCCAGGCCTTCTTCCAGCTTGTCGTCTTTCTCGCGCTGCGTGGCTTCCTGGGGCGGCGTGCCGGCCATGCAGGCATAGATCGTGGCGCCGATGCTGTAGATGTCCGTCCACGGTCCCAGCTCGTTGTGCTTGCGGTACAGCTCCGGCGCGGCAAAGCCCGGCGTGTACATCGGCTGGAAGCGCGAGGCCTCGGCCGTGAGCGTCTGCCGTGCGGCACCGAAGTCGAGCAGGATCGGCGAGAAATCCTCGCGCAGGTAAATGTTGCCGGGCTTGATGTCGAGGTGCAGCAGCTTGTGGATGTGGACCTCGCGCAGCCCGCTCATCAGGTCATGGAACACCTGGCGGATGAAGCGCTCGCGCAGCATCTTCAGCTTGCCTTGCTGGCGCGCTGTGAGGATGTGTTCTTGCAGCGTTTTACCCTGCTCGTACGTCATCACCATGTAGACGGTGCCGTTTTCCCGGAAGAAATTGAGCACTCGCACGATGGCAGGGTGAGAAATCTTGGCCAGCGACCGGCCTTCTTCAAAGAAGTATTTGAGCCCGAGGCGGAACGCGCTCGCGCTTTCTTCAGGCACGACGGGAATCAATTCGCCGGGCGCACGACGGGCCAGCGAAGACGGCAGATATTCCTTCACGGCCACCGGCGTCCCATGCTCGTCGGTCGCAAGATAGACGAAGCTGAACCCCCCGCTGGCCAACTTCTTTACAATACGATAATTGGACAGCAAGGTGCCCACCGGCAACGGGGCACTGCGTGGCTGTCCTGAGCCTTTTGACTCTGTCATGGGTTTGTGTGGCGAAATGGCTGTCGGATTCTCCCTGACCAGTCCACACGTTGTAAAGCGACAAAAGGTGGGGGATTCCCCGCCAATTCCGGGCGTTAAATACCGCCGCCGGATTTCCCGATTCGACCAAGAACAACACACCACGATTCCATGATCCACAGCATGACCGGCTACGGCGTCGCCACACGCCAGGCAGCCTTTACCGATGCCCATGGCGCCCCCAGCGGCAGCGTCGCCACCGTCTCGGTCGAATTCCGCACCGTCAACTCGCGCTTCCTCGATCTGCTCTTCCGCGCGCCGGAAGAGTGCCGCGCCTTCGAGCCGGCCCTGCGCGAAATGCTGATGAGCGCGCTTTCGCGCGGCAAGCTGGAATGCCGGATCAACCTGCAACGCCAGGAAGCCGCCAGCGATGTCGCGGCGCTCAATGTGGAACTGCTGCAACAGCTGGCGAAGCTGGAGCAGGCGGTCACGCGCTACTTGCCGGCATCGGGTTCGCTGCGCATGGGCGAAATCCTGCGCTGGCCCGGCGTGCTGGCCGAGCCGCAACTGACACAAGACACGCTGCGCGACGCCGTGATCGAGGCTGCCAAAGAGGCGCTCAAGCAACTTCTGGAGTCGCGCCGTCGCGAAGGTGATGCCCTGAAGGCCGTTTTGCTGGACCGCGCTGACGCGATGCTGGCCATCGTCGACAAACTGACGCCGATGGTGCCGGAGCTGATCCAGCAGCATCAGGACAAGCTGACCGAACGCCTGCGCGAGGCGTTTGGCTTGGCTGCGCCCGACGGCACCCCGGCACTGACGCGCGACGAGCTGTCGGAGCGCATCCGCCAGGAAGCCACCGTCTACGGCATCCGCATCGACATCGCCGAAGAACTCTCGCGCCTCCAGGCGCATCTGCGCGAAACGCGCCACATCCTGGAGAAGGGCGGCCAGATCGGCAAACGCCTGGACTTCATGATGCAGGAGCTGAACCGCGAGGCGAATACGCTCGGCTCGAAGGCGGCCGCCAAGGAACTGGCCGATGCATCGATGGAACTCAAGCTGCTCATCGAGCAGATGCGCGAGCAGGTACAGAATCTCGAATAACTTGAAACGCTAGAACTAGAACATGCCATCCTATCAAGCGCACTCTGCCGTCGATACGCCCATCGAGAATCACTTTCCGGGCAGCCTGTTCATGGTCGTCGCACCGTCGGGCGCCGGTAAGTCGACGCTGGTGAATGCGCTGCTGGCGCACGATTCGTCGATTCGCCTGTCGGTTTCGGCCACCACGCGCAAGCCGCGCCCGGGCGAGCAGCACGGCCGCGAGTACAACTTCATGACCGTCGAGGAGTTCAAGGCTTGCCGTGATCGCGGCGAGTTTCTCGAATGGGCAGAGGTGCACGGCAACTACTACGCCACTTCGCGCGTGTGGATCGAAGAACAGATGCGCGCCGGCACCGACGTGCTGCTCGAAATCGACTGGCAGGGCGCGCAGCAGGTGCATCGCCGGTTCGCCAATGCCGTAGAGATCTTCATCCTGCCGCCGTCGCTCACGGCGCTGGAGGATCGTCTGAAGAAGCGCGGCCAGGACGAGCCGAACGTGATCGTGCGCCGCCTGCTCGCGGCGGGCTCCGAGATGGCGCACGCGCCCGAGGCCGACTACGTGATCATCAACGAAGTGTTCGACACGGCATTGGCCGAGTTGCGCACCGTGGTGCAGGCCACGCGCCTGCGCTTTGGTGCCCAGAAGGCGCGCCACGGCGAGCTGTTCGTCGAACTGGGCATTCACTGAGCAAGCAACGCAATCGCGTTTTTCAGCGCGGTTGCGAAAGTGTGGTAGCGCCTGTGCCCAAGTGCAGTCGGAAGCGAGTGCTGCGCTGCTGCTAAAATGTCGAGATCAACAAGATTTGCCTCAAGGTGGAGTTTTCATGGCGCGTATTACCGTCGAAGATTGCTTGAAACAGATTCCGAATCGCTTCGAACTGGCATTGGCCGCAACGTACCGCGCCCGTCAGTTGGTGCAGGGCCACACGCCCAAGGTCGATGCCAAGGACAAGCCGACCGTGACCGCATTGCGTGAAATCGCATCGGGCCAGGTCGGTATCGAGATGCTCAAGAAGGTTCCGTCCTGAGCTGACACGCGTTACTTGGCATTACCTGGCGTGGTACGCTGCCCCGGTCACTGATCGTTCTTGCGATCTTTCGTGGATGTGAAAGACGCGAACGCACTAGACCCCGGCATGCCTACCTCGCCCGCTTCTTCTTCGCCCAGGACCCAACATTCCGCCACGCGCGAACACAACGTGCCGTCGGTGGAATCGTCCACGAGGTCGTCCGGTCCTGAGTCGGGCACTTCCACGGTCCCCTCCGGGTCCTCCACTGCTTCCGTCGTTCCCATGCCGTCATCCGCTTCCGGCTCCGGCCCCGCGTCGCCCCGTACGGGCGCGCCGAACTTGCCTGATCCGCGTGGTGCCGACCTGGTAGGGGAGCGGGCAGCCCTGCCGCCCAAGTCGCACAAGGCTGCAAGCGCCGACGTGCCTGCGCAGGCAGCCAAGCCGGAGGGCGGCGACACGCTATTCATCGATGCGGTGCTGGAGCAGACCTATCGGCATTTGTTCGGCCCGACCTCGCAGCCGGCGGCACCGCCGCGCCAGCAGGTCGTCTCCATTTCGGGGCTGACCGAAAAGCTGTCGTATCTGAAGCCGGCCGACCTGAAGCTGGTGAAGGAAGCCTTCCACTTTTCCGACGAAGCGCATCTCGGGCAGTACCGCCAGAGCGGCGAGCCGTACATCACGCATCCCGTGGCCGTGGCAGAGATTTGCGCGGGCTGGAAGCTGGATGTGCAATCGATCATGGCAGCGCTGCTGCACGATGTGATCGAAGACCAGGGCGTGACCAAGAGCGAACTGGCCGAGAAGTTCGGCCCCAAGGTCGCGGAACTGGTCGACGGCCTGACCAAGTTGGACAAACTCGAATTCCAGAGCCGCGAGCAGGCGCAAGCCGAGAGCTTCCGCAAGATGCTGCTCGCGATGGCGCGCGATGTGCGCGTGATTCTCGTCAAGTTGGCCGATCGCACGCACAACATGCGCACGCTCGACCACGTGCCGCCGGAGAAGCGGCGCCGCATTGCCGGCGAGACGACGGAGATTTACGCCCCGATCGCGCACCGCCTCGGCCTGAATACGACGTATCGGGAGTTGCAGGAACTGAGTTTCCGTATCGGTTCGCCGTTCCGGTATGCCACGCTCGAGAAAGCGGTGAAGGCCGCGCGCGGCAATCGACGCGAAGTCGTGAGCCGCATTCTCGAAACGGCCCAGCGTGCGCTGACCGATGCGGGCATTCCGGCCGAGATGACTGGCCGCGAAAAAACGCTGTACAGCATCTACCGCAAGATGCACGACAAGCAGTTGTCGTTTTCGCAGGTGCTGGACGTGTATGGATTCCGCGTGGTGGTCGACACGCAGATGCAGTGCTACATGACGATGGGTGCGCTGCACAGCCTGTACAAGCCGATGCCCGGCAAGTTCAAGGATTACATCGCCATCCCCAAGATCAACGGTTATCAGTCGCTGCACACGACGCTGGTGGGCCCGTTCGGTACGCCGGTCGAGTTTCAGATCCGCACCCGCGAGATGAACCAGATTGCGGAAGCCGGCGTGGCTGCGCACTGGATGTACAAACAGCACCACGACGAGCCCGATCGGGCTCAGCAACAAGCGCATCAGTGGTTGCAATCGCTGCTCGACATTCAAAGCCAGACGGGGGATTCGCAGGAGTTTCTCGAGCACGTCAAGATCGACCTGTTCCCGGATGCGGTCTACGTGTTCACGCCCAAGGGCGAGATCCGCGCGCTGCCGCGCGGTGCTACGGCGCTGGACTTCGCCTACGCGGTGCACAGTGACCTTGGCAACCAGTGCGTAGCCGTCAAGATCAACAACGAGCTGCTGCCGCTGCGCACGGAACTGAAGAACGGCGACATCGTCGAGGTGGTGACGGCGCCGTACTCAAAGCCGAACCCCGCATGGCTTACGTTTGTGCGTACGGGCAAGGCGCGCGCCGCGATCCGGCATTTCCTCAAGACGGCCAAGCTGGACGAGGCGATTCAACTGGGCGAGCGTTTGCTCGAACAGGCGCTGCGCCAGATCGGCATCGACATGAAGGCCTTATCCGCCCAGGTGTGGGAGCGCGTCGTGCAGTGGACGGGCAACAAGGCGCGCGAAGACGTGTTTGCGGATCTGGCACTCGGCCGCCGCGTGGCCGCGGTGGTCGCGCGCCGCCTGGAAATCCTCTTGCAGGAAGGCGGGCACGAGGGCGATGAAGCTTTGATGGCGGCCGTACACACCTTCGCGGGGGACGAGGCGCCTGCCGTCACCGTGAGTGGCGACGAAGGCATGGCGATGGTGTTCTCGCCGTGCTGCCGCCCGATTCCCGGCGACCCGATCGTCGGCTATATCGGCAAGGGCGAAGGCTTGCAGATCCACGTGCAGGAATGCCGCGTGGCCAAGCGGCTGCATGGCAAGGATCCGGAGCACTGGATCGACGTCATGTGGGCAGAGCACACGACACGCGCGTTCGACGTGTCGATCAAGGTGCTGGTGCGCAATACGAAGGGCATCCTGGCGCGCGTCGCCGCCGACTTGACGTCGGCCGATGCCAACGTGGCACACGTATCGATGGAGCAGGAGGGCTATCAGGAAGCGACGTACATGACGTTCCTGATCCAGGTGCACGACCGCGTGCACTTGGCCGATGTGATGCGCGCGTTGCGACGGAACCCGGATGTGATTCGCATTGCGCGAGATCGCGGTGGAGATTGATTCTCCA
>NZ_JASATD010000015.1:0-126896 GCF_038440115.1 Ralstonia sp. OTU4908 | reverse complement strand
AGGCGGGAGCTCGCGGCGGCGTTGTATAGGCGCAAATGCGCCAGTAGCGCGAAGGGGGATTACATGGCCACGACGTTGCTCGACGCTTCAAACAGTGTCGAGCAAGGTTGCTGCAATGGAGTTATTCATGCAGAGATAGACAATTTCATTACGTCTCATGCATCGCGCCCTTGCCCACCACAGGACCCGTCGCTTGGCCCGTCGGAGAACCTCCTTTGGGCTCTACCGAAACAGCCAGAGCTGAACGGGCATTAAGTTTGGCGGCATTTTCCTTCGACAACACAATTGAAGTCGAGCGATTGGAGGGGAAGACTCCCAACGAGATCGGTTTGCTATTTTCTGGAATCAGCCAGAGCTCAGTCGAAGCGCTGTCCGAGACCTGAAATGCGACAGCCGGCACGACGATGATCTCGCGCTTTGCTTTGTCGACGGTCGCGGTCCAATGCGGCACGCCATCGTCATCTGCAATCGCAGCCGCAGCATAAGCTGACTTCAAACCAGACGGCGCCTCAGGGGGTGCTGCGAGGAAAAGATTCACCGCGACGACAGCAACCATTGCGAAAGTCGTTGCAAGCGCCAACGTGCGCCAGAACCGAATGCTGTTCCAAAAACGCCGCATTTGTGCCCCTGCCGGCACAGTCGTAGGCGCGCCAGTTCGCTCTACAAGCCCCAGATCGGCCTCGATTCGCCTCCACACGCGCACAGGTGGTTGCCTGGGGGTGACAGCCTCACCGAGGGGAGAAAGACGAAATTCCCAAGCATCGACTGCTGCCTGTAGGGCTGCATCTTCATGCAGTGCACGCTCCACGGCGCTGCGTTCCTCGGTGTCCAACAAACCGAGAACGTATTCAGCGCACTCCAGATCGCGATCTGGCGTCATGACTGCTGCTCCAGGCACATCTTCAGTTGCAGCAGGCTGCGTCGCACCCAACTTTTCATCGTACCGACCGGCACGCTCAGACGCGCTGCGAGTTCAGCGTAGGTCACCCCTGTATAGAACGCCTCCACGATCACACCACGCTGGCGACCCTCCAGCTTGCGAATGCAACTCTCCAGGCGTCGATGCTCCTGGCTCATGTCCGCCACTTCTGATGGCGTTGCCCGTTCATCGACGATCTGGCCCCAGTCCGTCTCATCACCGGTGGTCTCGCGCGATTGCCGAAGACGATCGATCGACTTGTTCCTCGCCAGCGAGATCAGCCATGTCATGGCGGTCCCCCGATGAGGATCGAATTGGTCGGCGCGTTGCCAGATGGCGACATAGATATCCTGCAGCACGTCTTCGGCTTCACCTGAGCTGCGAAGGATTCCGTACGCCAACGAATAGAGTTTGGGAGAAGTTAGCGTGTAGAGCTCTTCGAACGCTGATTTACTTCCTTCGCCAGTTTGCTTGAGCAACTCAACGAGCCGTTCCCGAACGGCTTCCTGGCGCGCTGATATCGTGCCCTCGGCTTCGGGCAAAGATGCTCCGACAACGTGCATATGATTTCGCGTGCCTCGGTTGCCCATGACGGGATGTGGCAAAGGTATACCACCGGCGTTGTTCCCGCAACGAACGTCTTGAGCGTAGCGAAGTTGGGATGACATTGCCTTTCCTCTCGTCATAGTCCGAGCGCGCGAGGGCACTCGCCCCCGCGCTTCACGGGAAGGATTACGGCATCAATACCTTGTCCACGACGTGAATCACGCCGTTCGACTGGTACACATTGCCGATAGTGACCATGGCGACCCCGCCCTTGTCGTCGGTGACGGTCAGATGGTCGCCCTTCTGCATGACGGTGAGCGGATCACCTTCGACGGTCTTGAGCATCGCCTTGCCGCCGCCATCGGCGACGGCCTTCATCAGGTCTTGTGCCGTGAGCCGGCCGGGCACCACGTGATAGGTCAACACCTTGACCAAGGTCGGCTTGCTTTCAGGCTTGAGCAACTTATCGACCGTACCGGCGGGCAGCGCCGCAAAGGCTTCGTTGGTCGGTGCAAATACGGTGAATGGGCCTGCCCCGGACAGCGTATCGACCAAGCCGCCTGCCTTCACGGCAGCAACAAGCGTGGTGTGATCCTTCGAATTGACCGCATTTTGAATAATGTTCTTGGACGGATACATCGGAGCGCCGCCCACCATGGTGGTCGCTTCGCTATCGCCCATTGCGGCCGCCGCTACGGACGCATAGCCGCCAGAAATGATTGCGAAAGAAACCAGAACACCAGACAACCCTGCCAGTTGAAACCGTTTCATCGTTGACCTCTATCGTGGCGCTTCGCAATGTGGAAGCAACCGATATACGAATCCAACCGGCTATCGGATGCACAAACAGATCGTGCGACAACGCATTGGTGGTTCACAGAATTGAGTTGACTTTGCATCAGAAAGATCGTCGACACCCTCCGAACCGATGGTTGCCGACGCTCAGAGCGTCGTGCGGTCGCAGATCGGGGTTGTTGATCGCGGCTGTGCTCGCCGAACTGGAGGGGGACGCTACATGAACGCCGGCTACCGTGCTGATGGCGGATCGGCCGCACGCTGGCAGAACAGCGGGGGCTGTGTTGGTCGCTGCCGCCAGAGCCGGGTCGACGTGTGGCCAAGGGTCACGCCTGGAACGCGTGGAGCGCATGAATGGGGTGCTGGCTTGATCCATTCTGCATCCGAAATCGCCTGGCAGACGTATATCAAACCAGCGCTGCGCAGCCCTTGAGATAAACCGCGCAGTGCCCGATCCATACCCTGCCAAAGGAGATTGACCCATGAAGCGAGCACTGCTACTGGTTTTGACCTTGACCACCGCGACCTTGAGTGCATGCGGAGGGGGCGATGACACGCCCAAGGCGATGGCATCAACGGCGTCGACAGCACAATTTCCCCAAAATGCCGACATGTGGGCCGGGCTTGGTGGAGATGCCAGCGCACCGGCCGCCATTTCAAAGGTGGTCGACGATGCGGTGTCCGGACTGCTTGCGGACCCCAAAGAAGCACCGTACTTCGCAAACATCGGTAAGCCGGGACACGATACGGTCGGACGTCTCAAAGCCTGCCTGAACCTCCAGTTCAAAGCGCTGTTTGGCGGCCCCTTCAGCTATCCGGGGCAAGTCGCGGCGGACGGCACTACCGTGATGTGTGACGACATGGCCACTGCACACTCTGACGTTGGCATCCCTGGCTGTGTGTTCGATCAGTTCATTACCGATGCCGCCGCTGTCATGAAGACCGATGGCGTTCCGGATGGCTACATCTCTCGCGTAGCACCCGTGCTCACCGGCCTCAAGTCGACCATCGTGTCGACCATGCCTCAGTATCTGGGCCCTAACACCGCCCAGAACTGCAAGTGAGCCCGCGAAGCGGGTTGCGCCGCTACGCACTGCCCGGCATTGCAGCCTTGACGGTTGCGATCGGTCTGGTCGGTGCGATGCACTTGAAGGCGGCTCGTCCTGTGCTCGCGATGCTTGGCGTTCCGTGCCCCGTCGACAACACCACTGCGGAGCAAGTCAGCGCGCTGCGCGCCAGCGGACTAGCGCACCTTCGGGCTGTGAAGTTCGCGCCGGCTCGCCCGGTCCCCGGCGGGTTCGTACTGGATGCCACGACCCCCGAGGAGGCCCGCCAGTGGGCACACGAAAATCGCATAGCCTGTGAAGATGTCAAGCACGGCTACAGCTATCTTCGTTGTCGCGGCGTCGAAGCCAATAAGCTCGGTCTTGCCGGCCCGCCCGTCAGCGAGTTATGGCTCAGCTTCGGTCCGAACGGCCATCTCATCGGTGTAGACGTCTACCGGCGGGGTATGAGCGCCAACGACACAACCGCCGCCTGGGATGGCGCTAGACATGCGCTGCGAGATGTGCTCGGTATGCCAACGTCGACAATGGGTGATGCATCGCCAGCGGTACTGGGCGCATCGCCACTGCAGACCGCGCGTTTGCAGTGGCGATTTTCCGACTACGTGGCAGTCGTCACCGCGAGCAACCTGCCTTACGCCGGGCTGGCGGTCCGGGAGCAGTACATGTCGTCTCGCCTTTGATTTGAATTGACCCTGCGACATGTTGGGGCCGGCAAATTCGCCGGCCTCCACCTAAGTAACCGCGTGCGCATGAACGGCTGAGCAGCGCATCAGCCGGGCTCGTGCGACCTTTGTATTGTCCCCGCCGAATCCACGCCACCCGCCCCAACCCACATGCCGAGGCATGATGGAACGGAACACCGCCGTGATGCAGGAGGTGATGCAAATGATGATGGATGGTTAGGGCATGGGCATGGGCCGCGGAATGGGTCCGGGTATGGGCGGCATGAGGCAGAAGTAGATCCGGCGGGCCAGCTTGCTGCTGCGTCGCATGAGCGCGGCGCTCGCGATGAGCGTGAGTTCGGTTGCGGCGGTATCCAATGCGCTGCGTCTGCGCCGCGTAGGCCCCTAGCCCCCGTGCAATCAACGGGCGTTCAGGGGGCGCACGCTCATGCTGTCACTGAGCGTGGGCGGAGGATAGACGACCACGGTGTCGTGGTCCTGAAGCCCATCGAGCACCTGGGCTTCCTCCGCGTTGCGCTGTCCGATCTGAATGATTCGCTGTACAGCTTTTCCGTTCTTAACGATAAACGTGCACCAGTTACCGCCGCAGCGGAATAACGCGCCAATCGGCAGCTTCAGTACGTCGGGTTGTTCCCAGATGACGATGCGCCCTTGTACGCGGTACCCATCATTCAACCTGCCTGGCGGGTCGACAAGATCCGCCACGATATGGACGCGCTGTTCTTCAACCCCGAGCGCCGACACCTTGGTAAACGCCCCTGGACCTACTGTCCGGACCGTGGCGTTGACGGCCAACGGACCGCCCCACTCCACTACCGATACGCGCATGCCAGGACTGATCTTGACCGCATCGGTCGATAGCACGTCGACGACGAGTTCGTAGCGCGATGGGTCGGCCAGAAGCATCAGGGCCGCGCCTGCAAGCACCACGCGCTCACTTTGTTGTTCGATGCGCAACAGAACGGTGTTGGTCGGGGCACGGACTTCAACGGGTTGCCCGGCTTCCAGCGCCTTCAAATTTGCCATGGCGACACGAACGTCGGCGGCGGCGGACGTTTCTCTTGCGCGTGCTGCTGTCAGATCGCTGGCACTTGATGCAGCCATGGTCCGCATCTGCTCCACTTCCTGCCTGGACATGGCACCGCTGCTCAAAAGCGTTTCGCCCCGGTCCAAGTTTCGGCGGGCTTGGTCGTAGTCTGCCCGCGCATGCGCGGCCCGCGCCTGGGCCTCACTGAAAATTGCCTCTGCCGCATCAACACGTGCGCGTTGGGTCGCTCGTTCTCCCGGAGTCATCGGCGCCGGCACCAGAACGGCGATCACCTGCCCTGCCTTAATCTGATCGCCTTCATGCAGTTCAACGCGAAGCAGTCGGCCTGTGATGGGCGCAGTGATGACGTAACGATCATGCGCACGGATTTCGCCGTCTTCATCGATCGTGACTTGAAGCGGTCCACGGGTGACACGCCCTCTGTCCACGGCCGCAGGTACCGGCCAGAGTGCGTACGTGAGCGCCAATGCCAGCGCCAGCGCAGCACTTGCAAGTGCGAGCGTCTTTCGCAGGCCACCACGCTTCATGATTCTCTTGCCTTGAGCACTGCGACGATATCCAACCGTCTGATCTTGGCCGCCACCAGCAGCCCCGAACACACGACCGCGCCACCGGCTACAACGAATGCGTAAGCGAAGGTCGCGGCGTGAACCACGAGCGGAAGCCGGTACAAGTCGGTTGCCAGCCGTGTAGAGAGGAGCCCGCACACGCCGTAGCCAAGCAAAAGTCCGGCTGGCAGCGCAATGGCGGTGAGCACAAACTGCTCCCCGAGCAGAATCCACGCGACTTCGGCCTGCGTGAACCCGAGCACGCGCAGGGAAGCCAACTGTTGAACACGTTCCGAGTAAGCGATGCGCATGCCGTTGAACGCCACACCAAACGCGATCACACAGGCAAAGGCGAAGTTGATGGACGTGGACAGACGAACGCTCTCGTCCATGATCTTGCGGAAGCTGGCGATGACGGACTGGCGAACCGCCACTGCATTCACCGCTGGCAGACGCTTGAGCGTCGCATACAGATGGGCAGCCGCATGCTGATCGACGGACAGCCTCGCACCTGACCAGTTTCCACCCTCCCCAAGCAGCTTTGCCAGTGCATGCTGGTCCATGTAGGCCGCGACGCCCACCAGATCTCCGGACAGCCGCATCAACGTGACTTGCCTGGTTTGACGCTCTCCTTCAAGCACTTCGATCGTGATCGGATCACCAGGTCTTATGCCAAGAACGGCGGCGAGTCGGGCCGAAACCACCAAGCCGTCCGGGGGCATATGCAACGGTCTGCCCTCGTCATCAATTAGCCTGTGCAGATCCGCCTTCTGAGCGATTCCACTCAGCGAGACGCGCCGAGACCGATACCCCGCGGATAGCTTGACCGGTACATCGCGGAACCCCTCGACCTTCAGCACGCCGGGCAGACGCTCTATTGCGTAGATGGCGCGGTGGGATAAGGGTTGAGAAAAGGCCACCGTCACATCCTGCCGCTCGATTTGCTGGAATTGGGTATCGAAAAGGAAATCGATTGAATCGAAGAAAAACCCGCCGACGACAAGAATTGCGCTTGCGCACGCAATGGCCAAAGAACCAAGAAGCGACTTGACGGGCTGACGCGCGATATTGCGCGCAATCATTCGCCACACCACGCTCATTTGCCGGTAGATGCCCGCCCGCTCTACCCAGCCCACTGAAAACGCTGGCGGAACGACCGCGCGAAGCGCCTCGACGGGCATCAATCTCATGGCTTTCGCAGTGCTCGCGATGGCACCGCCAACCGCCGTTCCAAAGCTAATGAAGAACGCCCAGGCCATCGTCGAAAAATCGGCGCGAAACTCGAGGTGGGCCAGCCGGTAGTAACGGGCGTAGAGGTCGGTTAGATATGTCCCTAACGCCAATCCCCCTCCAATACCGACAACGGTGCCTGCCGCAGCAACGACGCATCCGAGCTGCAGGTAATGCAAACCGACTGAAAGGTCACCGTATCCAAACGCCTTCATCAAACCGATCTGTGAGCGCTGTGTATCGATCAGTCGGGTCAGGACGTTCTGCAGCAGAAACATTGCGACCAGAAAAAAGATGGCTGGCACATAGGTGGCAGTCACGCGGTTCTGTGCGATCTCGTCGGTAATGAACCGATTCGATAGTTGGTGATCGCGGCTGATTGTTCCAAGTCCGCCGTACGGCAACAACGTTCGATCGATTTGCGCGATGACGTGCGGCGCGGGCACGCTGCCATCGAGAGACAGCACGAGATCATTGAAGGCGCCATCCATGCGGAACGCTGCCGAAACCGCATTCCCTCCCATCCAGACTACGCCGTAATGGCGGTTGTCCGGGAAGATGGAGCCCGCGCCTGCCTCGTAGACATACTCCGGCGAGATTGCAAGACCAACAATGTGCAGGCGCTTCCAGCGGCCGTTCAGGATGGCGCTGAAGTACTCGCCCGCTCGCAGGCTGTTGGCCTCTGCGAAGGCCGCGCTGACCAACACCTCATCCTCTCTGCCCGGCGCAATGTATCGGCCGCTTTGAAGGTGCAGCAGGTTGAGCGCGGGCCAACCGAGCTCCGGGATGGAAACGAGGCGCGCCGTGGCTGGCTCGGAAAGGCCGGGTATGTCGACCGTGACATCTGACACTACGCGTGCGTCCACATGTGACACTCCAGGCAATGCAGCAACGCGCGAGGCAATCTCCAGTGGTGCGCGCTTCAGATGGACGAAGAGATCGGCAAAACGGTATGACGCGTAGTAGTCCTGCTGGGCGTTCAACAAAGCCAGATAGGTGCTGCGCATCGCAACAAACGTGGCGACACCACATCCGACAACGAGGACTGCCGCCAAGACCTGCGCCCGCATTTGCCAGAGGTCTCGCCAGAGTAGCCGGACAAGCATGCTCACCATGCCAGGTCTCCGACTCGGGCACGCTGCCCGTTTCGGCGGTGCTCGACAATGGTGCCGCTGCTCATACGAACGACACGATCCGCCATGTCGGCGATGACGGCGTTGTGCGTGACGATCACGATCAGGGTGCCGAACTCGCGGTTCACCTGTTCGAGCACCTCCAGCACCAGTTGCCCGGTCCGGAAATCCAGTGCGCCGGTCGGCTCATCGCACAGAAGGACATCTGGCCGTTTTGCGACCGCGCGGGCGATGGCAACGCGTTGCTGCTCACCACCCGACATCTGCGAGGGAAAGTTATCCGCAAGCGTCCCGATCCCGACCCTGTTCAGAGCCTCAGTGGGATCCAGCGGATGCTCCGCGATGTCCGTCACCAGTGCGACGTTCTCGCGGGCAGTCAGGCTTGGAATCAGGTTGTAGAACTGAAAGACGAATCCAACATGTTCCCGTCGGAAGCGCGTCAGGCCCCGGTCTCCCGCGTGGGAAAGATCGTGGTCCCGATACACGATGGAACCGCTCGTTGGTGTATCCAGCCCGCCCATCAGGTTGAGTAGCGTGGATTTTCCGCTACCCGACGCCCCGAGCAGCACAACGATTTCACCCGGCCCGAGTTCGAGGTCGACGTGTTCCAGAGCGCGCACGCTCACGCTCCCCATTGGGTAGACCTTGCTGACGGCCTGAATATTGAACACCGTTTCCACGACACACCGGTCTGCTAGGAGGGCGGGCGAGTGGGCCGCTCAGATGTTTGGTGCTGCGCTGAATGCGACGTCCAGCGTTCTGCAATCGCCCTCCCCACCTGCATGCCTGCCGCAATGGCAACATCCACAGAATCAAAATCCGGAGAGACGTGGTGGAAACGCTCCAGTTTCGGATACTCCAACGCGGCTTGTTTTGGCGAGCAGACAAAGCCGGTGTAGGCGTACTTGAATCCATCGCAACGCCCAACGACCACCAGAATATGAATGGAGCAGCCACGGTGCTGTTCAATTGCCCAGGCCGACATATCGATCTCCTGCAAGGCGCTCGGGGGCGTAGTGCATGCCTGACTGATCAAGCTCTGCCGCCCATGTCTTGGCAAGGTTTGCCGGGCGAAGAAGAGAGGGGCAACGCACTGGTTCTTTCAGGCTACTTGTATTCGCCCGCAAGGCGTTGACGTACCTCAACCGCTGTGGACACGATCCCTGCGGGCCCAGCGTGTCGGCAATACGTCTCAGGCTCGTTGCCAATGCACCCTGCTCAGCGCTCGACCTTTGTCCGTGTGTCTTTGGCGGGAGATGCAATCGATTCCCGTCGCCGCCATCGGAGGTGCTTCGTTTGCAACAAGTGCTGCCAATCCAGTTTGGCAAACCCATAGACGAGCGCCAGAAACACGACCTGCGACACGACGAAGTACACACCCATATACGCCCCGTCGATCTCTGTTTCCTCATCTAGATAGCGCGCGCCAATCTGGGCAATGTGCGTCCAGGTCAGGTAGCTCACCCAGCGGCCAACGAAGAACGGCAGGCCGATCAGCCATAACCGCATCCCAGTCAAGCCGTAAGCAATGAAGATGTAGTTGGACGGGAACGGGCTGAAGGCGTATGCGAGCATCAGGCCGACCGTCATACCTTTGCGGTCTTCCAGCCAGGCGCGCACCACATCGATGTTCTGGCGATCGGCCTCGCGCATCCAGCGGTTGCGCACGAGTGAGCAAGAGAGCCGCGCCAGCACCAGCCGGCCGACCGTCGCTGCACAAGCGGCAACGCCTGCAAGAATCACGGGGTCGGCCTCGGGTCGCGAGAAGCCGACCCATGACATCACCATCCACGTCGGCGGTGCGAAGGCCGGCATCACATTGAGCAAGAAGACTGTCCCGAACAACGCAAGCAGGTTTGCCATGTTGATCAAGCCTCCCCACCGAGCACATGGAACAGTTCGTCTTCTTGCGCGCAATGCAGCCGCAGGATGGCATCGAGCCCATACAGCAAGCGTTGCAGCTCTTGCGTCACAGCGGCATCGGGGCCGTCGGCGGAAACATCCGCCACGATTCGGCCCAACAGGTTCGTCACGCGGAATATCTCGCGATGCATGGCGCTCATTGCCGCCATCGGGTCGTCTCCACCGAGCAGGCGGGCGACGTCCGGATAGAGCTGGGTATCGTCTCGGCGCTCATGTGGTACCAGGACGTCAGCCAAGGACTGGTTGAGCGATAGCAGCGCGCCTTTTGCGGCACTGCCTCCCATATGGGGCAGCGCGTCTGCGACCATGCGGATCCGGCTCAGAATGGGCTCCAGCTCGGCGTGTTCAGCCTTGAGGCGCTCGACGTCTGCGCAGACGAGTGAACGGGGCGCTTCATCTGGCGTGGGCAACAGCGCTCTCAACGCGCTGGCGATCGCCAATACATCGATGAGCTCCTGCAGCATGGCGCCCGCCAACGGTGGTAGATGGCCCAGCGCTGCGACAACCATGGCTGCCAGCGACAACGACATGCCGATCATCACGCTCTGCAGTGCCACGCTGCGTGTACGGTGCGCTATCCGGACCGCGTCAACGAGCCGATCCAGGCGGTCGACCAACAAGACAATGTCTGCAGCTTCCGAAGAGGCCGCAGCGCCGCGCGCACCCATCGCCACGCCAATGTCCGCCGCGGCGAGCGCAGGTGCATCGTTGACGCCATCACCGACCATGATCACCTTGCCGTCGGCGCGGGCGCCCCGAATCACCGCGAGCTTGGCCGCTGGCGACAGGGCCGCATGGACCTCCGTCACCCCCAACATGGACCCAACCGATTCGGCAACATCTGCCCGATCCCCGGTCAACATCGCTTGCCGTTTGATGCCCTCACGACGCAGGAGTCGGAGCGCACGAGGCGCCTCAAGGCGAACGCGGTCGATCAGCTGCAATGCGCCCACCAGTTCACCATTGACGCCGACAAAGACAGCCGACGCACCGGCATAGCTCACGCGCTTGACGAACGCTTCCACCCAGGGCGGCTCGGCGGACGAGCCCAAGACATATGGCAACGCGCCGATGGAAACGACATGCCCGTCAACGCGGCCGCAAACGCCAGCGCCCGGACTCTCAACAACCTCGCTCGGCAATCGCAGCGTCGCACCCTGCTCGCGCGCGGCCTTGGCGACGGCTTCTGCCGTGACGTGATTCGATGCCTGCGCGAGTGAGCCGGCCAGGCCCAGTACAACATCGGACGCGTAGTGTGGTGCGCATTCAACATCGACCAGTCGTGCATATCCGCTGGTGAGCGTGCCAGTTTTATCGAAGAACAGCGTGTCGGCCAACGCCAGCCGCTCGAGCGCGCCGCCACCTTTGACGAGGACGCTTCGCTTGGCACAACGCGACAGCCCTGAAACGATGGCGACGGGCACTGCCAGGATGAGCGGACACGGCGTGGCCACGACGAGCACGGCAAGACAACGTGCCGAATCACCCGTGAGAATCCAGCTTGCCCCAGCCAGGAGAACAGCGACGCCCCCAAAGGCAAAGGCGTACCGGTCAGCCAGCCTTACGGAAGGACTGCGCTCGGACTGCGCCGCACTGACCAGCCGGACAACGCCTGCAAACGTGCTCTTTTCGGCGGATGCACTCGCGATCATCTCGAAAGCGGCGCCCACATTCAGCACGCCGCTGCAAATGGCATCGGCCGTCAAACGATGGCGGGTGAGTGATTCTCCGGTCAACGTGGATTCATCGAGATCGGCAGGCCCGGACAAGGTGCCGTCCACCGGCACGACTTCACCGTGCCGCACCAGCAGCCGGTCACCCGCTTGCACCCTCTCCAGACTGACTTGGTGCCACTGCCCGTCGGCGAAACGATTGGCCCGCTTGGGTGCATGGCCGAGCAACGCAGTCATCTCGCGCTGCGCACGCGCTTGCGCGAAGTCTTCCAACGCGCGCCCCGTTGCGAGCATCAACGCAATGACCGCTGCGACCAGCACCTCGCCGGACAGGAGCGCAAAGCTGATCGATATCACTGCCAGAACATCCACGCCGGCCTGCCGTCGCATCAGTGACCGAACAATCGTGACGACCAGGGTCAGCCAGTTTGGAACGACACCAATCAGCCAGAGTTGCCACGCCAGGACATCGGCACCGAGGTACCGTGCCCACAACCCGGCCGCCAGAGTCAGCGCCGACACGGCAAGCAATGCTACGTTGGCGAGCAAGCGCGTGGAGTGCATCATTGAGCCTCCTGTCGGCGCAGTTTTCATGTGCGCTAGATCATGCGGCGCAGCAGCCGATCCTTCAGGATGAATTCGTGCCAGAGCGCCGCGGCGGCATGCAGCCCCACCGCGATATAGACCAGCGTGGCGCCCGACTCATGCACCTCCTTGGCCAATTGCGCCAACGTCTTGTCTTGTGCAACCGCCAGCGGCAGATCCAGCCCGAACGGTTGGATCGGCTTGCCACCCCAGGCCAGTGCCAACAGGCCCAGAAGGGGCATCCCAACCATCAGTGCATAGAGCGCGCCATGCGTGAGTCGTGCTGCAAGCTGAATCAGCGGTGTGCCCGGAACGGGAGGCGGGGCCTGCGTGGCCACCCGGGCCAACAGGCGCAACACCATCAAAGCGAGCACGGAGAGCCCCGCTGTCTGATGGAGCATGAAGAGAGCGGCACGCCCGGCGCTGCCTTTCGGGAAGAAATCGAGAACTTCGATCGCCGCGACGGCGATCAACACCGCCAGAACCACGAGCCAATGGAGCGCGCGCAGGGGACGGGAGTACTTCAGGTCGGATTGCATGGCGTTATCCAGAGTACGTTGAGTGGTAAGGGAAGTTACTGCAGATCATGCTTAGGCCGGGCGGGTGGCTTTCGGCGTTCAGCAGCCTGGCAAGTGCAGGCCCTCCAACCGGTGCATGCGCGCTCGTCTGTTCAGCCGCCCTGCACCGCCAGCGGGTAGGCGGAGACAGCCCGATGTCAGCCCACGCCAATCGGAGACAGTCCCACCACAGCATGCGTCAACGCATATGCCGACGAATACTCCAGCTCGCCCGAGGCCTGCGCGTGGATCGTGAACAGCGGTTGCCCAACATTCACCTGATCCCGCAGTCGCACACGCATCTGTACGCCCGCGACTTGACGCATCGGCGCGCCCGCAAGCTTTGCAATGCGGGCAAGGTGGCGGTTGTCGATGTGGGTGACGATGCCATTTTGTTCGGCAACGACGTCGCGGCGGAACACGGCTTCTCCGGGGATGCGCAAGCCACCCTGTGCCTCGCAGATCGCTTCGAACTTTCGCCATGCAGCACCGCTGTCCAGCAGGTCGGTTGCCATGACAAGCCCCGTTCCGGCAACAGCCGTACCGCAAAACTCCAGCAATGCGCCGGCCAGCAATAGAGACCGTTCCCGCAAGTCGAACGGCGCGGTAGGGGTCCGTTGGAGTACAGCCAGAACGTCTCTTGCTTCCAGCGCAGGGCCGATCCCGCGGCCAACGGGCTGCGCGCCATCCGTGCGCACCATCAGCACCTGCACCCCAAAAGCTTGCGCCACACGTTTGAGCAGCATTTCAAGGCGTTCAAGGTCTTCGACACTACGGACTTTGGCCGTCGGCCCCACAGGCACGTCGATCAACACATGGGTGGACCCGGCCGCGATCTTCTTGGAGAGAATGGACGCCACAAGCTGGGCATCGCTGTCGACGTCCAGTGCCCTTTCCACCCGAATCAAGACGTCGTCCGCGGGGCTGAGGCTCAATGCGCCGCCCCACGCGAGCGATGCCCCAACCTGCCCCACAACGCATCGCAACTCTGCCGCGCTCAGGTTGACGCGGGTGAGCGTTTCCATCATGTCGGCGGTACCCGCAGGCGAGGTGATGGCGCGTGACGACGTTTTAGGCAGCAACAGCCCCGCCGCCGCACAGATGGCAACCACGATGGGGCTGGTGCGATTGCCGGGCAGACCGCCCACGCAGTGCTTGTCTGCCACAACGGCGCGATCCCACTGCAGGCGCTCACCCGAGTCGACCATCGCTTGTGTGAGGTCGATGGTCTCCTTGATGGTCATGCGACCAGATGCGCAGGCACTCAGGAATGCCGCGATATGGACATCGGCATAACGCTCATGCGAGATGTCAGCAATGATCTCCTGCAATTGCTTGGCGTCCAGATGCCCGCCATAGATCTTGGCCCGCAGGGCGCGCAGCGACTCGAGCGACGGCGCGTGCCTGACGCAGACTTCGTCACCCGGGCGCGCCATCAACGAATCGACCGCGCTGGCTGACAGGCTCACCTCATGCTTTTCCAGCAACCCCGAGCCCACCAGGTTTAGCGTGGCGATCGCCGATCGCTGGCCGATCTGCACTTCCACACGGGCCTGCGCGGCAAAGCCCTCCGACCGGCAGATCGCGCTGTCCGGGTGCATGTAGATGACGTGCTCCTGCCACGTGTCAATGCCAAGCGCCTTGAACCTGAGGCATCCCGGCGGCGCAACGGGTGCGTCAACCGAGGGCATGGAGATGGTGGTCATGACAGGCATGTCAGCCAGCGAACCGGAAGTGCCCGCTGTGCAGCGTGATCTCCTTGGAACCTGTTTGCTCGAACAGAAGGCGTGCAACTTCTTCGATATCTCCGCGGTGCACCTTGAACGCGCTCAGCAGATCGTCCGACCGGCAGGAAAGCGCACCAAAATGATCCTCGAGGGCTTCCGCCGTGATTGCGTAGCTTGCGGAGCAGCCATCGACCGACGCGCGGCATTGCAGGTGCGGCCCCGCTGCGCAGTATGTCGGGTCGTCAGGCAGGAACCTGATCTGTTTCATGATGGCCTCCAGATACGAAAGCGCCCCGGTCAAACAAGCATCTGCTTGCTCAAAGGCAGGGGTAGATCAAACATGCGTGAAATGGCGTCGACCAGCGGCCCTGTCAGTGCAATCTGGTTCGAAGGATGCGGGATCGTGTCGCACGTGACCACCTCGGCGCTGGCCGCACACAGCTGGCTGTACGCGTCGGCGGCGAACACAGCATGCACTCCTACGCATACCGGCTGCGGTTTGCCGGCGCGCTGCAGCAAGCCTGCGGCGGCGAGCATCGTGCGCCCGGTCGAGATGATGTCGTCGACGAGTACCGGCACACACCTTGGTGGAATGTTCGGCAACTCAGCCACTTCCACGTGCCACGCACTGTGTCGCGTCTTGGTCAATGCAGCCCATGGGGCCCCGCACATGCCAGCTACTTGCTCGACCCACTGCCTGCTTTCCTCGTCAGGCCCGATCAGGAACGGCGCCTGTACATGGGTCTGAATCCATTCGGCAATGGCAGGTGCGGCTTCCACGGCGACCGTCGGCACGCGATAGACCTCCGACAAATGCGAAATGCGATGCAAGTGCGGATCCACCGTGACAAGCCAGTCGAACACGGGATTGAGCAAGGCGGCAAAGTGTTCCGCAGCGCGAATCTCGCCCGCATTGAAGATGACGTCCTGCCGCATATACGGCAGGTACGGCGCAATCAGGCCAACGCGGCGCGCCCCGCCCTGGCGTGCGGCAATCGCGAGCCAGAGCAGTGGCAAGAGCTTCTCGTCGGGACGATCGAGTGTGCAGACAATGGCCGCTTCTGCGCCGTGCACGGGCGTGTAAAGCCGCACGTAAGACTCTCCGTCCGGAAAGCGGGTCACTGCGGCATGCCCCAACTCTGCGCGCAGCGGGATGGCAAGTCGCATGGTGGCAGTGTCGCAGCCCGGCATGGCAATCAGCACACGCTGCGGGTCCAGAGCAACGGTCGGGGCGGTCATGCACCCTCCAGTTCGTAGGACTCGCGGTACTCCGGCATGCAGACCGACCACTGCAATTCATGCTCGATGCGCTGGCGCAAGGCGTCGCTGGCGGCTGGCTCGCCATGCACGATGAAGGTCTGCTGTGGCGGCCGCGTGAAGCCCCGTAACCAGGTCATCAGTTCATTGGCATCCGCGTGGGCGGACAGATTCTGGATCTGCTCAACCGAGGCTCGGATGGCAACCTCGCGTCCGTGCACGCGCAACGCCCTTTGACCGGCCAGCAGCGCGGCGCCCCGCGTGCCGGCGGCCTGGAAGCCCGACATCAGGATGGCGTTGCGCTTGCCGCCGCCAAAGTTCTTGAGGTGATGCAGCACCCGCCCGCCCGTTGCCATGCCGCTTGCCGCAAGAATGATCTTGGGCGCGCGATCGTTCCCCAGATGCCTCGACTGTTCTGGGCTCTGCACCGGAATGGCCAATGCACAGGCAGCCTGGCAGTCGGCAGCCTCGATATGCAGATCGTCAATATGATGCGCAAACACCCCCGTCGCCAGTTCGGCCATCGGGCTGTCGAGGTAGATCGGCACATGTGGAATCCGATGCTCGCGGATCAGCATGTAAAGGCAATACAGAAGCTCCTGCGTACGCCCCACAGCGAAAGCCGGGATCAGCAGCGTGCCGCCCTGCCCGATGGTCCGCTGCACAACCCGCTCGAGTGCATCGAGCGGGTCTCCCGCCGGATGCACGCGATCGCCATAGGTCGATTCGACCAACAGGGTATCGGCCTCCGCAATGGGCTCGGGTGGCCGCATGACGGGATCGACCTGCCGCCCCAGGTCGCCTGAGAAGACAATGCGGCGCCCCTCGGTCAGCAATGTTGCCGTGGCCGCACCGATGATGTGTCCTGCACGGTGGAACTCCGCTTCCACGCCCTCGGCAACGGAGAAGCGCTCGCCATAGCCGACGGGATGCAGGCGGCGCAACGCCCTGGCGGCGTCCTTTTCGTCATAGAGCGGCAAGGCGGGATGATGGCGCGAGAACCCCTCGGCGTTCGCGTACTGTGCATCCTCCTGCGCAAGCCGAGCGCTGTCAGGCAGCAGGATGTTGCACAGCTCAGACGTGCCTTTCGTGCAATAGACCGGACCATGAAACCCATTGCGCACGAGCAGCGGCAGGTAGCCGCTGTGGTCGATATGGGCATGCGTGAGCACGACCGCATCGATGTGATGCGGGTTGACGGCGAGCTTGTCCCAGTTGCGCAGACGCAGCGACTTGTAGCCCTGAAACAGCCCGCAGTCGACCATGACGCGGCGCCCGCCGGTCTCAAGCACGTACTTCGAGCCGGTTACCGTGTCGGTCGCGCCGAGAAATTGCAGCCGCATGCCACAGTCCCCTGGCGCCTAGCGAATCGTGATGCGCTGCTGTGGAGAGGCGTCCTTCTTGGGCAGCGTCACACGCAGCAGTCCGTTTTCGTACGTGGCGTCGACCTTGCTCTCATCGACTGCCGCATCCAGCGTGAACATGCGCTGCATGGTGCCGCTGTAGCGCTCGCTGCGGATGATGCGTTCGCCTTCCTTCTCTTCGGAAGTGCGCTCCACCTTGGCCGAGATCATGACCGTACCGCGATCGACCGTCACGTCGATATCTTCCTTTTTCGCCCCCGGGATTTCTGCAACAACGCTGTATGCCTTGTCAGACTCCGTCACGTCGACCTTGAATGGCAGCACGCTATCCATGCTGCCGCGCACCGAGCGCAGAAGCCCCTGGAAGATATCGCCAACCGGTTCAATGGCGAACGGGTCATAACGCTTGAGTTGACTCATGACTGCCTCCTGATGAGTAATCCCCGGGTTCCTGGGGTCACCAGATTCATCGTGGCACGGCAGTGCCGGAGTGCCTTGCGGCAGATCAACGGTGGCGCACGGTAGCCGTCGCAGGCGCGGCTTGCGACTCGCATCAAGCACATCGCTTCTGAGGTGCCGGCTGCCGTGTCAGGCTTTCCTGACATGGAAACCCGCGGCTCCGACAGTATTCTCAGCGCAGCCTGCATGACGCCGGCGCGTGCACTGCCAATACTGGTGGCACACCACCAAACAGCGCAGCGTCTTGTCGCATCGCCCCCAGAACTCGACAACGCCCAGCCAGTACAACGGAGCGCGCCATGAGCCGGAACATCGAATGCATCGCCCTGTGGAATGCGCCGCAAGACCTCGCCGCTTTTGACACTGCGCTTCCTGTTGGCGCACACCTTGTAGCGGACCGCGATGGGTACGAACACCACGGCATCTATGTCGGCAATGGGCAGGTCATTCACTACGCCGGCTTCTCGCGCCGTCAGCGCCGCGGGCCGGTGGAGCGCATCTCCATTGGCTGCTTTGCATGCGGTTTTGCAGTGACCATCCAGCGCGACGCCAGCCCCTGCTACGACGGTGAAGAAGTCGCCCGCCGTGCCGGTTCACGCCTGGGGGAGCGCAATTATCGGCTGCTGACCAACAACTGCGAGCACTTCTGTTCGTGGTGCCTGTTCGGAGAATGCCGCAGCGCACAGGTGGAGGCGTGCCTGAAAAGCCCCGTGCGAGCTGCGCGCACGCTATTCAAGCTGATGCTGCTGGCGCTTTCGACCGAATGTCGGACCGCACAGCCGCAGGCTCGGGCCGCGTGACACCGGAGAACTCCATGCCCCAATGCGACACCTCGTTGCGCGAGCTGGTCACCAAGTGGTTTGGCCTGAGCGATATGCCGCATCTGCGAATCACGCGCCTGCATTGCCCCGGCGTCGATTGCGGCTGCGTACGGGCGGAGCTGACGACATCCGCCCGCCCGCTTGCCATCGTCTTCTTTCGTCACCAGGCGGGCTGCTGGAGGTTGTTTCCGCCATCGCCCACACGCCGCCGATAGTGGCAACGTAAGTTTTCCTGCTGTAAGCCGACCCCAACTTGCGGGTGGGTTGATCCGCATCAACCGTCATTCCGGCTCAAGCACGAACATCAAGGTTCGATCCGGATGCCGGTTGACGCACGACCATGCGAAGGTGGACACGTGAAAGAGAGTATGCAGCCGCGGCAGCAAAGGTTCTCGCTCTGGTACGCCGTCATCGTCGCGTTGACCATGCTGGCGTTCCAGACGCTGTTCATGTCCGAGCAGATCGACACCCTCCCCTACAGCGACTTCAAGGCCCTACTGCATGCGGGCAAGATCAAGGACGTCGCCATTGGTGACCAGGACATCACCGGCACGTTCTCCACGGAAGGCGTCGAGGCGTTGCTGACGCAGCAGCAGGTCGATGCCATCCACCGCACGGGCAAGGGCGACCATCCTTTCCAGACCCTTCGCGTGAATGACCCCGCTCTTGTTCAGGAGCTGGAGGCGGCAAAGGTGCGCTTTGTCGGTCGGCCGGACAACAAATGGTTGAGCACCCTCTTGTCGTGGGTGGTGCCTGCGCTCCTGTTCTTCGCGGTTTGGAACTTCCTGATCCGGCGCATGGGCGGGGCCGCCGCCGGTGGGCTGATGGAAATCGGCAAGAGCAAGGCAAAGGTCTACATGCAAAAGGAAACCGGCGTGACCTTCGCCGACGTTGCCGGCATCGATGAAGCCAAGGACGAGCTGTCGGAAATCGTGAGCTTCCTGAAAGAGCCACTGCGGTATCAGCTCCTGGGCGGCAGGATTCCCAAGGGCGTGTTGCTTGTGGGGGCTCCCGGCACAGGCAAGACGCTGCTTGCCAAGGCAGTTGCCGGTGAAGCCGGCGTGCCTTTTTTCAGTATGAGCGGGTCGGAGTTTGTCGAGATGTTCGTTGGTGTAGGTGCCGCACGCGTGCGGGATCTGTTCAGCCAGGCCGAATCCATGGCGCCGTGCATCATCTTTATCGATGAACTCGATGCCCTGGGCAAGACGCGTGCGTTCAACCTGGTTGGTGGCAATGAAGAGCGCGAGCAGACGCTGAACCAGCTTCTGGTCGAAATGGACGGCTTTGACAGCAACAAGGGCGTCATCATCATGGCCGCGACGAACCGGCCCGAAATACTTGACCCTGCGCTGCTTCGTCCTGGCCGGTTTGACCGTCATGTCGCCCTGGACCGTCCGGACCTCAAGGGGCGAGAGCAGATCCTCAAGGTCCACGCCAAAAACGTCACGCTGGGGGCCGATGTCGACCTAGGCAAGATTGCCGCCCGAACACCGGGCTTTGCCGGCGCCGACCTGGCCAACCTCGTCAACGAGGCGGCGCTTCTTGCGGCGCGCGAAGGTAAATCCGCCGTCGAGACCACCGACTTTGACCAGGCGCTTGACCGCATCGTTGGCGGCCTGGAGAAGAAGAACCGGGTGATGAACGCCACGGAAAAGGAGACGATTGCCTACCACGAAGCCGGCCATGCCATCGTGGCCGAGCACCGACCCCTGGCCGATCGCGTTTCGAAGGTTTCCATCATTCCAAGAGGCATCGCCGCCCTGGGCTACACGCAGCAGACACCTACGGAGGACCGCTACCTCCTCAAGCACAGCGAATTGCTGGACCGGCTCGATGTGCTGCTGGGCGGCTACGTTGCCGAGCAGATCGTGTACCACGATGTATCGACCGGTGCGCAAAACGACTTGCAACGCGCCACTGACATGGCCCGCCAGATGATTACCCAGTTCGGCATGAGTGAACAGCTCGGACTGGCGACCTATGAGCAGACGCCCAACCCGCTACTCGCCGGCACAGGCTTGATGCAGCGCGAGCGCAAGGAATATAGCGAAGACACAGCCCAGTTGATCGATGCGGAAGTGCGCAAGGTGTTGTCCGATGCCAGCGCACGCGTGACCGCAACACTGGAAGGCCAGCGTGCCAAACTGGACGCTTTGTCGCATATGTTGCTGGACAAGGAGGTGGTTGACCGCCACGACCTGGACATGATTCTGGCTGGCAACGTGACCCCAATGCCGCCCCCGAAGGCAGAAGCGGGCTCCCCCGTCGGCGTTCCAGCGCTGGTGCCCGCGCAACAGCCGCATTCACGGTAACAGCGCCGTGGTCAACGGCTCGATGGCGGAGGTTTCGTCCAGATGGATCAGCGCGTCAAACTGGGCACCGATGGCGGCATCGAAGTAGTGCGAGGCGTACTCGGTTTTCGGCAGGTACAGCACACCGATTGCGCGCTCCAGCAGCGGCTCGTGGAACACATCTGCCGCCGTATCGCCAAGCGGCAGGAGGAAGCGATCCAGCCCGGTGCTATGGAACACATGTTCCCAACTGTCCGGCCGCGCCGGGCGCACCCATTTCCGCTCGGCCTCGCCGCCCCACTCGGATGCGGCGCATACATGGCCCGTATAGGTGGTAAAGCCGACAAGCAATGCGGCACCGCCCACCCGCTCACGCACGAGCTGTCCAAGGTTCCACTCATGCCGGCTGGCGGACTCCGTTGCCCGCGCATCGCCCACATGCGAGTTGTGCGCCCACACGACGACCCGTCCGTCGCCGCCTCGGCGCTGCCGGTATGCAGCCAAACCCAACAGCGTTTGTGCCATGTGCGCATCGCGCAGATTCCACGTATTGACGCGGTGCCCGAATGATTCGCGGTAGTACGCTTCTGCGTTGACGACGACGATGGCGTTCTGCTCGGCAAAGAAATGCGAGTCGATGGCAGCGACGCCGTCCTGCTCGATCAGCCTGGCCTCGCTTGCCCGAAGCCGACGCAGTTGCTCGACCACCTCGCGTTGCGCTGGCAGCCTCAAACCGGCGGCGGCTTCGTAGCCGTACGTCATGGGTTCCCGCACATGGTCCAGTGCCGCGTAGTGCATGCGCGCCACCGCTGCCTGCTCGGGGTCGGTCTTCTGCAGGTATTCGATGACGGCCTCGGCAGACCGGTACAGGCTGTACAGATCCAACCCATAGACGCCCACACGTTCTGAGGCAGCAAGGGCCGTATTGTGCTCATGCAGCCAGGTGATGAAGTCGAGCATGTCCGGGTTGCGCCACATCCACTCCGGAAAACGCTGGAAATCGCCTAGCGCCTCGGTAGCGGTGTCTGCGCCCTCGCCCTGGACATAGCGGTTGATGCGCCACACGTCCGGCCAATCCCCCTCGATGGCGACAGCGTCAAAGCCGCCTTGCACAATCAACTGCCGTGTGATGTCTGCGCGTGACTGATAGAACTCGCGTGTTCCGTGCGTAGCCTCGCCAAGAAGAACGTAGCGCTTTCCCTTCGCCATCTCCAGCAGGGGGTCGTAGTCGACAGCGCTTCCGGTGAGGCGGCTGGCCGCTTCGCGGACACCAAGGAAAGGCGTGAGAGGGGCAGACATGGGCGACGGACTCCACGGATGCAGCGGCAGTATCTGCAGTCTAGGCAGCGCTGATGCACATTGATTGCGCTATCTCAAGCGACAGGCCGCTCGGCATTGCGGTGCAGCTCGACTCGAGTCTGGCCCGATGAGCGCTGCTGCACGCAGAGTTGATTCAGCCCAAAGTGCGCCGCGCTGCGGGACGTACTCTGAGAGTTGTCCACCGCGACTGCGTTGCAGATTCTGGTCTGCAGCAGGCCGGAGGAACTCGCCCTCATAGGAGTCAACATGAAACAACGCTCTCAATCCGAACGAGTGCGGCCGGCACGCTGGAGCCCATTTGCCGTTGAGCCGATCCACACCAGGTATCGGCAACCCGACAAGGCACCGGCGGCAAGCTGCTGCCCAGTCTGCGGTGCTGTCTACCTCAAGGGCCGCTGGTTATGGCGCAGTCCACCGCCCGGAGCCACTTCGTTGATCTGCTCGGCATGCCAGCGTGCCGCCGACCAGATGCCTGCGGCCAGAATCCACCTCTCGGGGGACTTTGAGGCGGCCCATCGGGAGGAGATCCTGACACTCGCACGCCACCGCGAGGCAGATCTGCGGGCAGATCATCCGATGGAGCGCATCATGGCCGTCGAATCCACGAGCAGCGGCACTGACATCCTGACGACCGGGTTTCATCTGGCGCGCGACATCGGCCACGCAATCCACCATGCATTCCACGGGCACCTGACATTTGACTATGGCAACGCAGAGACCGAACTGCACGTGAAATGGAGCCGGTAGCGCCGAGGGGGCGTTCCGTATCGCCCCCATCCGCCTAGCCGACAGACCGATCACCCATACAACGGATCATCGCCGGCCTTGTGAGCCAAGCGGCGCTTCAACAGCGGTCAATCAGGCCGAGGCAGGTGCAACTCAAGTCAATGAGATCTCTGCGAAGCGCTGCTCGATTTCGGCGGCGCTGCCAAGTTCGGTACCGGCATGGCTCAACGCGGCTGCGGCGGCGGCCATGCCGTACCGAAATGCCTCTCGCATGCCTGCATCGCGGTTTAGCGCCCACACCATTCCGCCCACGAAGCTGTCACCTGCCCCAATCGTGCTGAGGATTGACGTTCCGACAGCACCCGAGCGGACAACCTCTTCCTGCGTGACGAGCATGGCGCCGCCCGCACCCAGGGTGAGCGCCACCACCTGCGCGTGCCCCTTGCGGACAATCTCCCGCGCAGTCTGCATGCAATCCGCTTCCGTCTCCAGCGCGTGCCCCGTCAGTTGCCGAAGCTCGTTCAGGCTCGGCTTGATCAGGTATGGCGTATGCGGCAACGCAGCACGCAATGCCGGACCGGCGGTGTCCAGTACGACGCGGCTGCCGCGCGCCTTGGCCCTGTCAATGACCCATGCATAGAAATCGTCGGCAACCCCAAGTGGCAGGCTTCCGCTCAGCACCAGGTAGCGCGGCGGTGGTTGCAGCGAATCGAGGTGGTCCAGGCAGCGCTGCCATTCCGCCTCCAAGACGACCGGCCCCGGCATGACGAACCGGAACTCCCGGTGGCTGCACAGTTCCGTCACGGAAAAATTCTCTCGCGTCTCCCCTTCGATCCCGAGGACGGCGAACGATAAGCCCTCTGCCGACAGGAGACGCGCCAATCGCTCGGCCACCGGACCGCCGGCAAGGTAGATGGCGAGGCAATCCCCGCCCAGGCGATGGACAACGCGGGCGACGTTGATTCCGCCCCCTCCAGGGTCACAGCGCACCGGTGCGCAGCGCATCTTGTGCGTATCCGTCAAGCGCTCCACCGACGTGGCGATATCGATTGCGGGATTGACCGTGAGCGTGACGATTTCCGGCATTGCACACCTCCAGGGGGCACGACTGGCAGCATGACAGTGCCAACGTGTCCAGGCGATTTTTCTGGGCGCAGGGTAATCGGCCCTCGTTTGATACGGCACAAAACCAGCGCCATCCATCATGCCAGTATTGATTCGACTGGCCGAGTCACCCTTGCTGCTTGTCGTCTCAGGTTAGGGATCGGCTTGAAAATATAGGAGACGCAATCGCCATGAAGACCGCATCACAAAACCACGGGCACCTCACCGCGAAAGAGATCAGAGAGATCATCGGCCCGTTCGAGATGGAGGTGTTGACTCGTATTCTTGCGATTGACCCGACCATCGAGGATGTGCAGATCGCGTACAAGTGGCTTCGCTCAGACGAGCACCTCGTCCGCGGCATGGATATCGAACTCACCGGTAAGGCCAGGACGATCTATGAGCTCCTTGACGCCGAGTTTCCGGACTTCGACGCATTCGGGCGTGGCGCCTAGGTTCCTCTTGCAACAATCCGTCGAACCCGCACCGAAAGGGAGGCCGTCATGGTCAACGACACCGCGCACGTTGTCTGGCTCGAAAATCTCCGGCGGACCGATGTTCCACGGGTCGGCGGCAAGAATGCGTCGCTCGGCGAGATGCTGGCCAACCTGGCGGGACGGGGCGTCAACGTTCCGCCGGGCTTTGCACTGACAGCCGATGCTTTCAGGCAATTCATAGAGGCAAATGATTTGCAGCCGGTCATCTTCTCGGCGCTCACCGACCTCGATGACAGCAAACTTTCCCTGGCCGAAGCGGGACTTGCCATCCGACGCGCCATGCTTCGCGGTGAATGGCCAAAAGAGACGGCGCGGGCAATCCGTCTTGCTTACGATGAACTGAACCGCCGAACAGGGCAATCCGACTTGGACGTTGCCGTGCGATCCAGCGCAACGGCCGAGGATCTGCCAGAAGCAAGCTTCGCTGGGCAGCAAGAAACCTATCTCAACATCAAGGGCGAGCGCGCCCTGCTTGACGCCTGCCGGCGCTGCTACGCGTCGCTTTTCACCGACCGGGCGATCAGCTACCGCCAAGCGAAGGGAATCGACCATCTGAAGGTCGCGCTGTCGGTCGGTGTCCAGCGCATGGTGCGATCGGACCTTGGGGGCGCCGGCGTCATGTTTTCCATCGATACCGAGACGGGCTTTGACAAATCGGTCCTGATCAATGCGGCCTGGGGTCTTGGCGAAAACGTGGTTCAGGGAGAAGTCGATCCCGATGAATATGAGGTCTTCAAGCCGCTGTTGTCGGAACCGTCGCTATCGCCCATTGTCGGGAAAAAGCTTGGCGGAAAAAGCCTCAAAATGATCTGCACAACCGACAACGAGCAGCCGACGAAGAACGTCCCCACCTCGAAAGCCGAGCGTGCGGCTTTCGTCCTGAGCGACCACGATATCCTGGCTTTGTCTCGCTGGGCCTGCGTGATCGAACAGCACTATGGCCAACCAATGGATATTGAATGGGCAAAGGACGGGCTCACCGGCGAGGTGTTCGTCGTGCAAGCCCGCCCGGAAACGGTCGAGTCACGTCGTGAAGCCAGTGCGGTAAGGACGTGGCATATCAAGAAGGCAGGCCGCAAGATGCTCTCCGGTGTCAGCATCGGCGAAGCCATCGCCGCCGGCAAAGTCTGCATCATCGAAAGCCCCAGCGACATGGGGCGTTTCGTCGACGGCGCCATCCTGGTCACCCAGACGACGGACCCGGATTGGGTGCCCGTCATGCGGCGGGCGGCTGCCATCATCACCGACCAGGGGGGACGCACATCGCACGCTGCGATCGTCAGCCGAGAGCTGGGGCTTCCTGCCATCGTCGGCGCCGGTAACGCGACGCATCTGCTGCATGACGAGCAGGAGATCACCGTGTCATGCGCAGAAGGCCGAGAAGGATTCGTCTACGAGGGGATTGCCGACTTTGCGGTCGAAGAGGTCGACTTTGGCAATATCCCCGCGACGCGCACCAAGGTCATGCTGAACCTCGCCAACCCGGCGGCGGCGTTTCGCTGGTGGCGGATACCCGCCGACGGTGTCGGGCTCGCGCGAATGGAGTTCGTCGTGAACAACCATATCAAGATCCACCCGATGGCCCTGGCCCGCTTTGACACACTCAAGGACGAAGACGCCAAGCAGACCATTGCGGCGTTGACCACGGGCTACGAAGACAGGACGGAATATTTCGTCGATCGCCTTGCGCGTGGATTGGGACGGATCGCAGCGGTCCAGTATCCGCACCCTGTCATTGTCCGCATGAGCGACTTCAAGACCAATGAGTACGCGCATCTGATTGGCGGCGCGGAATTCGAGCCTAAGGAAGACAATCCCATGCTCGGATTCCGTGGCGCATCGCGTTACTACTCCACACGCTACCGGGAAGGCTTCGCGCTTGAATGCCGCGCCATTCGACGCCTGCGCAATGAGATGGGCTTCACGAACGTCGTGGTGATGATCCCTTTCTGCCGTTCAACAAAAGAAGCGGACCGCGTGCTTGAGGTCATGGCTGACAACGGCATCCATCGTGGCGAAGCCGGTCTCCAGGTTTACGTGATGTGCGAGATCCCGTCGAACGTGATTCTGGCAAAGGCCTTCGCGCAACGTTTCGATGGCTTCTCCATTGGCAGCAACGATCTGACGCAACTGACGCTGGGCGTCGACCGTGACTCGGCCGATCTCGCAGCGCTTTTCGACGAACAGGATGACGCCGTCAAGTGGATGATCCGCAATGTCATTGCGAGTGCTCACGAGGCGGGTGCACATGTCGGTCTGTGCGGTCAGGCGCCCAGCGACCACCCCGAGTTTGCTACCTTCCTGGTCGAATGCGGCATCGATTCCATATCGGTGAGTCCTGACAGCTTCATCGCGGTCAAGCGCAGTGTGGCTGCCGCGGAGAGCACTGCCGCGAAAGCGCCGTGATACGGACGTCACTCAAACTGGTCCTGATCAGTCGCTGCGCTTTTTCACCCGTACCGCAGTCACCTTATATTCGGGCGTATGCACCTGCCGGTCTCGCACGGGAGAGGTCAATCGGTTGACCAATAGATCGGCGCGGTGAAAGCTGCAGAACAGTTGCCCAATCTGCATCGCATGGCTGATATGCAACGGCAGGATCGCGGAACCATACCGGCTTGTTACCTCGACCACATCACCTTCGGTAAAACCGTGGCGTGCTGCATCCGCTGGTGCCATGTCCAGCGTGTCCGACGGCCGTAGCGCTGCGTTCGGGGTGCGGTAGCTCATCGTGCCGGCGTTGAAGTGCTCCAGCACGCGACCTGTGGTCAGAAGAAAGGGATAGTCATCGTCTGGCCGCTCGGGCGTCGGCACATAGTCGACCGGTATCAGAGCGGCCGTCTTGCCGCCGGAAAAACGTTCCCGGTGGAGCACGGGTGTTCCGGTGTGCGTTTCGTCAGGGCACGGCCAATGCAGGTTTTCGCCGTCCAGGCGCGAATACGCCAAGCCGGCGCCCTCTGGCCAGAGCGCGCGCACTTCATCCCAGATCTGCTCGGGGCCGTCAAACTCGAAGCCCTCCGGCTTGCCCATGCGAGCAGCCAGCGCCTGGATAATCCACCAGTCGGAGCGTGCCTGCCCAGGAGCCGTCGTGACAGCACGAACACGCTGTACGCGTCGATCCGAGTTCATGAAGGTGCCCTCTTTCTCGAAGGCCGATGCCGCGGGCAGAAACACCGTACCGAACGCCGCAGCCGTCTGGTTGATAAACAGGTCCTGCACAATCACCAGATCCAAGGCGCCAAGCGCGGCAGCCGTTGCGGATGCATTGGCCAGCGAGAGATAAATGTCGTAGCCCATCACCCACAGCGCTTTGAGCCGACCCGCCTGGGCTGCATCCATCATTTCTATGACATCCAGCCCGCGCGTGGCGGGCAGTTTGGCACCCCACACCTGTTCAAAGCGCGCGCCCGCCTGGCCAATTGACTGGGCGCCGGTGAGGGTAGCCGGGTCGCATCCCATCTGTGCTGCGCCCTGTACGTTGTTCTGCCCACGCAATGGATTGATGCCGCTGCCCGGCCGACCGAGATTGCCCGTCAGCAGCGCCAGGTTGATGAGTGCCATCACCGCTTCGCTGCCTTGCAGGTGTTCGGTTACGCCCAGGCCATGAAAACACATGGCGGGCTGCCCTTTGGCGTAGATTCCGGCGGCGGCACGAATGGCCGGAGCCGACACGCCACATCGTTCGGCAACGCTCTCGGGAGCGTAGTGCGCGACATGCGCAGCGAAGGTATCGAAGCCGATGACCCTCTCGGACAGAAACGTGCGATCAACCCACCCTTCCTCGATGATCGCGGCGGCCAACGCGTTGAACAGCAGCACGTTGCTGCCAGCGCGCACTGGCAGATGCACGTCGGCCAACGCCGCCAGTTCTGTACGGCGCGGGTCGATGACCACGAGCTGCGCTCCCCTCGACACGGCCTGCTTGATGCGCGCTCCGACGACCGGATGATTCTCGGTCGGGTTCGCGCCGCAGATCAGGAACGCGCTCGCATGCTCGATATCGTCGAAGGTGTTGGTGGCTGCGCCAATGCCAAGCATCGTCTTCAGCGCTTTCGCACTAGGGGTATGGCAAACGCGGGCGCAACAGTCGACGTTGTGCGTGCCCAGCACCACGCGGGCGAACTTCTGCGCCAGGTAATTCTCCTCATTGGTCGCCCGTGACGATCCGAGTACGCCAATGGCATCCGCCCCGTTTGTGGCGATGATGTCTTGTAGCCGTGACGCCGTGAAGCCAAGCGCCTCATTCCACCCCACCGCTTGCCACCTTCCATTACGCCGCAGCATCGGTTGGGTGACACGGTCTGGGGCGTGGTTGTACTCAAACGCATACCGCCCCTTGAGGCAGAGATGCCCGCGATTGACGGGGCTATCTGCAGGGCGCACCAGGACTATGCGGCCACCGGCCGTTCCGACTTCCATTTGGCAGCCGACTGCGCAGTATGCGCACGTCGTACGGGTCCAAGCCGTAGGCTTGACGCCGGACCGTTTGTCGAACAAGGCTCCGCTGGCACAACTGTCTACACAGGCGCCGCAACTGACGCACCCCGCCGTGAGCAACGTAGGCCCCTTGCCGATTGCAATGCGCGTCGTATCGTCGCGCCCGGTCGTCTCCCAGATGAATTGCCCTTGCACTTCCTCGCAGATGCGTACACAGCGGTCGCAATGGACACAGCGTTCCATGCCGACGCCAAGGTAGGGATGGCTGTCATCTTTAAAAAATCCGTCCTCGTGCTTGCCCCCGGGCGGCACACCGTATTCGGCCAGCAGACGGTGGAACGGGTGCTTCGGGTCTGCGGCATACGCCGTTCGCGGATAGCGCGCGGCGATGAGCTCCAGATTCGTGCGGCAGAGTGTGTCGAGCGCATGGCTGCGCGTCTGCACGACCATGCCTTCAGCCACTTCGGCTGTGCAACTCGCAACCGGCCGCCGTTGGCCTTCGACCTCCACGAGACACAGGCGGCACGCGCCAGAAGGCACCAGGCGTTTGTCGTGGCACACGTGCGGAACTGCCTTGCCCGCCGCCGACAGCGCGTCGATCAGCAAGGCGCCTTCCGCCACCTCCAACGGGCTGCCGTCGATCGTCAGTCGCACCATGCTTGCAGCTCCGACGGATAGTGGCGGCGCACAGACTGGACAAACTCGGCCAGCCCCCGGCCATGCCCGCAAAGGCTGGTCGCCGCCAATGCATCAATCAACCGGCGAAAACGGTCCGCATCAACTGGCAGACGGTTGGCCGCCGCATCCGCCATCGCTGCAAGAATGGGCGTACCAAGATGACAGGGCGTGCACTTGCCGCAGGACTCGCGAGCGCCGAAACGCAAGACCTGGGCAACGATGCGTGGGATGGACGTGTCGTCGGCAAACGCGATGACGCCGCCATGCCCCACGGCGCAATCGATGGCCTGCATCTCTTCGTAGCCGAGCCGGGTGTCGAGCAATGTCGGTGGAACGATGCCGGCCAACGGGCCACCGACCATCAGGCCATTCAGCCTGCCACGACGCAACCCTTGCCCGAGCTGCTCGACGACATCCGCCAGACTGATGCCGAACTCGACTTCATAAAGCCCAGGGCGACAAAACAGAGAATTCAAAGACAACAACTTGGTGCCTCGGCTGTTGGAGAAGCCGAGGGCGGCATACGCAGCGGCGCCATGGGTCACGATCCAGGGGATCGCGCACAAGGTCTCGACGTTGTGTACCAGCGTGGGGGCGCCAAACAGTCCGCGCTCGCTGATCTGCGGAGGCCTTGGCCGCACTTCCGGACGGCGGCCTTCCAGCGCGTTCAGCAGGGACGTCTCTTCTCCACAGATGTAGGCGCCCTGCCCCACGACCAGCTCGAGTTCGAGTGTCGGCCCGAGCCAGCCAGCCACACGCGCCTGTTCCAGTGCATGCGACATGACCCGCACCGCATCCGGGTACTCCTTGCGGATGTAGATGTAACCGCGTCGCGCGCCTACTGCGTGTGCGGCAATCGCAGTGGCCTCAATGAGGCGAAACGGATCGTCCTCCAGCAGGAACCGGTCAGAGAACGCGCCCGGGTCACCTTCGTCGGCATTCACGACCACATACTTGGTTTCGGCGCATGCGCTGGCAACGGCTTGCCATTTGGTGCCTGCGGGAAATGCGGCGCCGCCTCGCCCTCGCAATCGGGACGCCTCCACCATGTCCAGCAACGCTTGTGGCGCCATCCGTCGAGCTTTCTCAAGCGCTGCCCCGCCGCGGCGATAGGTCGGCAGATCGCGCACGCCACCGCGCAGCACGTTGCCTAACAACACGGTTTGGCTCGCATGCTCGCCCACGTGCGGTCGAACATCGTGCGCGCCGTCACTGGGTGCGTCATAGCATTTGCCAAGGCAGTAGAGCACCGGGGTCTGCGTGGCCGCGGTCTGCCAGCGGTCCGGTCTATCGGCGCGGGCGGCAAAACACGCCAACCCCGCGCAAGCGCACTCGCTGATCGCCGTGTGCTCAAGGTGATAAAAGCCGATTGGAGCTGGATGCCGTTGCCTGGGCATCGTCACGGTCTCGATGGCGCCTCGGTTCGTGGGCAACGTCGCCGCTAGGGTAGACACGACGTCGCTGCCGTCAGCCTGTTCTGCATCCCCACCCCGCTCATGCCGATGCAGGCGCCTGCGCAGGACGTCTCGTAAGACTGGCTTCATGTTCGTGGCCGCAACGGAAGGACAGAATCATTGTTCGCCAGCCGGGCGCGCGCAGCTTGATGCCGGTCAAGTCGCCGGTTGATATCGGCCGGGTACGGTGACACCGAAATGTTGGGTTCGCGCTTGCTGCCACATGTTCGCGCGAGGTCTGGCCGCGACGGCAATGAGGCACCCAGAGCGCCGTACACGCTCAGCCCTCCTCCGCCAAAAGTGATCCGGTGGCGCTATGCCGCGAAGATGTGCTGTGTGGGGGCTTGATCCGAGTCAACCCCTAACGCCATCGACTACCTAGACTTTCCACGTTTGTCCCAGCATTCCGTGGAACGGCGATCCGGCTGGCCACGTCTGCCGCTTGAGCATACCGATGCAAAAAGCCGAAGCCGTCGTTGCAATTGGTAAGCGCAGCTTGCTGCTGCCAGCATGGATCAAGGCCGCCCTCGCCGCCAATGATCGTCTCAAACTCTTCCTGAGCGTTGTGCAAGCCGCTGCTGCACACGCAGCGCACCCCGATCTGCAGATGCTAGATCTGGCACCAGAGATCGGTGTGGCCCAGAGCGATGCCGCCTGGCTGCGTGACATGCCCGCAACAGCAATCCAGGTGGACAGCGCGTTACGCCTGCCAAATCTGCCGCGTTTCGCCAAGCGGGCGGCGGAAGAACTTGGCGTGATGGCCCGTCCGGTGCTGGAAGCACATGACAACGCATTTCGCGAGCGCGTGCAGAACTGGCTTGCCTGGCTGGGCAAGATCGATGCAGGCGAGTTGACCAACGCACAACTACGCGCGTTGACCAGCGGTGTGACAGCCGGCGGCGAAGACAGCTTGCACCAGCTGATCATGGATCTGCACAGGCAGCTGGCAGAACTAGAGCGCTCCCTCGCAACCGAGGAGATCGACGGTGCCCACGTATGGCAGGTGCTTCCCGAAGATCGCGCCCGCATCGCGGCGTTCATGCGCGGGCTGAATCGGACCGCGCCGCTCAAGTTCGACCATACAGGTCTGGGGACTGCTGTGACGCGGGACGGGGACAAGCTCTTACTGCAAAACGACATTGGCGCGACCGATGTACACGTGCTGGTGGTTCAGGTGCAAGCAATGACCATCACGGTGAACTACGCAGACCTGCATCGCCAACGGTTCGAGTTCTTTCGCTCGATGCTCGAACCATTGGACGTGCATTGGGAGGGGCTCCAATCGAAACTCGATCCCGCGCTGAACGAGGGACAGCCTTTCATCTTCGGCACTGCCCGCCTCGAATGTGGTGACGAAGCGTCGCTCGACGACGCGCTGGAAGGTATCGGCTCCCGCATCGTGTTTCTGATCGACTGGAACCGCGCGCGCAAGCGCCTGCTGTCGTTTGTCGGAAAGGACGCCGCCGTGGGCATCCTGCAAGAGGCTGCACGTATCGACGCCGGCCACATGGCCTGGCTCAAATGTGGTGGCGAAGCGCTCATCCACGGCGCCATGCAAGCCGTCGGCGCGGGCGTCTTCCGCATCGGGGACCGTCTTGACACCGTGCTTGGTGCCGCCGACGCATGCCGTTTCCTGATCGATGTGTTGCGCCTGGCAAGTCAGGCCATGCTTAATGACCAACCTGTCGCGCAGTTGGCAGACCAGACACGCCTGTTGCTGATGCGTTCCGTGCGTCTGTACGGCAGCGAATTCGAACTGCTCGAAGAGCATGCCGCGTATTGCCACGCATTGGCCCAGTCCGTCAGCGACGCACTCGAACACGACGTCATGAATACGTCATGCATGCAACCAAATTCGGGGGCCGGTGCCAGTGCAACGCAGAGGCTAGCGGCTCGCGCCAAGTCGTGGGAGCGGGAAGCCGACGAGCTCGTGACACTCGCTCGGGAGAAGGCGCAGCGGCAGCCGCGTTGGGGGCGCTTTGCCCGCGTGATCGAATCTTCCGACGACATTGCCGATGCACTGGAAGAAGCCGCCTTTCTGATGAGCCTGATTGCCGACGGCCATCAGATCGGCTGGAACGACGTCATCCGCGACACGCTTTGCCGCCTGGCACGCACGGTCCAGGTCGCCACGCAGGAGCACATCAAGGCGCTGGCGATTGCGCGCGACCTCGCTGGCTGCAGCGACATGTCCGACAGTGATGCCTTTGTTGCGGCCACGTGGAATGTGCTGCGCGCGGAGCGCCAATGCGATGAGCTTCTGAGACAGGCCCGGCATTTGATGCTCGCCAGCATGAAGGATGCCGCCTCGTTGATGTTGGCCAACGATCTCGCGCAGGCTCTGGAACTGACATCCGACCGGCTGCTTGCCGCCAGCTATATGCTGCGTGACGCTGTGTTCAGCCAAGCCGAGCAGGTATGAATATGCCTTCGAGCCTGACATACGCCGAGTGGCCCGCTGATGTCTACCTGATCGGCTGCGGCCGCAAGCCGCCTGGGCTCGTACATGCTGACGCATCGCTGGAGAACATTGGGTGCAAGGCGTTCGGCCTGTTAGGGATGTCGCAGTTGGGGTTACCGGTTCCACCCGCGTTTGTGCTCGGCACGGGCTACAGCCGGAGCGACGCCATGCGGCAGCTTGCAACCGAACGCAAGGTATGGGCCCCGGGGTTGCAGCAAATCGAACTCGCCTCTGACAGGCGCTTTGGCGATACGCGTGCTCCGCTGTTGCTTGCGGTGCGCTCGGGAGCCGCTGTTTCCATGCCCGGGATGCTCGAAACCCTGCTCAATATCGGGCTATGCGATGCCACGCTGTCTGGCCTGCTCCGGCAGACTGGCAACCCCCGGCTGGTGTGGGACACCTATCGGCGCCTGGTGGCAAGCTATGGCGAAGTTGTCGAAGGAATCGCACCGCAAGTCTTCGAGGCTGAATACAGCATGGTGGCCGGAGCAGCGGATGAAGTCGAACAGCTCGACTTCGCACAATTGCGCGAACTGACCCGGCGCTCGTTGCGGGCCTATGCACAGGCCGCCGGCCGACCGTTCCCGCAAGACCCGGAGGCCCAGCTCGCAGGCGCCATCCAGGCGGTACTGGCCAGTTGGAACACGCAGAAGGCGCGCGCCTACCGGCACCAATATCAGATTGACGAGAACATCGGTACTGCCGCCACCGTCCAGGGCATGGTGTTCGGAAATGGCGGTGGGAACTCTGGTGCTGGCGTTGGATTCACGCGCAACCCTGCCACCGGCGAACCGGCCATCTGGGTGGACTTTCTCTTCAACGCACAGGGCGAAGACGTCGTGTCGGGCCGGCGACGCGTGCAAGGGCACACAGAACTGGCGCGGACCATGCCCCGCCTATGGGAAACACTGTGTGAGTTTGGGTCACGCATCGAGCGAGCCTTCGGCGACATGCAGGATTTTGAATTTACTGTGCAGGACGCACGCCTCTATCTGTTGCAGACGCGCAGCGGGAAACGTACCCCAGAAGCCGCCGTACGCATCGCGCTCGACCTTCTCGACGAAGGCATCATCGAGGCGGCAACCGCCCAGGAACGCACGGCGGGTATCGATCCGGCCGTGCTGGTACGTCACCGCGTTGCCTTTGGCGACGGCAACTCACCAGAGCCGTTGGCACATGCCGCGAGCGCATGCAGCGGAGTCGCAGCCGGCGAAATCGCCCTGGATGAGACCGCCGCGCGGGCACGGCAGGCGGCCGGAGCATCCGTCATCCTGGTGCGCAGCGATGCGCAGACGAGCGATCTGACGGCAATACAGGTAGCCTCCGGCCTGCTCACACAGCGTGGAGCGCGGACATCCCACGCGGCGGTGGTCGCGCGCCAACTCGGCAAGGTGTGCCTGATCGGCTGCGAAGCGCTGCGCGTGCACGAGTCCGCCCGCGCAATCTCATTGGGCGAAACCACCCTGCAGGAGGGCGATTCCTTGACCTTGGATGGCAACGACGGTTCCATCTATGCGGGCGAGTTCAGTGTGGTCGCGGAGCCATTGACCGATCTGCAGGCAAGACTCGCGCGACTACGCACGGGTGGCACGCGCGCTCAGTCGCACGACTAGCGCCCTTCTCCGACTCCGTCCACACGCGGTTCATGCCCGGCAAGCGCAGCAGCCGGAATCCGAAAGCTGCTCTAGGTGGCGCTCCAGCGCGCCTGGGTTGAGGACGGGCTCAGCTTGCGGAGGAGTTCCAACGTATCTCGTGAGGGCACGAGAAGCTTCGCATGATCGATAGACCGGATCTGTTACACATCCGATGGTCATGCAGCACATCGGCGTTTCAATCCCGCCGCTCTGACCATCTCATGCATGTCTCGAAGGGCATTGAGAAGCGCGACATACACGTCCACATCAGATGCCTGGTCTATTGCAAGCTCCTGCCCTTGCATCTCCACCTCGACGTGAACGAAATATGGGCCGCCACAAAGCGGCTCGGCTCTCTCGGAAGCCAGCCTCACGCTGCACCTTTCGATGCTGCATGGCAGACCATTGAGCTTGTTGAAAAATCGCCTCACGGCTTCTTTGATTGCATCTGAGGGGGGCAGGTGACGGAACTGAATCTCGACTCGTCGAGTGTCCATGATCTAAACGTATGTAAAACCGAAGTTCAACAGCGAAGCGGAACCAATGCGAACTGAGCTGCCAGCCTATTGGACGCTACGTAGCGCGCCTTGACCTATCTCAATAACGCAAGACCCCCTCACTTCACTCACCACCCAGAGGACGTATCCATCGATGTCGTTGCATAGGCTGTGTGAGATATGCGAGTGGGTGCACTCAGCGGAACGGTCACCTTCACGCTGACACCACCGCTCGGCTTCGATTCCATGTGTGCTGCGCCGCCCAACAACCACGCGCGCTCTCGAATACCTATCAGCCCGAGACCTTGCTGCTTAGCCGCATCCCGGATCGACGGGTAGCCTATTCCGTTGTCCGCCACGGATACCTCACAGTTGCCGCCCACCGCGTGGACATCATGTGCACTTGGGGCGCTTGCGCATGGCGCGCCACATTGGTCAGCGCCTCCTGCACGATACGAAGCACGCCAATCGACGAATGCCCATCCAACTCGCAAGTATCCGCGCTAACCATGACTGCTATGTGATACCGCCACTCGAAATCCGTAGCGATCCACTGGATCGCCGGCACCAAGCCCAGGTCGTCAAGCAGTTGGGGACGCAGGTCCGAGCAGATGCGACGTATTGATCTGTCGGTCGCCTCAAGGCTGATCCGAATCGCATCGAGACGGCGCCAACAACCGGTGAAAACAGCAGGCTGCATTTGCTCGGCAATTCCGGCAGTCGCCTCGTGCAACGCCCGGAGGCGCGGACCGAATCCTTGCTGCAGCTCGCCCGCAATCGCTCTCTGATCTTCCTCGCGAGCAAGCAGCGTTGAATCTGCAAGGTCGTGAAGTTCTTCCTGTAAGCGCATTTGGGCCTCATTGGCTTTCACGCGCTCACTGACATCACGCAACATGATCGTGTACCACTTTGTTCCAACCCCCTCCGAGTGCGAAATGGACGCCTCGATGGGAAACTCATGGCCATCGGCATGCAAAGCGAATATTTGCCGTTGGCTGCCCATTCGTCTTTCGTTTGACCGAGTCCTGCCGAATTGCTCGACCCATATTCTGTGAGCGGCACGGAATCGCAAAGGGATCAATCTGTCCACCGGCTGCCCAACCAGGTCATCGGCTGCATATCCGAATAGCACCTGGGCCATCGGGTTGAAGAGAACGATGCGCTGTGCTGCGTCAACTGTGACGACCGCCTCCATCGAGGCACGAATAATCGCCTCAAGACGGCGCTGGCCTCGTTGGCTCTAGAGGCTCTTGCTACGGACGAACATCGCAAGACATCGACACTGACGCGTGTAGTTGGCATAGGCCACGACAAGTAGCCCCACGCAGAATGACGCTAAAAGAATGCTCCAGGGTGAGCGAGCCGCCTGCCCCGTCGCCTCAAGCCGAATGATGGCAATCAGCAATGCGGCAATAACTGCTGGAGCAAGTACCCATTCCGCGAAGCTGCCATAGCGCGATGCCGATGGTTGCCGAATTTCATCGTCAATAAGAGCGGCCGATTTATCCATGTACGCGCAATGAGTGACGGCCCGATTCATTAAGTTAGGGCGATTTCCAACACGTTGCCAGTAACCTTATGGTTGCCATTATTTCGCTCTAAAGCACCTGTATCCGCTTAGAGAAGCAATAAACGGCTCTAATCAAATAGTCGTGAACTTCAGTTGTGGCCGACCCCCCACATTCGTTTCAAGCCTTACTGCCCCATCTTGAGCTCGGTCCATGCACGATTCCAGGCGCGCCGTGTCTGGCTGTCCAGATCGGTCAGTTGCTCGAGCCGTTTACGTTCTTCGGGGCCAGGATTGATGGCAGGATCGCTCAGCAGTTCTGCGCGGATATAGGCATGTGCCGCGCGGTTGGGATTACCTGAGCCTAGCGTGTTCGTCAGCTGTGCTGCAATCTTGGGCTGCAGCATGAAATTGATGAATCGGTGCGCTAATTCAGGATGCGGGGCAGTTCTGGATATGACAAAGCTGTCCCCAGTCATGCCGTTACCTTCCTTCTGTAGCGCTTCCTTGATGGAGAACGGCCGTTTTGCGTTCAGTGCATCCGTTTTGGCCTGGAAGATATCGTTGGAATATCCAAGCGCCACCCAGATGTTTCCGACCGTCAACTCACGGATATAGCTTTGACTATTGAATGCTGCCCAGTACGGCATGGCTTGCCGAATGGCTTCAATCGCCTCGCTCAACTGCGCTGCGCTCGTTGAGTTAGCCGAATAGCCCTTGTAGCGCAGCGCCGCTGCAATCACCTCGCGGGGATCGTCCAGCACGGTGACCTTGCCTCGAATCTTGGACAGCACCTTCGGATCGAATACAAGAGACCAAGACGTCGGGTCCAGTCCCAACTCGCGTATTCGCGCCTCGTTGTACCCGATCAGCGTGATGGTGAAGTCATAGGGCAGAGAGAAGACGTTGTGCGGATCCTGTGGTGTATCCAGATAGGCAGGTTCAATATTGGCGGCGTTGGGAATGGCGGCCTTGTTCAGGGGCTGCAGTGCACCCAGCCGCACAAGCGCGGGGATGCCATAGTTGCTCGGCCCGATAACGTCGAAGCCGCGAGCGCCGCCCGCCAGCTTGGCAAGCGCCTCTTCCATCGAGCCGTAATACGAGAGGTTGACCTTGCAATGGCATTCCGCCTGAAACTGTTCAATCGTGTCCTGCGAGAGCGAGTTGTTCCAGTTGAATACGTTCAGTTCGGCCAGCGCTCTCGTTTCGGCCGCAGTGCAACGGGGCAACAACGCGAACGAGACACCAACGACCAGCAAGCAAGTCGCCTTGACGATTCTGCTGATCGACCCGGGCTTCATACATGTACCCGCCAGACGTCTCGCGACATCCGAAAAGCAGCCAGCGAGGCTGCCAGCGTAATCAGCATCAGGATGGATGAAACAGCGTTGACCTCCGGCGTGACCGCAATGCGGATCATCGAGTAGATCTGGATCGGTAGCGTCGGTTGGCGAGGCCCTGAAGTGAAGAACGTCACCACGAAATCATCCATGGATAACGTGAACGCGAGTAGCGCGCCGGCTGCCACTCCGGGCAGGATCAGTGGCAGCACCACATACCAGATTGCCTGGAGTGGGGTCGCTCCCAGATCGCGGGCAGCATCGATCAAACTGTCGTCCAACCCTTCCAGGCGGGAACGCACCACCACGGCGACAAAACCGACGCAGAAGGTGATGTGCGACAGCACCACGGTAAGCAGGCCGAGTTCCAGGTTGATCGATACAAAGAACAGCAGCAGCGAAACACCCATCAAGACTTCCGGGATCGCAACAGGTGCGATCACCAGGGCGGTCAACGCGCGGGGCCGGTATCGGTACATCGCGAAGGCTGCCAGCGTGCCCAATACGCTGGCGCAGACAGCAGCTTCCACCGCGATCATCAACGAATTCCATGCTGCTCGCTGCATGGCTAGGTCTCTGGCCAGCACGCCATACCAGCGCAATGTGAAGCCGGTCCACTCGGCGTTCAGGCGCGAATCATTGAACGAGTACGCCACAACCAGCAGCAGTGGCGCATATAGGAACAAGCACACGCCACCCCCGAACAATGCGGGCCAACCGATACGCTCCCGCTTCATGATGCCTCCCTGTTCATCATCGATGGGGCCGCCTCCAATTCCGCTGCGCGTACACGTTTGCTCGCTGCACGATGACCGCGAACCCATGCACCATGTCGTGGCCGCGCTGCCACCGATGCGAGCCCCATGATGCCCAGTACGGCACCGACCAGCGCAAGAGATAGCGCGGAACCCAGCGGCCAGTCCCGGTTATCCAGAAACTGCTGCTTGATCAGATTGCCGATCAAGATGGCGCGCGTCCCCCCCACCAGTTCGGGCACAGCAAAGATGCCGAAGCACGGAATGAATACGAGTGCCGCTCCAGCCCACACGCCGGGCAGCGACAATGGCCACGTCACCTGCCAGAACCGCTGCCAAACGTTCGCACCCAGATCACGAGCGGCATCGATCAGGAGTGGATCGTGCTTCTCCAGGTTGGCATAGAGCGGCAGAACCATAAATGGCAAGTGCACATAGACCAGCACGATGACCACTGCGGCAGGCGTAAAGAGCACGTCAATCGGTTGCGTACCCAGCAAGACCAGAACACCATTGAGCCCGCGCATGACGTAGCCGCGCGGGCTCAGAATGATCATCCAGGCATAAACGCGCACCAGAAAATTGGACCAGAACGGCAAGATCACCAGAAGCAGCAAAATGTTGCGCCAGCGTTGCCCGCTGCTGGCAATAACCCATGCCAAAGGGTACGCGGCGGTCAGGCAAATCAGCGTCGTCAGTACTGCGTATCCCGCCGACTTCAGGAACAACAAGGCATACAGACGGTTGCTGAACAGGATCGAGACATTGTCCAACGTGAACAGGTCTCGCCAACGGCCGGTGTGTACCGTATCGCTGAAAGCAAGACTCCCGTTCTCTGTGGAAAAAAGAGGAACGAGCCCACCACTCTCCCCCGGTAGTCTGAACGCCGCCAGCAACATGATGGCTGTTGGTATGGCAACCAATGCGAGCAGGTACATCGTCGGGACCGCCCATGCTACCCAACGCATCCACCCATCTGACCGCGTGCTGGAATCCATAGACAAACGTTCAGTGACATAGGAATACACCGGCCGTTTCTGGCCACGTCAGCCCTACTGGATCGCCCTGCTGAAACTGCCCCGCCTCGGCGGTGGCGGCGTTCGCCACCATGGTTTGCAAGCGTGGGCCGCTGGCAAGTTCAACCGTGTACAGCGTCACGTCGCCTTGGTAGAGCCGGTCGCGGATGACGCCCGGCCAGCTGGATGATTGATCATCCGCAGCCTTGATTTGTCCCCGCTGAAGCCGAATCTGCTCGGGACGGATCGCGACAGTGCCTCGGCTGCCTAGCACCAAGGGTTCAGCAGAATTGACGCGCAATGCACCGAGGCCATCGACCCGGACTTGCAGACAACCGTCCGCCGCGCGCTCGACCGTTCCATCCAGCAGGTTGCATGCGCCGATGAAGCCTGCCACAAAGCGCGTCATGGGTTGACGGTAGATAATCTCGGGCTTATCGATCTGAACAACGCGGCCCGCTTGCATAACGGCAATTCTCTGGGACAGCGCCAATGCGTGAACCTGATCGTGCGTCACATACACGAACGCCACCTTGACTTGCTGCTGCAACGCAATCAACTCGTGTTGCATCTGGGCTTGCAGCGCAGCATCCAACGCCGAGAGCGGCTCATCCAACAACAGCAGGCGCGGATCAGCAGCCAAGGCCCGAGCAATGGCTACGCGCTGCCGCTGGCCGCCTGAGAGTTCATGCGGGAAGTGGTTCTCATGGCCTTGCAAGCGTACGTCCTCGATCAAGGCTTCCACACGCTGCGCAATCTTTCTTCGCGGCAGTCTTCGCATCCGCAACGCAAAGGAGATGTTGCCGGCGACCGTCATATGTGGAAACAGCGCGTAGCTCTGGAAGACAGTGTGAATCGGTCGCGCCTCCGGCGGGATGCCCGCGAGGTTGCGCCCCTCGAACAGGATCTCACCCAGGTCGGGCTCCAGAAAGCCACCGATCTGCCGCAACAGGGTGGACTTCCCGCATCCTGACGGCCCCACCAGCGTAAAGAACTCACCCGCATCCACCGAGAAGCTGACATCGTCGACGACAACATTCGGGCCGAAACGTTTGGTCAGGTGGCGAAGCTCGAGCAGGCTCATCAGGACCCTCGATCGATTGGCCGCGTGCGACGTTGCACACAGCGCATGCCAAGCCGAAGAAGCACCGGCTTTACCCTCGATATTCGGCACAAGGGCCGGTTACGGCTTGACTCACGTCAACAAGGGGCGAAACGGACTCGATCCGAGGCAATTGATCTCATAAGGTACTTGCCGAAAGCGCACAAGGCTGCGCTGCCGAGCGTGCGGCGCATCCTGCCGGTAGCGATACGTAGCGGCTACCGCACCTTGCGGCGTAGCTGGCGCAAGCTCATCTGGCCCCATAACCCTGGGGCTGGCGTAACCTGATCACTCTTACCGCGGGGGCTGATGGCCTCGCTGCTGCCCGCGCACTATTTCGCGGTACGACTGGCACGAGTGCCACTTCGCCGCTGCTGTTTTCGCCTGTCCGTGCCCCGTCAATGTAGCGGGCAGACAGCCGCAGGAAGCTTGCTACGTGCATTGCCTTGATTTCGCTCGACATGAAAATGGACTCCTGTGCATGCAGCCGGAACGGGCTCACGGCCAGCGATTCACTTGTGGATCAGCCGGTCGATCAGACAGCGATCGCGCGCCTGACTTCCGTACTTGCGTGGCGCTCATCAACGGAATGTCTGCGCTGCCTCATATTGATACGTGCGCTTGCAAGCTAAGGTTGAACACTACAGAGGCGAGCCAACGCGAGTAAGCGGCCTGGGACGAAAAGCGCATCAGCCCGATAGCGCTCCGCATGTCAGGAAAACCTGACAAGGTTTGAAGCCAGCACGCCTGAGGTCCAGCCCAACATTCCGGGGCAGCGCGCGCGAGCGCAGGTTCCAGTTATTGGAGAGCATCTTGAGCGACCCAGGGAGCGATCCCCGCATCTTCCTGTCGACCGTCTTGCCCCGACCCAATCAGCAGCGCCTGGTCACGGCAGTGATGCTGGCGTCCGTCGTGGTCTTTGTGGCGGTATTGCCGTTTGCTCAATGGCAACTCGCGCAGGTCTGGGGGTTCATTCCCGTCTATGAATCCGCGGTCGTCATCAACGACCTTGTCACCGCTGCGATGCTGGTCGGGCAGTTCACCCTGCTGCGCTCTCCCGGATTGCTGGTCCTGTCATCCGGCTACTTCTTTACCGCCACGGTCGCGGCGGTGCACATGCTCAGTTTCCCTGGGCTGTTCTCTGCATCGGGGCTGTTGGGTGCGGGCCCGCAAACGACAGCGTGGCTTTACATGTTCTGGCACGGAGGGTTTCCACTGTCCCTGATCGGCTATGCCCTTCTGCAAGAGAACGAGCGAACACGGCGTATCAGGTGGTCGCGCGCCGTCTCCCCCGTTCTATGGGCTGCTGGCGTCGTGCTGCTTTTGGCTTATGGGCTGACTGCGCTGGCGACCCAGCCGTCTCTCTTGCCGGCCATCATGCGCGGGAACGGTTATACCGGCGCCATGTCAACGACGGTCAGCATTGTGTGGATGCTGAATGTGCTGGCCGCAGCAATTCTGTGGCGACATCGCGGCCACTCGTTGCTGAATCTATGGTGTACGGTGGTCGCCGTCATTTCGGCATTTGAGGTGGCACTTTCTGCCGTGTTCAACCACGGGCGGTTCGATCTCGGTTTTTACGCCGGCCGCGCCTATGGTCTTGTCGCTTCCAGCTTTGTTCTGGTCGCGCTGATCATCGAACACGCCAGGCTTTACGCCATGCTGGTGAAAGCACTGGATAACGAGAGCGCAGCGCGCGCAGGCGCCTTGGAGAAAACGCAACAGCTGAATGCGGCGAACGAGCATCTCGAGCAGCGCGTCAAAGACCGCACCGCCCAACTGAGCGCCACGAACAGCGAGCTTCGACTGGAAATCACCGAGCGTAAGCGCGCCGAACATGCGCTCGAACGCTCGAGAGAGGAATTGCGTGAGCTGGCAGCGATCAGCTCGAGGGCGCGTGAGGAAGAGCGGCGGCGCCTTTCACGCGAGCTTCACGATGAGCTTGCTCAATCGTTGGCGGCGCTTAAGGTCGACATGCAGATGTTGGAGCACAAGCTTGATGCCACGAACGCGCCGGTTGCCGAACGCTTGGGCGCAATGGAACACGCCGTAGATGACATGATCCGTGCGACACGTCGTCTCGCGTCCGATCTGCGCCCCTCCATGCTCGATGATCTCGGCCTCGTACCTGCGTGCAGATGGCTTGTCGAGTCATTTCAACGGCGCCACCGTATTCAGTGCGAACTGAAGATCGTACCCGGGCATTTTGAACTTTCCGAGCCTTTTGCATCCACCGTCTATCGCGTCCTGCAGGAGTGCCTGGCCAATGTAGCGCGCCATGCCGGCGCGTCGGCTGTACATGTACGCCTGCTCTATGAGGCGCCCACCGTCCAGCTTTCCGTGCAGGACGATGGCATCGGTTTTGACCCCGCCCATCCGAGAAAGGATCTGTCTTTCGGGCTTGTGGGCTTACGTGAGCGCGCCTATCTCGTACGCGGGAGCTTAAGCATCGAATCGTCGCCAGAATCCGGAACGTTGATCGAACTCACCATTCCGCAAACGATGGCCACATCTGCGCAATTGCCGCTGCCAGCTTCCGGTGCCGGGCCAAAAGCAATGTAATCCGACATCGCCGCGACGGTCGCTCCGGCCAGCCTCATGCCAACCCGTGGCTGAGCGCATACCGAACCAGGGCGACGTCATTTGGCAAGTTCATCCTCTCAAGAATGCGTGCCTTATAGGTGCTGACGGTTTTCTTGCTGATGCAGAGATCGTGCGCGATGGTCGCCAGTGAATCGCCTCTAGACAAGCGCAGGAAGATATCGAACTCCCGGTCGCTGAGCCGCTGATGAAGCAGCCTGTCTGCAGGATCCCCGAGATTGTGTATCAGTAGCTCAGCCACGGCCTGCGTCATGTACGTACCGCCCGATGCGGCTTTGCGGATGGCCTTTTCAAGCTCCTTGACCGCTCCCTCTTTCGTCAGATAGCCGACCGCCCCGGCTCGCAACGCGCGCAGTGCGTACTGGTCCTCAGCATGCATGGTCAGAACCAGGATCTTGAGTTGCGGAACGTCTCTGTGAACCTGGGCGATCAGGTCAATGCCACTGCGGCCGGGCATCGACAAGTCCAACACGATGACGTCGGCCGGTGTATTGCGCACCAGATCAATGGTGGATGCACCATCGATAGCCTCGCCGACAACCTCGATATCGCTCGCATCGCTCAGGATCCGACCCAATCCCTCACGAAAGACGGCATGGTCGTCCGCTATCAGCACCTTGATCATCGCGTGTCCTCTGGATCTGTGCTTCCTCTGTTCCATCGTAGGTGGCACGGCGACTCCATCCAACGCTTCGCGCATGGCTTTCTGATCAAGGTCAGGAACGTGAATGCGCGCTGTTTTTGATGACCCGAGGGGACCAATGCTCTTATCAATACCGTTCGGGCAACGGCGAGATCGTTTGCGTGATCGCCGGTGAAACGCAATGCGCACACAAACCATGAGCCGAAACATCGACGGCATAGAACGGTTGATGCCCATCAAGATGTTGTTCGCATCTGCGTCCAGAATGGTTTCTCCCCGTACCTGCATAGGAGAAAGCATCATGGCTGAATCCGATACCAAGCTTCCCGTGAAGACCGGCTCGGAAGCATCGACCAAACAAGCCGGTGGCATGCAACCCTGGCGCGCATTCGACAACCTGCGGCAAGAGGTTGCACGTGTCTTCGATGATTTCGACCGCGGATTTCATCTCTTTCCGTTTCATCGCGCCGCGCTGGATATCGCGCCGTTCTGGCGGCGCGAATGGGCATTGACGTCCGCGCCCGCAGTGGACGTTGTCGAAACCGACAAGGCTTACGAGATCAAAGCCGACCTGCCTGGCATGGAAGAGAAGGACGTCGAGGTCAAGCTGGTCAACGGCGGCTTGACCATCAAAGGCGAGAAGCAGGAAGAGAAGGAAGAAAAACAAAAGGACTACTACTTGCATGAACGCCACTTCGGGGCGTTCGAGCGGTCATTCCGCATGCCAGACGGCGTCGATACAGACAAGATCCAGGCCAGCTTCAAGAACGGCGTATTGACGGTGACGCTGCCCAAGACGGATGCGGCGCAGGCGGCTTCCAAGACCATCCCCGTAAACGGGGGCTGATGTAACGGACAGCTCATCGCAAAAACAGCGGAGGACGGATGGCAGCAAATCGCTGCACGATTCGCTGCTGCGCCGATCCTGGTCTTACTCGCGGCCCGAGCGACTGCGCTCCGGCCGCGTCGTCCGGTTGACAGGATGCGACCTTGAAGTTTTGTTCTGCCCTTGAAGTCGTGGCAGCGCCCGACATTGGGTCGAGGAGTTCGAGCGTGACCTTGCCATTGGACATTTCATTTCGGGACTTTCCGTACTCCAAAGCGACCGAGGATGCTGTCATCAAACAGGCGAGCAGCCTGGCCAGGTTTCAAGCGGAGATCGTACGTTGCCGCGTCAAGTTGATTCAACTGCCTCGACAGCAGACACCCATCCAATCCGTCAGGGTTCACATTGATGTGATGACACGCCACGATAGCCACCTCTCGCGCCATGCCTCCGGCGAGGACGCCCGAGCGGCACTTTGCGAAGCGTTCAGAGAAGTCGAGTTCGCGTTGCGACGCGAGATGGTCCGTGGGCAGTCGAAAGCAACCATCGGAGCCAAGGGGGGCATGTGAGCTTGACCGTTCAAGCCGGGCGGGGTTGGGTGGATGTTCGTACAAAGCGGCGAAGGGACAAGCGCTGGGAATGCGAGTGCCGGTTCGTGTCGCCCGGTGGAAAATGCTCGTCCTGGATTTCCGCCGCCAGCGCTGAAGGCTACGTTTCCCGCGAGCTTGCCTTCAGCGCGGGTATCTTGCTCGGCAGGGAGCTTGCTGCGCGCTATGCCGTATTGACCCCGGTTGAAACGACCACGTATCAATGAAGTGGCAGGGCGAAGAATGCCGGCGCCACGCATGCTTCGCCATCCTGAAAAACACATCGTTTGCCGACGTCGCTACCGAGTCCTTTAGCGGGGCCAAGTCATCGTGCGCACGATCGCTCCATGTGCCGGCACCACAAGCGTGCCCTGACGTACCACGCCGTTATAAGACGCACTGACCTGGTACTGGCCACGCGGCAGGTGAGCGTAGAACAGCGGGCCTTCCGATACGACCGCCAGGGACACCGCCCCGTCTGCGGAGCGAATACGGATATCGACATCTGAAACGTACGCCCCGCCTTGCTCGATGAACGTCAAGCGCAGGTTGTAGTTCGCTGCAACGCCACGCATTGCATCCACCGAATCCTGCCCGACCCCACCTGACACATAAGCCACGCCTCCTTGCACATGTGGCATAGGACGCACGGCAGAAGCATCTTCATTCAGACACCCCTCCTCGTACATGGCCCGCCACGATCGCCTGTTCATCGTGCCGCCGGGCATCCCTCCTCGTGCCCGGCCGCTCATCCGATCCGACTCGTTCAAGCCGTGAATATCCTGCATGCGCTGCATCAACGCACGGCGTTCTGCCGGTGTCCGGGCATTGCGCATCTGCGCGCAGAAATCGGGGCTCGGATGGTGTAGTGGCTCGGGGGCGGGTGCCTGCGCCAATGCCGCGTGTGTCGACACGAGAGACGCTGCAACCAGCGCAGCCCGCAAGAGGTTCTGTAACCGCAGCATGGTCGGCTCCTCCTTGAGAATCCGTTCGCTTCCCTCACCCCACAATGGTCGATGCGCACCGGAGCGCGTTGATATGGCGCAACCTTTGATCCAGCCCAACCCCGCGCCCTCGGTCATGGCTAACCTGAAAGACAACAGCCCGTGCGTGGCGTGCAATGCCGGCTGCGGCACCTTCTGTTTCTGTAAGCGAAGCCGTACGCCGCGGCACACCCGACCCAATGTGAGTTGACCATGACAGCCAGGACCCTCGTCTTCCATCAAACCGCCCGCAGGATGATGCTCAACGGAATCGACCTGTTGGCCAGGGCCGTCAAGGTGACGCTCGGGCCTGGCGGACGCAACGTGATCATCGAACGGCCGGGCATGACGCCCATGGTCGCCAACTCCGGCGTTGTGGTTGCACGCTCCATTGCTCTGCGCGAGCCATTTGCCGATATGGGCGCTCGGCTGCTGTGCGAGGCAGCGGCGCGCACCAGCGAGGTCGCAGGTGACGGTACGACCACGGCCACCACGTTGGCGCACGCCATCGTGGCCGAGGGCGTGAAATACGTAGAAGCCGGGCACGACCCGATGCAGCTCAGGCGCGGCATTGAGGCCGCAGGCGCCGTGGTTGCGCAACAGCTCCACGACATGGCACGCCCCTGCACGACCGTAGACGAAATGCGGCAGATCGCCACGATTTCCGCCAGCGGCGACCAAACCGTGGGCTCGCTGGTGGCGCGCGCGGTTGAACAGGTCGGCAAGGACGGCGCTATCAGCGTGGAAGACGGCTCGAGGCTTGAAGACCAGGTCGAGATCGCGAAAGGCGCGCGCGTGGACCGCGGGTTTCTCTCGCCGTTCTTTGCCACCACCGAAAGCCGGGCCGTCGTACTGGAAGAGCCCCGGGTGCTGTTGTGCGATGCCACGATCGGCTCAATCGCCCAGCTGCTGCCGGTTCTTGAAGCCGTGTCCGGTACCGGCAAGCCACTACTGGTCATTGCCAACGAAGTGGAAGGCGAAGCGTTGGCCACGCTCGTCGTCAACAATCTGCGCGGCACGCTCAAGAGCTGCGCGATCCGTTCGCCCGGCTTTGGCGAGTCGCGCACGGAGCAACTGGCCGACCTTGCTGCGCTGACTGGTGCGACCGTCATCTCATCGCAGACCGGCGTTTCATTGGAGCACGCGACGCTTGATCAGCTCGGCCACGTACACCGTACGGAAACCACCAAGGATGCGACCACACTCATCGCGGGCGATACGGCAAAGGCCGCGGTGGAGCAGCGCGTTGGCCAATTGCGGGCACAGCTCAAGGAGGCAAAGACGGACTACGACCGCGAGCAGCTTCAGCGACGGCTTGCACGCCTGAGCGGTGGCGTTGCTGTCATCAAAGTGGGCGCGGCAACCGAGGCTGCGTTGCACGAGCGCAAGAACCGCTTCCAGGATGCCCTTCACGCCACGCGTGCCGCCGTTGAGGAAGGCATCGTGGCGGGCGGTGGCGTTGCTCTACTCCGAGCGCGTTCCGCCATCGACGCATGGACCGCGCCCAATGCCGAGCAACAAGCGGGTGCCCATATCGTGCACACCTCTCTGGCCGCGCCGATGCTCCAGATCGCAGCCAACGCAGGAGCCGATGCACAGGCAGTCGTTCACCAGGTGCTCTCCGGTGAGGGATCGCACGGCTACGACGCAGCGTCCGATCGTTATGGCGACATGCTGGAGTTGGGCGTTGTCGACCCTGTCAAGGTGGTGCGCACCGCATTGCAGAACGCCGTGTCGATTGCCGCCCTGTTGTTGACCACGGATTGCATGATCGCCGATGTGCGGGAAGGCTACGTTGACCGGTCGGATGAAACTTCAAACTCGGCCATGTTCAACGCCGGATACGCATAGCAAAGACAATCCGGAGCCTTTCGAAGGCTTCTGGCGATGGCTCCAGCTTTGCTCACGATCAAATGCGCTTCCGAGCCGTCTACTACAGTGGTAGCAAGACGCTTCGACACACCGAGTTCGCCATGATCGCTCAAGCATTCGTCCATCCTCCATTCGCAAAAGCGGCACCCCTTGAGCCCATGAACGAAGACGCGTTGGCGACGGCATTTCTTCCGGTAGCCAGTTCCAGTCTGCTCCCCGATCCGGCGCTTGCCGTGCTGGCAAAGACGGCAACCGATTGGTTTGCCCCGACGCTGGCGAGCGAAATCCATGTCAGCGCGGAGCACGGTCGCATCCGCATGGCGGGCCACGTCGGCAATGCCAGCCCGCTGAAGTCTCTGAAGAGGGCCCTGCTCCGCTTGCCTGGCGTCGGCGGCCTGGACATGACGGTTACGGTGGAAGCCCTCACCAATCCACTGAGAACGTATCCCGCCGCCCAACACAGTCAACACGTCGGATAACCGGGAGCGCGCAAACATGCGTACGACATTTTTCTGTGCGACCGATTGCCCCTGCCCGCAGATTGCCTTCGATACGACGTGCCCAGAGTCGGTGGAGGAGATTCTCCGGGCGTACGCTGCGCTCTTCTGGTTCAACCTCTACCTCAGGTGCCCCGACTTCTCCACTGCGGATGGCATGTTTCCGCGAGATCCAGACACTCGCCAGAAGTATCTGGCTGTGCATTCGAAAGTCTTCACACACTGGGCCACGGCGGCCAATCGCATGGGCATCCCCACCGCCCGCTTTCGTGATGTCTGCGCCAATGTGCGCGCGGCATGGATCGGGCCGGACGATCCGCTGCGTGCGTGCCGCTCACGGGCCGACGTTCTGTCGGACCATCCCGAGCTGGATCTGGATTAGGCGCTGGCTGGGTTGCTCAACAGAAGCACGTGGGGCGACCGTTCAACGGGGGCAGCTCGGAGAGCACGTCGTCCGGACCGGTGTCCGGCCTGAAGATCGTGATGCCTTTGAGTCGCAACTGCCATGCGTGAAAGAGCAGTGCCGCAACCTGTGCGCACGACGCGCTGCAGGGAAGAAGGACCGTCTTTGAAATGGATGCATCAACAAACGGTTGCAGCGTCGCCACCATGCGCAAGTGGTCGAGCCCATCAATCTGCCTTGCGCTGACAAAGTAGCCGGGCAACGCTGCACGCTGTCCGTACAGCGCCCGGAAAAGCCTGTAGGCGCGGTTCTCAATACGGTAAAGCTGCGGCGCGCGATGTTGGATACGTACGCGACGCTGATACACCCAATCGAACGCAGGTTCGATACCACTGGAGCAGTTATCTCCGAACGCCAGGCTTACGCTACCCGTTGGTGCCAGGGAGAGGAGGTGGCTATTGCGCAGTCCGTGCTTTGCGACAGCTTCGCACACGGCCTTGGGCAATGCGGCGCTGAAATGTCCGGAAGCAAGACTGCGTTCCGGACTGAACAGCGGATACGGCCCGCGCTCGCATGCCAATGCGGCGGAAGCTGCGTAGGCGTTATCACGCAAGCATCGCCCGATCTGAGCGGCGAAGCATCGTGCTGCCGGAGCGTCGTAAGGCAGGCACATCATTGTGAGAGCATCGGCAAGGCCGGTCACGCCTACGCCGATCCTGCGTTTGGCCTGGGCCTCGTGCATATGCTCAGGCAACGGCCAGCGTGTGATCTCGATCGCGTTGTCGAGCATTCTGACTTGAACACGCACCGCCTGGCTCAGGCCGACGAAATCGAACAGTGGTTGACCGCCCATTCCAAACGGCCACTGCACCCACCTGGATACATCAATCGGCCCCAGTAAACAGCTGCCCCAGGGCGGCAATGGTTGTTCTCCACAAGGATTGGTTGCGGCAATCGTCTCGATCTCGGCAAGGTCATTGGCAGCGTTGATCGTATCGATGAACAGCAGACCCGGCTCTGCACTGTGATGCGCGGCTTCCGCGATCATGTTCCAAAGCTGCCGTGCGGGAACGACTGCGTAGCACCACTTGCCGTTAGACAGCGCGTGGGCGCCTGTCGCCAGCCGTTGTGCATTGGGCACGGCTCGATGCTGCAGGCACCAGAGACCGTCATCGGCAACCGCTTGCATGAACGCGTCGGTAACGGCAACCGATAGGTTGAACGTTGCCCAGCGCTTGCGCCCGCGCTTGGCAGTGATGAAAGCAGCCAGGTCGGGATGGTCACAGCGCAGAACGGCCATCTGCGCCCCACCTCGCGTGTTGACGAGCGCTTGCGTTGCGCATACCCGATCAAATGAGTCGAGGACGGCACAGACGCTTCCAGTTCCGCTGTTCGACGTTGCCTGCTCAGCATCAGCAGGGGCGATGACCGAGAAGTCGTAGCCGACCCCGCCACCCATCTGCAAGGTGCGCTGTGCTGCATGCAAAGCGCGTTCGACATCGGAAGCGTCTGCGACGGATTGCTCGCTAGCGCCGATAGGATGCACGAAGCAGTTGACCATCGTCCCGTGATTCGCACTTCCCGCGTTCGCCATGATGCGCCCCGCTCCAATGGCACCTCGCAGCAGATTGGCGTAGAACAAGCGCGTGAAATGCGCGCGCTGGTCTGGCTGCTCTGCAGCGGCAAGCGCATGGGCAACCCGCTTGAATACGTCATTGCACGTCGTCTCGCCGGGCGCAAGATAGCGATCTGCAAGTACAGCGGTACTCAGAGGTGATGGTCCGCCTGGGCGGTTCAGAGGCCCTGCCCGCATCGACGTGCTCCCTTTGCGCGGATGACTCCATGCTAGGCAACATCGCCCTGAGAGCGTTGATCGACATCACGCCCAAACGCATCGCCCCCGCCGTAACGTCTTTGGCTCAGGCAGCTAACCGCCCCAAGAAAACCGACCCCTCAGGAGCGCCCGACAAGCCGATCTGGAGACTTGCGTCAGGTCAAATCCGGCAATACCGAAGTGCCTAATCTCCAGTCATATCAACCGGAGATCGTGATGCAACAGCCTACTGATGCCGTCTGCACCCTCGCCTGCGCCACCATGCGCGATGCCAGCCGCGCTGCGGAGTTCTTCGTGGATAGCGAGCTTCAGCTCGCGCGCCTTCGCGTCAAGATGGCAGAAACCGCATTGGATAACCTGTCCCAGTTGGAGGGCCAGTTGGATGCAGTCAAAGACTGGACCGCACTGGCCTCGGCGCAGAGCGCGTACATGAAGCTGCAAGCCAACCAAAGTGCGAGCACTGTTCGCCAGTGGGCCGACCTTCTCAATGAAGCGCAGCGGTCATATCTGCGCCAGGCGACAGAGTGGAACGACCAGTTCCAACATCGTCCCGGAACGGCTGCATCTCCTGCACAGCTGTTGATCGCGTCTCTTGACTCCTGGCAGACCTTGGTCAACACCTTCAACGCGATCGCTGCATCGGCTACGCAAGCCCGACCTTCGTCGCAACCGCAGGCGAAGTCCAGGAGTGCGCCAGGCGCCTGACGGCTTGTGGCTGTGAATGGAAATACGCCCGCCCAAAGACAATTTCCATGTGCCCTGTGCCACACAGGCACAGACGAAAGAGAGCAGCTTGATTTCTCTCAACGAGGGTCTCTGGTAGCTACCTATTCTTGAAATAGCCATCGGACATGGACGTGCCGAAGGGAAAAGGTTTTGATCCAACGGTTGGACTTGACTTGTTTGCAGGAGCTCAAAATGCACAGGAAACTCATGATGACTCTGCTCGTCGTCGCAGCAGCCTCTGCGTCGGTGTACGCGCAGAGTCAGCCCGATACGGCACAGAACGGCGACGGAGAAAAAGCCAGCAAGGTGGATCCCTACACGGAGGGGGCAAAGCAAGCCAAGCCCGATCCATACACAGAGGGCTCAAGACGCGGCAAGTTCGATCCGTACACAGAAGGCGCAAAGGGCAAACGTGATGCCTATACCGATGGCGCCAAGCAAGCCAAGCGTGACCCGTACACAGAAGGATCGAGACGCGGCAAGTTCGATCCATACACGGAAGGCGCAAAGGGCAAACGCGACCCACATTCGGATGGCGGCAATCAGACGAAGTAGCCGCATCGGGTGTTGCCTTGTCAGGCTCCATCTGGGCGCGTAGCTGGCATCGTCAATACAGCAGATATGCCGCGCGCTGGGAAAGAAAGACATCGGCCTGTGCGGTGTAGGCGCGCTCGATTGCATCCAGCGCAATGCCGTCACGCAGCATCGCCCAGACCGTCTCCGACCCGACAGACGTACGGATCGCCTCCAGCTTGAACTGCTCCGGATAGCGTTGCGACAGTACGCGGGCGAGCGCTAAACCGATGCGGCCCGGGCGGGTCAGAGCTGACACCCGCTGGATCGCCACACCCGAGCACGAGCGGCCATGGTACGGCCCTTCCGCAGGAACGAAATGGACGGGTGTATAGATGGCGCCCGTGTCCAGCGCATTGAGTTCTCGCGCGAGCGCCGCGCCGTCCATCCATGGCGCTCCTACCATGCCAAACGGCGCCGTCGTGCCTCTGCCTACGCTCACACGTGCGCCCTCGACCAACCCCACATCCGGATATCGCTCCAGGGCAGAAAGATCGCGCAGGTTCGGCGATGGCGGAACCCAACCCAGCCCGGTGTCGGCAAAGCGCATTGCGCGGTCGTACTGCTCCATGGCCACCACATGCAGCGCCGCGCCGATGTGCAGTTCGCCATTCAGCAACCTGGCAAGCTCGCCGATCGTCATGCCGTGCACAAGCGGCAGCGGCACGTAGTTTGTCAATGAGCGGTCCGCCGTATCGGATACCGGCCCACCCACCAGATCACCGCCGAGCGGGTTGGGACGGTCCAGCACCAGCACTGGGATATGGGCCTTCGCAGCAGCTTCCAGCGTCGCCCCCAGAGTGGCAAGGTAGGTAAAGAACCGCACGCCGGCGTCCTGGAGGTCAAACACCAGAGCGTCCAGATCGGCCAGCGCGCTGCGCGGTATGGCTTTGCTGTTGCCATAGAGGCTATGGACGACCACGTTGGAGCGTGGGTCGATCGTGTCACCGAAGCGCGCGTCGAGATCGGTGCCGATACCGTGCTCCGGTGCGAAGATCGCGTTCAACCGCACACCGGGTGCCTGACTGAGTACATCGATGGTGCGCCGCCCCTGCGCATCGAAGCCACTGTGGTTGGTAACCAGGCCGACCTGCTTCCCGACCAGCGGTGCGAAGCCGCTGGCCTCCAGCACATCGATGCCTGTTCGAACAGGCCCCACCGCCATGGGCAAGCGCCGTTCCGCGCCGATCACGGCGTCGGCCATGGTCGGGGCACGCGTGGCGATCTGCTGACCAGAGAGCGGCGGCGCAGTGCTCGATACCAGATTCAGGACGGCTTCACGCAACGGCATGGCGTTACCCCGCTCATCCGGATATAGGCGGCTCGTGAGGACAATCACGAACCGGCGCGTGACCAAGTCGATCCATAAGCCGGTTCCGGTGTAGCCCAGATGCTGGACGAGCCCGGCGCGCGGTGCGCGATAGCGGTTGGGGATCAACGGCGACTGAACTTCCCATCCGAGCGTGCGCGTCGCCTCCACTGCAGTCGAACTGTCGGGCGTCAACAGCAGGGCAACGCTGTCCGGCTGCAAGATCTGATGGCCCCCCAGGCTGCCCCCGTTGAGGAGCATCCTGGCGAACAGCGCGAGGTCATCCGCCGTGGAGAACAAGCCCGCATTGCCGGAGACACCACCCAGTGCGGCGGCCGTCGGATCATGCACGTTGCCGCGAAGCCATCGCCCGTTGCGCATGATGGTCGGCGCGATACGGGCGATCGCCCTGTGGCTCGGACGGAACGCGGTGTCGCGCATGCCAAGCGGTCGAAAGATATGCTGCGCACACCATGCGTCCAGTCCCATTCCGCTGGCACGCTGGACAAGCTCGCCCAAGGCGACATAGTTGAGATCGCTGTAGATGACATTGCGCCCCGGCTCCCCTATCGGGGGCATGATTTCGATGGCGTGAAGCACCGTGGCGTGGCTGCGGAGTTCCGATCGGGCAGCCAGGCCCGAAGGGAGTCCAGACGTGTGATTGAGCAATTGCCGTAGGGTGATGCCTGCCTTCCCTGCGTTGCCGAAGGCCGGCCAGTAACGGCTGGCCGGCGCGTCCAGTTCCACACGTCCGCGCTCTGCCAGTTGCAGTACCGCCGTGGCCGTGGCCACGGCCTTGGTGAGCGATGCGAGATCGAAGATCGTGTCTTCGGTCATCGGCTCGGCGGGACCGGTGGATCGCTGACCCAGCGCAACACGTTCGCGCACCGCATTGGCTTCACCGATCGCGACGACCGCCCCGGCCACATTGGCATCGGCAATCTGCGCGGCAACCACGGCTTCCAGCTCGTGCATGGGCACTGGCGTACCCAGCGGCCCAGGGTCGTTGGCAATGGGCGCGGCCTGCCCACTCTGCATGCAGGCCAACAGCGCCGCTGTCACTACCGCGACTACCGCGGCAAGTTGGCTGGATCGTAACGATTGCGCGCGTTCCATAGCATCCACCCGTTGGTGCCTTCCGCATCGGCAGCGTCGACCTGGGCGCGAATCATCTCGGCGTTGAACTCGCGATGATCAAAGGCATAGTCCCGGAACGCTTGCAGCCACGGCCGGAACCGCTCTCCCGGCAAACCTGTGCGGCGCTTCGCTTCAGCCAGCGAACGCGAGACGATCTCGCCGGGCTGCTCAGTCGGCTTTCTGGTGCCCGGCAGGCCCCATGTGAAGCCGGAGGGGTACAGCATGGGCGAGATGTAATCGACCACGGCGCCCAGCGTGTTGATCTGCTGGCCAATCGCCGTGTCGTCGGTGTTCCAGCAGACGTAGCCGAAAATATCCGCCGCCAGGTAAATGTTGTACGCCCGCAGCCGTTCTCTCGCCCGCGCAAGGAACCCCGTGATGGCCGCAACCCGATGTGCTTGCGTATTGGCCTGATGAAACTGCAAGCCATTGGCGTCCGGAAAGCGCAGATAGTCGAACTGGATTTCATCGAACCCCAGTCTTGCTGCCTCTTCCGCCACGTCAAGCGTACTGGCCCACGCGGCTTCGACACTGGGGTCGATCCATTGTTGGTCTTCGCGATCGCGCCAGACCTCTCCATCACGATCACGCACCGCCCATTCGGGGTGCGCTCGAGCCAAGCGGTCGTCCTTGAACACGACGATGCGCGCAATCAGATACAGCCCACGCAAGTGGAGTTGCCGAATCACGGCGGCGAACTGGTTGATGCGGGCCACCCGGTCTTTTTGTTCGGGGACTGCGCCCACCGCCACACGAGCCGCACTCGGGTAAGGTGTGTCGCCCCGGTCGCCCTTCATGTCGATCACCAGCGCATTGATGGCCGTCTGCCCCTGGAGTGCGACGGCGGCATCGCGCAAGGAACGGTTGGATACGCCCTGTACCGACAGGTAGACCGCCCGGGGCTTGATCTGCTTGAGCGGTATCTCGACTGCGGGTAGCGGGCCGCCCAGCATCAGCTCGGCACGTGCATAGCCGGGGGCGCGGACGCTGACCGTCGCCCGTGCTTCCACTGCCGATGCCGGAATGCTAATCAGACCGGCAGCATCGGTCTTTCCGCTTTCGCCCTGAACGAATGTGATTGCGCCCTCTACAGGAACGCGGGTCTGTGCGTCTATCACCCTGACCTCGGCAGCGCCGGCAAACTGCGCCCAAGAGAGCAAGACCGCTACAAGCCAGAGGTGTGCGCGGCTACTCATGATTACCACCCCCGGCTGCATTGAGAATGTTCGCCATGCATTGCGCACCACAGCCATCGGTGATCAGGTATCGGGGCAACGCCATGGCAGGTTGACTCGCCCGCAGCGGTTGCGCGTCCAGCGTGAAGGCCGCGGTATAGCCCTCCTCTCGTGCGAGGCGCTCCAGCTCTGGATCGTGGATGCCGAAGGGCCATGCCAGTGCGTGCACCGGGGCTCCGATCTCTGTTTCGATGCGCTCCTTCGCGCGGCGCAACTGATCGCGGGCGAACTTGATGAAATCATCGGCGCTTCGGTGCATCCGCTCCACGCGGAAGTCCGGATGCCAGTACGTATGGGATTGCACGCCAAACTGTCCGGTGCGGGCCAACGCTCGCAACTGGGGCCAGGTCATCGCGTATGGAGCATTCGAGATGGCAGACGGGTACACAAATAACGTCACGGGAATGCCCCGGCTGCGTAGCGCGGGCCACAAGGTCTTGTACACAGACCGATGGCCGTCATCCACCGTAATGGCAACCGCCTTTGCGGGCAGTGCACCTTGCTCGCCGTCGTGCCAGCGCACGATGTCTGCGAGCGGAACGATGCGATAACCCGCCGCCTCGATCGCCTGTAAATGCGCCTCGAATGTCTGCATCCGAACCGTCATGGTGCTATCCACCGTCGGTGCAAAGCGGTGATAGACGAGCACCACCACGTGCGGTTCCAGGGCAGGCATGTCTGCGTTGGCTCCAGGGCACGCAAACACCAGAATCGCCCAGCACAACGAGAAGACCCAGGTGTTCACAGCCGTGGCTCCGAATAAGGATGGAGGGTGCGCATCGCTTACCCCGCACCGCCTATGACTCGCGTGGGGTGCCGTGCAGCCAGTGCCAAAGCAGCACCCCGCTGCCCGCCATGCCGCCCAGATGCGCAAAGTGCGCAACATTGACTTCGGTGCCGCTCACGCCGAGGGTCAGCTCCACAATCGCATAGAGCGTCGCGAACACCCACGCCGGCATCGGGATGGGCGGGATCAACGGAACGATGATGCGATTGGGAAACAGGACGGCATACGCGAGAAGCACTCCGAATACGCCCCCGGACGCGCCAATGACCGGCCCCGCCGGAAGAATGCTCAAGGCCGTAAAAGCGAGTTGCGCGAAGGCTGCACTCAAGATGCTGGACAGATAGAGCTGCCAAGTCCGAGGCGCACCCACGGTACGTTCGACGTCGCGCCCGAACAGGTAGAGGCCGAACATGTTGAACGCCAGATGCGCTCCATTTGCGTGCAGGAAGGCGTATGTCAGCGGCTGCCACGGCAGGAATCCTCCCCCAACGCCGCCGCCAGATACCCCGAGTGGCCAGAGCGCAAAGGTTCGTAGCAACGCGTCCCCCGCAAAGACTTCTGCAACGAACGCCGCCACGTTGATGAGGATGAGCAGCTTGATCATGAAGGCACCCCTGATCTCTGCCCACGATACGGCTGCGCGCGTTGGCAGGGTTGATCTCGCGCAAGGCGGTTCGACTGTGTGTCGTGATCCTGCAATGCAACGCGTTCCGTTTGATGTGCCGCAAGGCCCCGGCATGGCCAGATGAAACGATGGAGCTACGTGCACGCAAGAGGATGACCCATGCCTTTGGCCGCTTCCTATCAATACCCCGCGAACCAGGCCATCGCCGCGATCTTCAACGAAATCGCTGATCTGCTGGAGATCGAAGAGGCCAACCCGTTTCGGGTGCGTGCTTACCGCAATGCCGCACGCACGGTCGAAGGCATGACCGAAGGCGTTGACGCCATGCTGGCACGCGGCGCCGATTTGACCGCCTTGCCGGGCGTGGGAGTCGACCTCGCGGCAAAGATGCGCGAGATCGTCGAAACGGGAAGCTGCGCCATGCTCACGCGCGTGCGGACCGAGGTTCCAGCGTACGTGCTGCAACTGCTCCAGTTGCCTGGCCTTGGTCCAAGGCGGGCCCGCGCGTTGCAGCACGAACTGGGCATCACATCCCTGGATGAGTTGGCCCGGGCCGCGGCCGCTCACCGCATTCGCGAACTGCATGGCTTTGGCGCCCGAAGCGAACAGCGTTTGCTCGAAGCCCTCAACGCACGCCTGGCGCGCGATCGCCGTTATGGTCTGGCAATCGCCAAGCCGTGTGCCGATGCATTGACGCATTACCTGCTGGCAAGCGGGCTGGTCGACCAACTCGTCGTTGCCGGCAGCTACCGCAGAGGGCGAGACACCGTGGGGGACCTTGATCTGCTCATCACGGGAAGAAAACGCGCCCAGATCGTTGAGCATCTCGTGCACTACAACGAGGTTGCCACCCGAATTTCAGCAGGCCCCACCCGCGCCAGCGTCGTCCTGAAAAATGGCATGCAGGTGGACTTGCGGGTGGTGCGGCCCGATGCTTTCGGCGCGGCGCTGGTGTATTTCACCGGCTCGAAGCCTCATAACATCGCACTGCGCAAGCTTGCGCAGGCTCAGGGTCTGAAGATCAACGAGTACGGCGTCTTCCGAGGAAAGGAGCGCATTGCCGGCCAGACGGAGGCATCGGTCTACCGCGCCGTCGGGTTGCCCTGGATCTGCCCCGAACTGCGCGAAGACCACGGGGAGATCGCAGCCGCGCAGTCGGGCCGACTGCCATCCCTTGTTGAGCAGGGCGACATCAAGGGGGATCTTCATGTCCACACATCCGCCAGCGATGGCACCGCCAGCCTTGAAGCCATGGCAGCGCAGGCGCGCCTGCTGGGCTATCAATACCTGGCGGTGACCGACCATTCGCCGCGCATTGCCGTGACGCACGGGCTCACCGCAGAGCGCCTGGCCGCACAAGCCGACGACATCGACCGTTTCAATGCCGAACACAAGGGTTGGCCCGTGCTGCTCAAGGGGGTTGAAGTCGACATTCTGGAGGACGGGTCACTGGACCTGCCCGATTCGGTGCTGGGCCGCCTGGACCTTGTGGTGGGCGCCATCCACAGCCACTTCAACCTGTCGGCTGATCAACAGACATCGCGCATTCTGCGCGCGCTCGATCATCCGCACTTCAGCATCCTCGCCCATCCGCTGGGCCGCCTGATCGGCGAGCGCAACGCCTGCAACGTGGATCTCACGCGGGTGCTGACCGCCATTGCCCAGCGCGGCTGCTACGTGGAGGCCAACGCGCAGCCCGCGCGCCTCGACCTGGCCGACATTGGATGCCGCCTGGCAAAGGCGGAGGGCGTGCTCGTGAGCATTGCGTCGGACGCGCACAGCCCGGCCGATCTGCTGAACCTGCCGCTTGGTGTCACGCAGGCCCGCCGGGCGTGGCTGGGGCAGGCAGACGTGCTCAATGCGCACGCGCTCCACACGCTGCTTCCGTTGTTGAAGCGGACCATGTGACGACCACATGCGCACACCACCTCGGACAGTATGTATCTGCAGCGCAACATGTCGTACGCCGTGCCCATCGGGTTGATCCGAGTCAAGGCGCCGGAAATCGTGCGGTCAAGAATGAACACATGATTTTCCACATCAGTAACCAGACCAATCGGAGCCAAACCATGAGCGTCCCAGTCGATATTTCTTTCCAGGGAATTCCGCATTCCAAGGCCGTCGAAGAAGCGGTTATCAAGCATGCAGACCGCTTGAAGCGCATTCGTGCCGATCTGATGCGGTGCCGCGTCAGCCTTGCCGTAGGTGCCAAGCACCAGCACCAGGGCAAGCCTTTCGACGTCAACGTCCACGTGTTCACACCGCATCAGACGCATGTTTCGAGCAACACCTCCAACGAGGACCCATACGTCGCACTTCACGAGGCTTTCTCGCACGTGGAACGAATGCTCTTGGAAGCCGGTAGCAAACGCTCGTCACAGTCTTGAGGCGTCGTGGGCATGCACACGCGCTATTGCATGTGCAAGCCACCATTTACGGCCAGATTGGCGCCGGTAACGTAGGCAGCGTCCTCGCCGCACAGGAAGGCCACCAAGGCAGCCACTTCTTCCGGCCGGCCGAGGCGGCCTACGGGAATCTGCGGAAGAATCCGCTCTTGCATGATGTCGCTGGGAATATCGCGCGTCATTCGCGTGGCGAGATAGCCGGGCGAAATCGTGTTGACGGTCACGCCCTTCGCGGCGCACTCGAGGGCCAGCGCCTTGGTGAACCCGTGTATGCCGGCCTTGGCCGCCGCGTAGTTCGTCTGCCCGAACGCGCCCCGCGATCCGTTGACCGACGAGATGTTGATGATGCGGCCCCAACCGCGCTCGATCATGCCTTCGTACAGCGGCTTGGTCATGTTGAAGACGGAGTCGAGATCGGTGGCCAGCACGTTCCGCCAGGCATCCAGCGTCATGCGCTTGAAGGTCATGTCTTGCGTGATGCCGGCGTTGTTGACCAGAATGTCGACCGGGCCGACGGTCGCAAGCACGTCGGACGCGCATCGCTGGCAAGCGTCGTAGTCGGTAACATCCACCGCGAACGTCTGGAACAGACGCCCCTGGGCATGCTGTTCCGCGATCCATGCAGTCACATGTGTATTGCCCAACGAATGGGTGACCACAACCCGATGCCCTTGCGCATGCAGACGGATGGCAATGGCTTCGCCCAGACCGCCCATGCCACCGGTAATGAGCGCAACGCGATGTGTTGTCATGACGGCCTCATCGCGCCGTCGGGCGTGCGCCAGCGCGCGGGCATCCGCGCTGGCACAGGAGCCACTCGTCTGGTCCGGGTTCGGTGCGCAACCGCACGACGGCATCAACCGGCTGCGCGCCTGCGCTCACGTTCACGGTCTGCATCGCACCGCGATACGCGGCCGTGATCTGATAGTGCCCGCGAGGCAAGCGCATATACAAGAGCGGCCCCTCCGTGCGCACGCGCAATCGGAGCTTGCCGCGATCATCCGCAACCGACACGTCCACATCCGACAACGCCTCGCCGGTACTGGCCGACACCACGTTCAGCCGCACGTTGAAGCGACGTGCCATCGCATGCATGGCGTCGCGCTCATCGCTGCCAACGCCCCCGGACACATAGGCGATCTCGTTCTGGAAGCGCACCTCTGGAGCCGCCGCCGCATCCGGCCCGACTGCACTAGCGTGTGCGCTGGCAGCCAAAGCCAACGCCGCGAAAAAGCCGCGTGGCAAAAGACGACATGCGTGGCTCATCTCATACCTCATCGCTCGGCAGCCGGGTGGCCGACCGTCTGCGCCAGCACCGGCACTTCGTCTTCATTGAGCGACAAGGCCTCTGCAAGAAGACGCTGATTGAGCCAGCCACGCACCACGCAGCCCAGCTTGGCCGAGGCACAGTAAAGCGAAACGTTTTGCGAGATCGCACCCGCCGCGACACCGGCAAAGGTTTCTCGCACGGCTTCCGGCATCTGGTCTGCTCGCGCATGATTCACCACGTACACCAGATCGAGCGGCGCCTTGCCGACAAAATCCTGATATCCGGTGAGGTTGCGCGCGTCCACGGCGTGCTTGAGCCGCAACCGGTGCGCCACCGGCTCGTACTGGTAGACGCCTTCCGGCAGGGCGACGTAGATGTCGATCTCGTTCAGGCCGTGCGCTGAAGGCGCGGTGCGCCCGCCTGTTTCCGGCCGGTTGATGCCATTCGCCGCCCACAGCAATTCGCTGAGCTGCTGTAGCGACAGCGGCGTGGGCGCGAACTCCCGCACGCTCTTGCGCCTCGTCAGCGCTGCAGTCAACGTATTGCCGCCATTCAATAGCGGCGACGCCAGTGCAATGGTTGCCGGCGCAGCGTGGGAAGTCGGCTGTGGCAGTAGATGTTGCACAGGGTCGTAAGACAGGAGCATCGCCTCGCTCATGGCATCCACCTCACAAAACAGAAAATCCATCGGACATGTGTCGCCGCCTATGCGGAGATGATCACCTTGAGCGCCTGCGTTTTTGAGGCGTTGCGGAACGTGTCGTAGGCGGTGAGGATGTCATCGAGCCTGAACCGGTGCGTAATGAGCTGCCCGGGTAGCAGTTTCCCCGCACGTACCGTTTTCAGAAGCATCGGCGTGCTGACGGTATCCACCAGCCTCGTGGTGATGGCGATGTTCTGGCTCCACAAGGTTTCCAGGTGAAGGTCCGCCTTGACGCCATGCACGCCGATGTTTGCAATCACGCCACCTGGCGCAACCAGTTGCTGGCAGAGCTCGAACGTCGCGGGCACACCCACTGCCTCGATCGCACAATCGACGCCCACGCCATCCGTGAGCCGCTTCACGGCGGCAGCGGCGTCTTCACGGGAGACGTCGATACACGCCGTTGCGCCCAGCCTGGTGGCCACTTCCAGCCGTGCCGCGTTCGTGTCGATCATGATGATCTGCGCCGGCGAGTAGAACTGCGCCGTCAGCAGCGAGGCCAGCCCGATGGGGCCTGCGCCGACAATCGCCACGCTATTGCCCGGCTGAACGCGGCCATTGAGCACACCGCATTCGAATCCGGTAGGAAAGATGTCCGACAGCATGACCAGCGCCTCTTCATCGACGCCCGGCGGCAGTTTGTAGAGGCTGGTCTCAGCATGCGGAATGCGGACGTACTCGGCCTGCACGCCGTCGATGCGATGTCCCAGGATCCAGCCGCCCGTTTCGCAATGCGAGTACATGCCACGCCGGCAATTCGCACATTTTCCGCAAGACGAAATGCACGAGATCAGCACGTGATCACCCCGCTGTAGCGATGTCACGGCCGCGCCGACCGATTCCACCACGCCCACGCCTTCGTGGCCCAGCGTGCGCCCCGGCTCGCAGGTCGGGACGTCGCCCTTGATGATGTGCAGATCGGTGCCGCAGATGGTGGTCAACGTGACGCGCACCACGGCGTCGCCGGGTGCCTGCAACGCCGGTTTCGGCTTGTCGGCCAGGGTGATCTTGCCGGGCCCCTCGTAGACAAGTGCTTTCATGGGAATCACCAAGGAAGACGATGACTCCATGCTAGGCAACCGCCCTGTGCGGACGTTGATCTACGTCAGGGCGCATGGCGTCAAGCGCGCGATATTGATCTTCAGTGTCAGGAGATGAAACCCGCGTATGGCCGAACAAGCCGCCACCAATCCGTGCACGCAGCCAGCAGAAGCCTTGGTCAGTCGCATGCTCGATGCGGCAGCGTATCCACACCCGGCGGCCGATCTGCAGATGATCGAAACGCATCTGTCGTGGGTCTTCCTGGCTGGAGAGTTTGCGTACAAGGTACGCAAGCCGGTCAAGTTGGACTTCGTCGATTTTTCGACGCTCCGTGCGCGGCAAATCGATTGCGAGGAGGAATGCCGCCTCAACCGCCGCCTCGCCCCTGCGCTATACCTTGGCGTCGTGCCGATTTCGAACGATCCGGCCACGGGGGGCATCCGCGTCAATGGGCAGGGCACGCCCGGTGAGTACGCAGTTTGCATGCGCCGGTTTGCCCAGCAGGACGTACTGATTGCGTTGGCTCGTGACGGGCGACTTCGCCCGAAAGAAATCGACGCGCTGGCCGACCTGATCGCCGACTTCCACGCAACCGCGCCGGTCGCCAGCGCGAGTTCAGACGATGGAACGCCCTCAGGCATTCGGCGCACGTTCGAGGACTGCGCTGCGGGAGTCATTGCCTTGGGGCATGCACCGCTGGATGCTGCGACCACGGTATCGCTGCTTCGTCAGCACGCAGTTCGCCTCGAAGAGACATTCGCTTCACGCCGGCGCAGCCGCCACATCCGCGAATGCCATGGCGATCTGCACCTGGGCAATATCGTGTTGATCGATGGCCAGCCGACCCCGTTCGACTGTCTGGAATTCTCACCGTCACTGCGGTGGATCGACACCATGTACGACACCGCTTTTCTGTTCATGGACCTGCTCGCCGCAGGTCTGGACGGGCTGGCGTATCGACTCATCAACCGTTATCTCGAACGATGTGGCGACTATGGCGGGTTGGCAGTCCTGCCCTTCTATGCAGCGATGCGCGCGCTCGTGCGGGCTCGCGTATTGCTCGAACGCGCCCATCAGTTGGGCGGAGCCCCCGATGAGGCTGCCAGCCTCCGCGGCGAGGCGAGCCGCATGCTCGCCCTGTCTCGGCATCTGCTCTGCCGAAACAACGCCTGCATTCTCCTCATGCATGGCCTTTCAGGCAGCGGAAAGTCCACCCGTGCCGCGCAGCTTGCCGAAGCGGAAGGCATGATCCGTGTGCGCTCCGATGTCGAGCGCCAACGCGGCCGGCATGTCCGCGCAGTCGATCGCTATCTGCCACGTGCAGTCGAACGTACGTATCGGCGTCTCGCCGCGATCTGCAAGCTCGGTGCAGGCGCTGGCTTTCCAATGATTGCGGATGCCACATTCCTGGCCGAGCACCAGCGCCGACGTTTCTTCTCGCTGGGCCGGCGGCTGGGGACGGCCGTGGCCATCGTGGACTGCGTTGCCGACGTCGACACGCTGCGTAAGCGCATCCGCAATCGCATGCGCGGCGGGCGCGACGCATCCGAGGCAGACCTGCACGTACTGGACGCCCAGATCGCCACACAAGAGCCGCTCTACGCAGACGAGCGGGCACATGTTATTCCTGGCGAAATGTCCAAAGTGGTGCCATACATCAAATCCAGAGAGCAGTGATTTTGCCCGGGGCCGGCCCAGGCAATCAAAGGCCTTGAAACGAAGCGACGAAGCGATGGCGTTTCACGGGCGGCCGCCAATTTGCGCCATATCAACGCGCTCAAGCACAGAGTGCCTACGCTGCAGTTGGAATCCTCGTTCGGCGGCCCTGTTCACCACCCGCCAAGACCCCACCGGAGAACGCAATGCAACAACCTGCCGATATGGCCTGCAACGTGGCGTGCGCCGTCATGCGCGATATGAGCCGCACCGCCAGCTTCATGCTCGAGACGCAAATCGACCTGTCTCATCTCCGGCTGAAAATGGCCGAGGCAGCGCTGGAAGATGTGCGTGAATTGGAACATGAACTGAGCGGCACGCATGACTGGACATCGCTGGCCTCCGCGCAAAGCATCTTCATGAAGATGCAATCGAGCCACAGTGCGACGGCCTTGAAGACTTGGGTCGAGTTCACGAACAAGCTGCAGGCCGCCTATCTGCGTCGGTTGACGGAGTGGACTCAGCAAATGCAGCAGCCGGAAGCGCAAACCTCTTCGTCACAGTTGTTCGCCGCATCGTCCGATTCGCTGAAGGCATTCTTTGACAGTTTCAGCCTCATGGCTCCGTCGGACTCCGAGGCAAAGAAGAACCGACCGGCGCGCCACACGCCGGCAAGCGCTGAAAAGACCGCCTGATCGATACGCCAAGGAGCCCATCATGCGAGTTCAGGACGTTTATTCGCCCAATGCAGTCCATATCCCGCTCTCCTGCACGCTTCAGGAGGCGGCACAGCAGATGCGCCAGAAACATGTCGGTGCGCTGGTCGTGACGGAGAACACCCCGTCTGGCCCCCGCGCAATTGGCGTCGTCACGGATCGCGACATGGTGCTCGATGCGGTCGCCGTTGGCGTGAGCCCCTCACAGACCTGTGTGGCCGATGTGATGAGCCGGGGCATCCTCAACGTACCGCTCGACGCAAGCCTGAGCGATGCGTTGCAGGAAATGCTTTCGTCCGGCGTGCGACGTGTTGGCGTGACGTCCGACGGCGCGCTCGTTGGGGTGCTGTCCCTGGACGACGTGCTGGGCGCCATGGCCACCGAGCTGGGGCTGATCGCCCGCCTTGTCCATAACGAGCGCGAACGCGAGACGACCGGTAGCGTCCAGCCGCCGCTGAGCGTGTAACCCGGCCACCGGCTGCCATCCCATTTCAGGAGTTCTCTCCATGAATGCCGAACCGCTTTCTCTCAGCATGGACATCGTGGCGGACGACGCAGTGCTGGAAGGCGCCCTGGACTGCCCCGGCAATGCAACCGGCCTGGTGATCTTTGCGCATGGCAGCGGGAGTTCGCGGTTCAGCCCGCGCAACCGGTATGTTGCCGATCAGCTCCATGCCGCCGGCCTGGGCACGCTGCTGTTCGATCTGTTGAGTGCCGAAGAGGCGTCACATGCATCATGCCGTTTCGACATCGCTCTCCTGGCGCGTCGTCTGCAGAGAGCCACACACGCTGTAGGCAGCGTCGCCCGCGAACGCAGTTTGCGACTCGGTTATTTCGGCGCCAGCACGGGAGCCGCAGCCGCGATCCTGGCAGCGTCCGAGCTGGACGACGCCTGCGCGATCGAAGCGGTGGTCAGCCGCGGCGGTCGCCCGGATCTTGCCGGCCAACGTGCGCTGGCCAGACTGGCCTGCCCGACCCTACTGATCGTCGGCGCCGCCGATTTGGACGTTCTCGATCTCAACCGGCAGGCTCTGAGCCAGATGCATTGTGAGAAAGCGCTGGAGACGGTGCCACGCGCAACGCACCTTTTTGAAGAGGCCGGCGCGCTCGAACAGGTGGCCGAGCTCGCACGGGCATGGTTTGTCCGCCACCTGAGTGCAGCCGCCCAATCCCGCCAACACGCGAGGTGACCCCGTGCGATTCAAAGATCGATTGGATGCTGCGCGCATGCTGGTGCAGGCGCTGGAAAAGTACAGGGGCACGCACCCGCTGGTGCTAGCCATTCCAAGGGGCGCGGTTCCGATGGGCGCACTCATCGCATCCGCGCTCGGCGGTCAGCTTGATGTGGTGCTGGTGCGCAAGCTCGGCGCGCCGTTCAATCCCGAACTGGCAGTCGGCTCTGTGGAAGAAGGCGGCTGGTCCTACATCGCGCCCTATGCAGGGCGCATTGGCGCGGATACGACCTACCTCGAACAGGAGAGCGCCGAGCAGATGGAGGTCATCCGACGGCGCCGGGCGCTGTATACCCCGAACCGCGGCCCGTACGACGCAGAGGGGCGTGTTGTGATCGTGGTCGACGATGGACTGGCAACCGGCGCATCAATGAAGGCAGCACTTCACGCCATACGGGAGCGCCATCCGCAACGCCTCGTCTGCGCGGTTCCTGTGGCGGCGCCGGACAGCCTGGAAGACATTCGCCCCCTGGCCGATGAGATCGTCTGCCTCTACGCGCCGCAGGGTTTCCGCGCGGTCGGCATGTATTACGCCGACTTTCCTCAGGTCGAGGACGCTGAGGTACGTGCCGCGCTTGGGGCTGCTTCGCAAACCGAACGCCGAGCTGGCTGACACGGGTGCGGCCCCTGTCGCCACCCAGCCGTGCCGGGGTTCAGTCCAGACCGTATCTGCGCACATACCAGGCTTTCATCACGTAGGCGGACAACCCATAGGCCAGGACGATCGCAGCTAGGCAGGGCCAGTAGGCTGCAGGCAGCGGCACGAAGCCGAACAATGCCCCGACCGATGTCAACGGCATGGCGACACCCACGCAGGCAATGGTGATGCTGGTCAACACCAGCGCGGTACTTGCCCGGCTTTGCACGAAGGGCACCTTGCCCGTGCGGATGATATGGATGATGAGTGTCTGTGTGAGCAACGATTCAACAAACCACCCGGACTGGAAGAGCGCCGGATCAGCCCACGCGTGAAACACACCCAGCAGCAGCGCATAGGTCGCGAAGTCAAACAGCGAACTGACGGGCCCCAAGTACAGCATGAACTTCAGAATGCTGCCGATCTCCCACCGTCGTGGCTTGACGAGGTAGTCGTCGTCCACGTTGTCGGTCGGGATGGCGGTTTGCGAGAAGTCGTAGAGCAGGTTGTTGAGCAGCACCTGCACTGGCGCCATCGGCAGAAAGGGCAGAAACAGGCTGGCGCCCAGCACGCTGAACATGTTTCCGAAGTTGGAACTGGCGCCCATCTTGATGTACTTGACGATGTTGCCAAACACCTTGCGCCCTTCCGTCACGCCCTCCCCCAGCACGGCCAGGCTTTTCTCCAGCAGGATGATGTCGGCGGACTCCTTGGCAATATCGACCGCGCTATCCACGGAGATGCCGACATCGGCGGCCTTGAGCGCCGGCCCATCGTTGATGCCGTCGCCCATGAAGCCCACCACATGACCCCTGCGGTGCAGTGCATCGACAATGGCCGCCTTCTGCGCGGGCGAAACCTTGGCGAAGATCGATGCGCGTTCGGCGATGTCGGCCATCTGGTCGGGTGACATGGCGGCCAGCTCGGTGCCAAGCACCACCGGATCCACGGCCAGCCCGACCTCGCGACAGATCTTGCGCGCAACAATGGCGTTGTCCCCCGTCAGGATCTTGACTGCCACGCCGCTGGCCTTCAAGGCGGCCAAGGCTGGCGCGGCCGTATCACGTGGTGGGTCAAGAAAGGCGATATAGCCCAGCAATGTCAACCCCGCCTCGTCCGCCACGGCGTACTGGCTTTGCCCGGGCGGCATCTCCTTGTACGCAACAGCGACGACACGGAAACCGTCAGCGTTCAGGTTCTCCGCCAGTTGCCGCGTAGCTTCGAGATGGCTTGCCTCCAGCGGGCCAGCCTCGTCACCGCTCACATAACGCGCGCTGACGGCCAGCACTTCTTCGACCGCCCCCTTGCAGATCAGCACGTGTGTGCCGTCGTCCTGCGCCAGCACCACCGACATGCGCCGGCGCTCGAAGTCAAACGGCAGCTCATCGATTTTCTGAAAACGCGCATGCACATCCAGGCGCAGCTCCAGCTCCACGTGCTTGAGCACGGCCACGTCCAGCAGGTTCTTCAGGCCCGACTGGTAGAAGCTGTTCAGAAACGCATATTCCAGCACCTGGTCGGATTCCTCGCCACGCAAATCCAGGTGATGCTTGAGGATGATGCGGTCTTGCGTGAGCGTGCCGGTCTTGTCGGTGCACAGCACATCCATCGCACCGAAATTCTGGATGGCGTTGAGCCGCTTGACGATGACCTTCTTGCGCGACATGGCGATGGCGCCCTTGGCCAGATTGACCGTGACGATCATCGGCAGCATCTCGGGCGTCAGGCCGACGGCCACGGCCACCGCAAACAACAGCGCCTCGAACCAGTTGCCCTTGGTCAGTCCATTGATGAGAAACACCATGGGTGCCATCACCAGGATCAGCGTCAGCATCAACCAGGTAAACCGGGTAATGCCCCGGTCAAAGCTGGTCTGCACGCGTTGCGCGGCAATCAGGTTGGCCACATGACCAAAGGCGGTCCGGTGGCCGGTGGTCAGGACCACCCCCGTCGCGTAGCCGCTCACCACGGCGCTGCCCATGAAGCACAGGTTGGGCCGTTCGAAATCTGCCGCCGGCTGGCTGTCGGAAGGCTCCGCATGCTTTTCCTGTGGCATGGCCTCGCCAGTCAGGGCCGACTGGTTGACAAACACATCCTTCGCGCCGAGCAGCCGCAGGTCCGCCGGCACCATGTCACCGGCACAAAGCTGGACGATATCGCCCGGCACCAATTGCTCGATCGGGATTTCCTGGCTCGCTTCGGCGCCGTCGGATGCGACGCGTTTGACCGTCGCCGTTGTATGCACCATGCGACGCAACGCCTCCGCCGCCCGGTTCGAACGATGCTCCTGCAGAAAGCCCAGCACGACGCTTAGCACCACCATGACCGCAATCAGCACGGCTGCCCGTACATCGCCCAGCACCGCCGAGACGGTCGCCAGCGAGATGAGCAGCAGATTCAACGGATTGACCGACCGGCGCGCCAACTCGACCAGCACACCCTCGTGATGGCCGTTGGCCACGCGGTTGAGCCCATATTCGTGCAGGCGCTGCGCAGCGCCCTCCTGCGTCAGGCCGTGCATCTGGGTACCGAGGCGCTCCAGCACGTCTTGCGAGGCAAGCGCCGACCACATCGAGAGATCGTCGGCTGGTGCATGAGCAGACAACACATTGGGCAGCGCTTGCCAGCGTGGCTTCCCGCGCATTGCTAGTCTCCTTGTGCGCAGGCATGCGCCTGGCGAGCTGCGACCCTCGCATCCGACACCCAACCCCCCGCAGCGTGTGCGGGCATGCTGATCCTGACAGCGGCAGACAAAGACGGCGCGGGCGCGGTGTGCATGGGAAATTGCGGGCAAAGCACATGGACGTGCAAACCATTAGAGCGCAGGACGCGCGTCGGGGCTTGATGCAACTCAACGGTCGTCGTCAGTCGGGTGCTTGCTGTACATGTCCCGCCACTGGGGTTTCAATGCTGGCGCCACGCCAGCCTCCGCCGAGCGCAAGGAAAAGCGCCACGGTGTCTTGCAGCCGCTGTGCACGCACCTGCAGTGTGCCAAGCACGGCTTGCTGGTACTGCTGATCGGCACTCAGCACCTGCGGATAGCCGGCAACGCCGGCACGGTAGTCGGCGTCGAGCTCATCCAGTGCGGCACTTGCCGCTGCCTGCGCGCGCAACTGTGCGTCAAGCTGCACGGCATCGTGTTCCAGCGCCCGCAGCACATCGGCCACCTGCTCAAACGAAGCCAGCACCACCTGCCGATAGCCGGCATCGGCAGCCTGCAACGCCTGCCGCGACGCAGAACGGCGGAAATACAGGGTGCCGCCTTCAAACAGTGGGGCCACGAGGTTCACCCCTACGCTCCAGGTGCCGGCTTTCGCACCAAAGAGGTCAGCGCTTCGGCCGCTCATCCGGGCATAGTCTGCGCTGAGGGTCAGACTGGGCAGCATCGCCGCCGTTGCAACACCCACCTCGGCGCTGGCCTGGTGCAGGCGCGCCTGTGCGGCCAGAACGTCGGGCCGCTGGCGCACCAGTTCAGACGGCACCAGGCTGGGCAGATCCGCCGGCAATTGCAGCCCGTTGAGCGCCACGTCTACGGCATCTGCCTCGGAAGGAAATCGGCCAGTCAAGACGGCCTGCAGATTCGCAGCCTGGTCACGCTTCTGCTCCAGCGGCGGCAGCGATGCTTCCAACAACGCCAATTGCGCAGCAAGGCTCAACTCGCTGGCATGCGCCACGACGCCGGCTTCGACCTGCGCGTGTGCAATCTCCATCTGCTCTCGCACCACGGCAATCAGGCTGCGCGTGGTGTCGATCTGCGCCCGATAGGCAGCATGCGCGATCACGGCGTTCACCAGATTGCCGGTCAAGGCGAGGTAGGCGGCGGCCACCGCATACCTTTGTCCCTCCGCTTGCGCGGCTAGGGCTTCCACGGCACGCCGATTGCCGCCAAAGAGATCGACCGCATAGCTGATGGATGCGCCCAGAGTCCACAGCGTAAAAAGGCTTGGCGCCCCGGCCTGCCCAAGCCTGGCGGGCACCGCTGCCTGACGTGACACATCGGCCGATCCAGCCACCTGCGGGTAGAACACGCCCGCGCCGGCTCGCAACAGGTCTTGCGCGGCACGCAGGTTGGCTTGCGCCTGCTGCAGGCCGGGATTGGCCGTAATGGCGGCTTCCATGGCCAGATCAAGCGCGGGACTACCGAGAGCGTGCCACCAGTCTGCCGGCACGGTTGCCGCCGTGAAGCGCTGCGCAACGCCGTCTGCCGAGGGGGGCTGCGCAACTTCACCGTCACGAAGATAGCGATCGACGCCAGGCGCCGGCGGTGCATGAAAATCCGGCCCGACGGCGCAGCCCGGAACCACAAGCGCGACGCCTATCGCCCACGCCGCCGCTTTCACGACGCCCCCTGCAGGTAGACGTCGACCAGTTGGCCCGGATAGACGGCCAGCTTGTCAGGCTGCTTGAAACGGAAAAGCAACGGCAGCACGCGCACATCCACGCGTTCGGCGCGCTGGTCGGACAACTGAATCTTGGGCGACACGTACGGCTGCACGCGCACGAATTCCAGCGGCACGCTAACGTCGGTGCCGCGCACGAACATGCGTGCCTGCACCGTGCCGGGCGGAAGGCGGTGCACCAGAATCTCATCCACATACACGCGCACGGCCAGCTTGTTCTGCCCGGCGCTCATCGTGACGAGTGGCACGTTGGCCCGCGTGTAGGCGTCATAGGTGCCCTGTGGCGATACATAGCCGCCCATTGCTGTATTGACGGACATGACAACACCGTCCATCGGCGCCCGCACGGCATACTTTTCGAGCAGCGCTGCTGCCGCCGCCGCGCCCTTCTGCAAGGCATCGCGCTGTTTTTGCAGCGTGCGGATGTCATAGCTCCAGGCGCCGGCGCGCGTCAGGTCGTACTGACGCTGGGCAACAACGAGATTGCCGTGTGCCACCCGTACCGCGTTGGCAGCGTTGTCCATTGCATCGCGACTGACTGCCTTGGGATTGAGCCGTGCGGCCGCCTCAAGCTTGTCCAGCTGATCCTGCACGGTGCGCAAGCCGGCATCTGCTGCGCTCACTTGTGCACGCGTGACCTCCAGCGCTTCCTTGCGCGGTTGGGCCAGCAGCGCGTTCAACTGCGCATCGACGGCATCCGCTTGCGACTGCTGTTGCGCGGTCAGGGCGCGCTGCACGGAATCTTCGATCTGGATCAGCACGTCGCCGCGCTTGACCGCCTGCCCTTCTTGCACGGCGATGCGCGCGACGGTGCCCGACACCTCGGCATACAGGTTCAGGTTGGCACCGCTGGGCTGATCGCTTTCGACGATGCCGTTGGCGTAGATGCCCGTCGCGTACGGATTGGCTGCGGGCTGGAAGACGGGTGGCAACGGCGGGCGCTGCCGTGCGTAGTAGATCGCCGTGCCAATCCCCGCCAGCGCGCCCGCCACAGAGAGCACAAACAACCATCGGATCTTCATCGCATCGCTCCGTGTTCAATGCGGCTCAGCTTGCCGTCCTCCATGTCGAGGATGCGGCTGGCCAGGTCGAGGATGCGCGCGTCGTGCGTCACGATCACGATACAGCGGTGCGCGTTCAGGATCTCCGTCTTCACGAACTGCATGATGGAACGGCCGGTGTCGCCATCCAGCGATGCGGTGGGCTCATCCAGGATCAGGATGTCGGGCTGCGTGACGATGGCGCGCGCAATGGCCACGCGCTGCTGCTCGCCGCCGCTGAGCTTGACCGGCGGCAACTGGGCGCGGTTCTTCAGCCCGACGACATCGAGGTAGTGCATGGCCTGATCGAGCGCGGTGTCCCAGGCCACATGCCGCAGGATCAGCGGGATGGCGACGTTCTCGACCGTGGTGAGGCGCGGGAACAGGTGGTAATCCTGAAACACGAAGCCGATCCTGCCCAGGCGGAAATCGGCCAGCGCGTCGGCGCCCAGGCTCCAGATGTCGACCCCGTCCACCACCGCGCGGCCGCCATCCGGGCGCAGGATGCCCGATATGACGCTCAGCAGCGTGGTCTTGCCGCTGCCCGACGGTCCGACAATGAACAGCATCTCGTTGAACTCGGCCTCGAAACTGACCTGCATGAGCGCGCGCGTACGCGCTTCGCCCTCGCCGAACCATTTATCGAGGGCCTGAGCGGCAATGGCGACGTTGGCCACAATCAACCCCGGAAGATATCGAAGGGCTCGATGCGAAGCACTTTGCGCACCCCGATGTAGCCCGATATGCCGGCAATCACGATCACCATGGCCAGCGCCAGCATCAGATTGGCGAAGGTGATCATGGCTGCGTAGTCCGGAATGCGAAGACGCACCAGTGCGATCGACGCGGCGCATAGGCCGATCCCCAGCCCGTAGCCCACCAGCGCCACGAACGTAGCCTGGAAGACGATCATCGTGACCAGTTCGCGCCCCTTGGCCCCGATGGCCTTGAGCGCGCCAAAGCGCTCCAGGTTCTCCAGGATGAATGTGTAGAACGTCTGCCCAGAGATCGACAACCCCACCACGAAGCTGATCACGGTCATCAGCAGGATGTTGGTGCCAAGCCCGGTCTGGTAGGTATAGAAGTGAGAGATGCGGCCGATGAACTCTTCCCTGGTCAGGGCGCGATAACCGAGCCGGTCGACCGCACGTTCGATCGCCGCAATGTCGGCCTCGGTCTTGGGCTCGATCAGGATGTACGACATCGTGTAGCGCGTACTCGGCAGGTATTGCACAGCGCGGCGGTACGTTGTGTACAGGGTGGGCACACCAAACAATCCGCTGGACGCCACCTCGCCAATGCCGACGATCACCCCTCGATGGTCGTTGACTTCGAATTCCGTGCCGATATGCGGGTTTTCCAGCTTTCCGAACTCGGCGTCCTGGATGACGATGAAGGCGTTCTCGCCGTACAGATCCTGGATACGGCCACTGAGCATGCGAGGGCGGCCGAACAGGCTGGTGTCGTCGATGCCGACGACGGTCACGGGCTGATAGGAGCCGCTGCTCAGGCGCACGAGCGCGCCGCCTGAATAGAGCGGCACGGCAAACTTCACACCGTGAATGCTGCGTACCGCATCAAGGACGTAATCCGGCATGCCGATCGAGTTGGCCACGGTGTTGACAGCCGGGTCCATGACCCACATCCGTGCGCCGATGTTGTACACGGCAGACGAAGACCGATTGAGCACGCCCGCAAACAGCGACGTCATCTCGATCATCAGAAACACGGCAAAGGTAATGCCGACCAGCAAGCCGCTCAGCTTGGCCTTGTCATTGACCAGCAGCTTGTAGGCGAGTTTGAGAATGGCTTGCACATGGCCCCCTTGGCCATGCACGGCTGACAGGGGTGCGCCCCGGGGTGATATCGACCGGCCGATGCATGTGCATCAACGATAGCGATTCGGGGGCAGCGGCCATTGATGTGTCGCAAGGCCGGGCCGCGTCCAGCAGGGAACGAGCTACAGCGTATCGTCGTCGGAAAACAGGCGATGGCGTATCGCGTAACGCACAAGGGCGGCTTCGCTGGAGAGCTGCAGCTTGTCCATCAACCGCATCTTGTAGGTGCTGATGGTCTTGGCGCTCACGCACAGGCTGGTGGCGATCTCGGTCAAGGGCTCGCCGCGCACCAGCCGGCGATAGACTTCCATCTCGCGGTCAGACAGGCGCGTGTGAGCTGCCTCCTCACTGGGCTCGCCCAGGCTGTGCGCGAGCTTCTCCGCCATGGGGGGGCTGACATACGTGCCGCCGTTGGCCACCTTCTGCAGCGCGGTAACCAGTTCGGTGGCGGCGCTCTCCTTTGTCAGGTAGCCGGCCGCCCCAGCCCGAAAGGCGCGTGCCACGTACTGTTCTTCAGCGTGCATGGTCAGCACCAGCACGCGCACCCTGGGGTGGTCGTCGTGCAGCTGGCGGAGCAGTTCCAGCCCGCTGCGCCCCGGCATGGAAAGATCGAGCACGATCACCTGCGGTTGATGATCACGCACCAGTTGCACGACCTGTGTACCGTCGGAGGCTTCGCAGGCGACTTCAAAATCCCCCGCGCGCTCAAGGATATGACGCACGCCATCGCGCATCACGGCATGATCGTCGGCGATCATCACGCGAATCATGACGGTGCCTCCTCAGTGGCCTTGTGAACGGCGGGAAAGCTCACGCTCAAGCGAAAGCCGCCACCAGGTGCGTGTGTGATCGTTGCCTGCCCGCCCAGTAGCCGGGCGCGCTCGCGAATGCCAAGTAATCCCAGCGGCTTGCGTTCACCCACCGCCGGAGGCGCCCCACTCCAGCCATGGCCATTGTCTTGAATGGACAGTTCGAGCACGTCGTCCTGCTGCGAGAACTCGATCTCAACACGCGTGGCATCGGCGTGGCGCACGACGTTGTTGAGTGCCTCCTGCACGATCCGGAACACCGAGATGGCAGCGCGTTCGTTCATCGCCAGTTCTTGCGCATGCACAGTCACGACCAGGCCAAAGCGTTGGCGAAAATTCTTGGCCATCCATTCGAGGGACGGCACGAGCCCCAACTCGTCGAGCAATGGCGGCCGAAGATCCGCAGAGATCTGCCGAACGGCAACAATCGTCTCGTCGATCACGTGTTGCATTGCCTGGGTCTGGTCGATCAGCGCCTTGTGGCTCCGTGTGGCCTGCAGATCCGCTGCCAGCAGCGAAATGTCCATCTTGAGCGCGCTCAGGCGTTGGCCCAGATCGTCGTGCAGCTCGCGGGCGATGCGGTGCCGCTCCTCCTCGCGCGTAGCCAGGATGCTGTCCGACAGATGCTGCAGTTCTTCCTGGGAGCGCCGCAGCGCCGCTTCCGCACGCACACGCTCCGTGGTGTCGCGCAGCATCACCGTGAAGAGCTTGCCGCCGTTCACTTCGATCTGTGAAATCGACGCTTCGATCGGGAATTCACGCCCATCGGTATGCAGGGCAAACAGCGGGCGCTGCTTACCCATCTGGCGCTCCGATACGCCCGTCACCCCGAAGCGCCGTACATGCGCTTCGTGCGCGCCGCGAAACCGCTCGGGAATAAAGTCTGACAGTGGGCGGCCGATGGCTTGGCGCGCTGAACAACCGAACAGAGTTTCAGCCATGGGATTGAACAGCACGATGCGCTGGGTTTCGTCCACCGAAATGATGGCTTCCATTGATGACCGGATGATGCCGGCCAGCCGCGCTTCGCTCTTTTCGAGGTACGTCAGATCCCGGGCGACGGCGGCTCGCAACTTCCGCAGCCGCAGCCAATAGAAGACCAGTGCGATGACCGCAGAAATACTTGCCGAGGCCAGCAAAATGAAGGGGGCATCCCCGGCCTGAAGCGCAAACGCCAGCCGGGCAACCGCCGCCGCCAGCAGCAAAACGGCCAGCACCCCCACCACCAGTTCTGCCGAAGTGGATTGCAGCTGCAGCAGCCGCCTGTGCGTTGCCTTCGAGGATTGAGTATCTTGCTCCGCCACCGAGCACCACCAAAAGGTCGGGATGCAATCAACATAGCCCATTCCCAAGGCTGGAGGTACTAGCCGTGTGAAGGAGAAGCCCCCCGGAAAACCCTGCCGCCGCTGTCAGGGAATCCTGACAGCGGCATGGCACATCCCGACGACCATCTCAGCGCTGCCTGATTTCGCGCAAACGCCGCGCCTCCGATACTGACCGTACGGACACCGGGCCTTGATGGAGCGCAGTGACCGGATACCCACCACCTCACCGAGGATGTGTGGTTCAAAGACCACAGACGCCTTCCGGAGCCGCCCCCATGATTCCGCGCACGATTGAGTCCCCTTCACCCGTCGAAACCCGCCAACTTCCCCAGCTCAGGCTCGTCCGCGACGCAACGCAGATCCGCCAGACAACCCCCCTGATCCCCAGCAGTCAATGCACCAACTGCATGATGCACTGGGCCTGCATCGCGGGCGCTGTGCCATCGTCACAACACGAACAACTGGATCGGATGGTGCACACCTGGCGCAAGATCGCCAAAGGCGAAGCCCTTTTTCGGGCGGGCGACGTGTTCCACGCGCTGTATGCCATCCGGTCCGGTTCGTTCAAAACCGTGGTATCGCACCCCAACGGCGCAAATCACGTCACCGGATTCCAATTGGCGGGCGAAACGCTCGGCCTCGACGGCATTGCCGCCGATCGGCACACATGCGACGCGATCGCGCTGGAGGACAGCACCGTGTGCTCCATGCCCTTCCATTGCATTGAGGACCTGTGCCAGGACATCCGCCCACTGCAACATCGCCTTCACCAATTGATGGCCGAAGAGATCGTGCGCGAGTCGGGGCTGATGCTGCTGCTCGCCGGGCTGAGTGCGGAAGCGCGTGTCGCCACCTTCCTGCTGAACCTTTCCACGCGCATGCAGGACCGGGGATATTCCCCTTCCAGCTTCACGCTGCGCATGACCCGGGAAGAAATCGGCAGCTACCTTGGCATGCAGCTCGAGACCGTCAGCCGTGCGCTGTCGAGGTTCCAGCGCGAAGGCTGGATCGTCGTCAGCGGCAAGAACATCGAACTGACCGACAAGGCGGCACTGACGGAGCTTTGAGCGCTTGGGCCGCCGCATCAAAAAGAAACGCCGCCCCCCCCTTTTCGGATTGGGGCGGCGTTCATGCTTCCCCGCTTGATTTCCCCGAATGATGTCCGTCCACACTACGGCGCGATCTGGAGATGGTCGATGACTTGCGTCACGCCAGGTGCAGACCATGCCGCCCCCTTGGCCGCGCGCCGCTCAGAGGCGGAACCGACGTGACCGCTGAGCGTGACCGTCCCCCCATCGACAGAGACGCGGATGTGCTCGGCTTCACGCGCGGCATGCCGCTTGAGCGCCGCACCGATCTGCTCGGCAACATTGGCTGGCGCCACGCGCGCTTTGATCTGCAGCCGATTGATCAGGCCCGCCACACCGCGCAACGATCCCACCGCGTGCGCAGCCTGCTCGCTCTGGTAGGGCCAGTCCACCTCACCCGAGAGCGTCACCCAGCCGTTTTCGACCAGCACCTCGATGCGGTTGGACGGCAGGGTAACCTGCCATTCAAGCGCGGCGCGGGCTGCTTGGGCAACGTCTGCGTCCGTGTGCGCTCCCGGCAAGCGGACTTCGATTTTCTGCACGACACCACGCACGCCTGCAACACGCTCGGCTGCATGCTCGGCAGCAAGCTTTTCCATGTAGCTGCGAACGTGGCCGGTCAGTGTCACCACGCCGTTGTCCACCTCCACACCAATCGCTGCGGCATCCACCGCAGGCTCCCAAAGCAGTTCGTCGTTGACGTCCTGCTTGATACCCAGATCGCTTTTCATACTTTGCTCCTGCTGGATAGAGTCGCCTTGCTATGCCCAGTGGCGCTCACACGCTGTTTGGCAAGGCAGACAGCGCATGGCCGTCGGCTGGGCTTGCAGGCGTAAAAACGGAATCGCTTCGCCACAATCGACGCAGATACCGTAGCTGTGCTGCTGCATCCGCTCGCGTGCAGCGTTCAGTTGCTCAAGCTCGCTTCGGTAACGGGCAAGCATCACGTCGTTCGTTTGGTCCCCTGCCTCTTCATCGGCAAGATCCGCGTTTTCAAACGGCGCTTCACGCGGCACCGGCGCAGTGGATGCGCCCAGCGCCGACAACTGGCGCCGCACGCGTGCTTCCTGTTCGTCGAGCAAGCTCCTCAGCCGTTTCCATTGCGCCTCGGTAAAGCGGCTCATGCCCCGTCTCCTTCAATGGATTCAACGTCCGAGCGGTAGGTTCGGCCTCAGGCTTCCGTTGGCGACAGCCAGGCCGGACGTTGCCTTGATTGCTCCCACCGGCCTGCAGTCTTCACCTGTTCGATAAAACCCGCGATCTCTTCCTGCGACAACCCGCTGAGCACGTCGCGCTGGAACAGCGCCAGCACCGGCGCCGGAATGGTGGCCGTGATGCGCATGATTTCTTCAACAGCACGGAATGCCCCGCGGGCCGCCATGACGCAAATCACGGACAGGTGCGTGGACCCCGGCAATTGGTCAGCCAGGAAGTCCCGCATGGGCGAAGCCAGGTGGCCCATCCAGATGGGCGCGATCACGATGACGTGTTCGACATCATCAAGCGGCGGACCTTCATAGCGATACTTGGCGCGCGCATGGAATACCGTTTCGAGGACGCAGCGCGCATCTCCCAGGAAGCCGGCGCGCGGATGCTCGTCCGTCACCTCGGCAAGCTGCCATCCGCTCTGCGCAGCCATCTGCTCGGCCACCTGACGTGCCGTTCCGGTGCGCGAGTAGTACACGATCAGCTTCTTTTCCATCTCGTACTCCAGGGATTTCGAAAGCAGTGGAAATGGCGGATTGCCTCTAGGAACCAACCCACATCTGGTCGACGACGGCGCGCACGCCTGGTGCATCCCATGCGGCCTCACGGGCGGCACGGCACTCGTTGAGGTTGCGCAGCGGACCGTACAAGGTCACCGTCCCGTCCGCCACGGAAACATTCAGGCGCGACGCGTCAACTGCAGCCAGGCGTTGCAGTGCCTTTGCAATGCGATCGCTCAGGTCCGCGGGGCCCGAGGCGGCGCGCAATGTCAGCGCATTGGCCACGGATTTCACGCCGCGCACTCTGCGCACCGTGTCCAGCGCCGCACGGCGCTGGAAGTCCTGGTCGACTTCACCGCGCAGCGTCACGGCGCCGCCCTCGACAGTGATCTGGACAGCATCCGGCGGCACCGATGCATTCCAATGCAACGCGCTGCTGATCGCCTGCGCAATCTCGCCATCCGGGCGCTCCATATCCGGCGGCATCCGCACATCCACATGGATGACGAGCGCGGTCACGCCGGCAACACGCCGGATCGCTTCTTCCGCGGCATGCTTGTCGGCGAACGTGTCGACGCCGCCGGAGAGCGTGACGACGCCATCCTTGGCCTGCACGGCAAAGCGACTGGCATCCACCGCCGGGTCCCATTGCAATTCTTCCTCGACATCGTGCTTGAGCTGGATATCGTTCTTCATCGTGATCTCCTCAGGTTCAATTGAGGTCGAGGCTCAGTGCGACATCAGCACCGGCACGGTCATCGTGTTCAGCAGGGTGCGCGTCACCCCGCCCAGTACGAGTTCGCGCAGGCGGCTGTGCCCGTAGGCCCCCATCACGATCAGATCGGCATTGAAGTCGGCCGCTCGCGAGAGCAGTAACTCACCCACGGCGGCATCGGAATCTGCGCAATCGGTCTCTTCCACCGTTGTATGAATACCGCGCGCATTCAGCGCACGCGCCACCTGACCCACCGTGGTTTCCTCGGCCCAGTGCTTTGGCTGCGTGCTTGTGATCTGCAGCACGTGCACATTGGTGCCCGTCATCATCGGCATGGCATCGTGCAGCGCACGGGCCGATTCGCGTCCGCCGCTCCAGGCCACCAGCACGCGCTGCGGCAATGCGGTGAAGTTGCCCGCATACGGCACAACCAGCACGGGTCGGCCCGACTCCAGGATCAGGGTCTCCACAAAGTCGCCGGCAATGAATTCATCCGGTTCATCGTGGTTCCGTTGCCCGACGACGAGAAGGTCGGTCTCACGCGCTTCACGAAGTACGAGAGCCACGGGGTCGCCTTCCACTGCTCGCCACTCCGTTTCCACCGCAAGCTTCTCCGTCGCCAGGCGAAAGCGCGCGTGCACCGCATCCCGGATGCTGTCGCGCCGGATGCGGTCTTCCTCCAGATAGTGCGCAGCGTTCTCCATCATGTAGAACCAGCTGAGGCTTGGCGCAAAGCTCGCATAGATGCCGACGAGTTTGGCGCCGTGCGCCTGGGCATACTGGGCCGCAAGGTCAAGGCGGTGCATGGCGCGTTCGCTGCGGTCCAGATGCACCATCACACTGGCATAGCTCATGGTCAGATCCCGAAGTCGTGTCAGAAGATGCGCTACCGGACTAGGCAATGACGGCGTTGCTCAGCGGTTCGGTAGGCGCGTGCGACGTTTCCGTCGGCTCCGCGCGGACGAGCAGCACCGGCAGTGTGCTCCGGCGCACAACGCTCTCGGCGACGCTGCCGAGGAACAACCGTTGGAAGCCGCGACGCCCGTGCGTGCCCAGCACCAGGGCTTGGGCGCCGACGTTGTGCGCCGCCTGTTCAATGGCAGTGCCGATATCGAAGGTGCCGATCGGGTCGTCGACCACGACGCTATGGACGTGCACACCTGCCTTTTCGGCCTTGGCACGCGCGTCGGCAACGATTTGATTGCCTTGTTTGACCAGGGCCTCGGTAAAGGCGCCGACATCGATATAGCCAACGTCGTACATCAGGTACGAGTTATCGATCACGTGGGCGATGACCAACTCCGAGCCGAGCTTTTGTGCAAGCTGGATTGCCTCGTCCAGCGCCCGCTCTGCCGTCGGACTGCCATCCACCGCTACCAGAATCCTGTCGTACATGATGTGCCTCCATCGAATCCGTCGTCATCCCCAATCGGGGTTGCTGAATTCCATGTTGGACCACCAAGCGGATCACCCCTTGATTTACATCAGCGTTTGGCTCGCTGCAGCCTCACGCAATGCCAATTGATCTGCCTCAAGAGCCAGCGCGCAACGCTCGATAGACTCGTCCGCAATCCGCTGCCCCCGGGGTGCAGTCATGGAAAGCGCATGGCACCTTGTGCGGGATCAACCTTTGACACCGGCCCGTTCTTATAGTGAAAACGTACGCGCATCGGAGTTCAGCATGAGGGTCGATGAAATTTGTTCCCACCGCATCGTTCACGTCCAGGCGACGGCGACGCTGCAGCAAGCCGCCCGGCTGATGCGGGACGAAAGCGCCCGGGCGCTGCTTGTCACGGAACACGCCGCTGGGGGTTCTCGAGTGGTGGGCATCGTGACAGACCGGGACATGGTGGTGCACGGCCTTGCCAGCCGCAGCGACTGCAGCCAGACCGCCGTATCGGAAGTCATGACGCGCGGCCTTCTGACCATCCACGATGACGCCGTGATCAGCGAAGCCTTGCGCTCGATGCTGAGCCACGGCCTGCACCGTCTGGCGGTGGTCGATCGTCAGCAACGGCTGGTGGGCATGCTCAGCCTGGACGACACCATCCGCGCAATGGGTGGCGAATGGACCTTACTGGCCGGCATTCTCGGTCGCGACAACGCTGGCCAGTCCCGCCAGCACGCGCCGTCCGATTTGATTCTCTAAGTGTTCACCCACCGTTCTTCAGGAGCGCTGTCATGTTTACCAATGTTGGAACCGCGGACCGCGCCGTCCGCATCCTGATCGGCATCGCCATGATCCTGCTGGCATTTTTTGGCAAGGCGCCAGCATGGGTTGGCTGGCTGGGGCTGATCCCTCTGGTGACCGGCCTGATCCGCATGTGCCCGCTCTATTGGGTGCTGGGCATTGGGCGGCATTGACCAGGCGACAAGCGCGAACACCGCCCAGCTGGACAGAAGCATGGTCAGCAGACCAGCGGTGACCTTACCGGCAAAAGCACGGCCTCCGCTGATGGCCACGACAATCTTCGAGAACGTGTTGGCTGTCAGCGCAAGCATCACCAGTGCGCCGGCCGTCGGCGTCTGCAACGTGTGGCTGGCAACCTGCGTTGCGATGGAAGCGGTCGCGGCATGGACATCGGCAAATGCCCCAAACACGGTGACAGCCACCACCGCCGCTGTCCCGAACCATGTGCGCGCGGCAGCTGCGGCAAGCAGCAAGGCAGCCGTCCACAACGCAAAGCCGATTGCGACGCGCCAGTTGATGGATGACACCGAACTCTCCGGCGCCTCCTGGAGCGGCTCGTTGGCGCGCCATATCCAGAGCGCCGACCATGCCACGGTCGCCACCATGCCCACCACCAGCGGAGCCGCCAGCACGCGCAACAAGTCGATGTTGATGGCAGCGATCAGCAACAGCATCTGCACCAGCGTGGCGACATTGGACAGCAGCGCCGCGGCAACCGCCCCATCAACGGGGCGATGGTCCCGCCGGACGCGTGCTGCCACGGCCGTGATCGTGGCCACGCTCGATGCAAACCCGCTGAACAAGCCCGCCAGCGGCAAGCCGATCCGCTCTCCAAACCATCGCGCAGCAAAATGGCCCGTGTTGCCTGTCAGCATGACAAGCAGCACAACCAGCCACAACGTGTGCGGGTTCCAGGCGTTCAGCGGCCCCAAGTTCCGGTCTGGAACCGCGGGCCAGATCAGCAATGCCGCGACGGCAAGGATCAGCAGATCGGCGAGTTCACGCTGGGTAATGACCGTGCGGGCAAACCGATGCAAACCCGCTTTGGCATAGAGCAGGACAAGTAGGACCGTGCCGAGGCCCGCCGTCATTTCGGGCTCGCTCACGGCATAGGCGCCTAACAGCGTGGTCGCGACCAGTGCGAATTCCGTCGTCACGCCAGGATCAACGTTGGCCGAATGGTGATAACCGACCGCCGCCAACACCGCGACCGTCAGCAGCACCGTGGGCACGGCAAACGGTATCGGCAGGCTTGCCGCGATGGCACCCGCCAGCGCCCCGATCGCAAACGTTCGCATGCCCGCTGGCAGCTCTGCGCTGTCGGCATGACTCCGCTCGCGCTCAAGGCCGATCGCCAGCCCCACGCCCAGGGCAACCGAGAAAGACAGCAGTGAAGGCATTCAGTGGAGTCGAATGGCTGTTGCGTTGACCTGTTCAGTATTACGCGCGGCAACGCTTTCCGATTGATCTGGCGCAGTCGATGGTCGACTGCCGGGCGGTCGTTCCACAGCACTGTTCCATACTGACCAGACACGCCAACCTCGGAGACAGCGATGCCTGAATCGATGCAGGCCATGGTGATGGAAGGTGCCGGAAAGCCATTGATCTGGCGTGATGTGCCTATGCCCACGCCTGGGCCCGGTGAGGTCCGGATCGCGGTGTCCGCGTGTGGCGTCTGCCGTACGGACCTCCATATCGTAGACGGTGAACTGACCACCCCAAAACCCTCCCTGATTCCCGGCCACGAAATCGTAGGCATCGTCGAGTCGTGCGGCAAAGGCGTGACGGCGCCCACCCCGGGCGAGCGCGTTGGCGTGCCGTGGCTCGGCTGGACGTGCGGCGTCTGCCCGTACTGCCTGCACGGGCGCGAAAACCTGTGCGACCGCCCTGCCTTCACCGGCTACACGCGCGATGGCGGCTATGCGCAATACGCGGTTTGCGACGCGCGGTACTGCCTGCCGATTCCCGCGCGGTACGACGACGCCCACGCCGCGCCGCTGCTCTGTGCGGGGCTGATCGGCTACCGCACGCTGCGCATGGCCGGCGATGCACGCAGGATCGGCATCTACGGCTTTGGCGCTGCGGCCCACCTCATCACGCAGATCGCCGTGGCGGAGCAGCGCGAGGTCTTCGCCTTCACCCGCACCGGTGACACTGCGGCTCAACAACTTGCGCTGGACACCGGTGCCATTTGGGCAGGCGCCAGCGATGCCTCCGCACCGGAACCGCTCGACGCCGCGTTGATCTTCGCGCCCATCGGCGCGCTCGTGCCGCAGGCGCTGCAGGCCGTGGTCAAGGGCGGCTCGGTGGTTTGCGGCGGCATTCACATGAGCGACATCCCGGCATTTCCGTACCGGTTGCTATGGGAAGAGCGCAAGCTTGTTTCCGTCGCAAACCTGACGAGGGCCGATGGACTCGCGCTCATGCGCATCGCTGCAGAAGTCCCGTTGCGGGTGCACGTCACGCCCTATCCGCTGCAAGACGCCAATACCGCCTTGGAAGACCTCCGCGCCGGACGCGTGGCGGGCGCTGCCGTCCTGCAGGTGCCGTCGAAAGACCTTTGACGCGCATCAACAGCTCACGCGCCACGCTGTCTACGCTGGTTACACGCGGTGCCCGACTGCGCAACGCCTTGGAGACCACCATGTACCAACGAATCCTGCTCGCCGTCGACGGCAGCCACGCGTCCTACCTCGCGCTGCACCAAGCCATTGTGGTCAGCAAGGCGACGGGCGCGGAAGTCGAAGCCCTCTTCGTTGCCGATAGCAGCGATATCACCTTCGACATGGTTGGATCTGACTCGATTGCTTACGCCAAGCAGGTCGCCGGCTACGGCCGTGACACGCTTGCCGAGGTATCGAAGAAGCTGGATGCCGCAGGCGTCAAACATTCGACCAAGCTGCTCGAGAACTCCATTGCGCCCGGGCAGATCTCCGCAACGATCGTCGCAGAAGCCAACGAGACCGCAACCGACCTGATCGTGCTCGGCACACATGGCCGGCGTGGGCTCAAGCATCTGGTGCTCGGCAGCGTGGCCGAAGGCGTGGTCCGCAAGACCAACAAGCCGGTATTGATGGTGCGTAGTGAGGTCGAGGAATAAAGAACACCCATTGAGCGCTGCCCTCGCGTGTGTGTTCGGGGGCACTCGGCTGCCATTCTGTGCACAACGACACGCGCAATCCGATCCGCCGGCTGGGTGAGGCCCTCAAACCGCTGACCGACCCCGCACCGCTGGCCATGGTGATGCGTTTTGACGACAGTATTGCCGTGCTGAACCTGCGGGCCCGGGCCCGAACCGAGCACTTCCGAGACACGCGCTGGACGCTCGCCCGGCAAGTCCGCACAGCCCGTGCGGGGGCCCGCTGCGCCGTGCCCGTGCGGATTCGCGAGCTGTATGTCGTGCGTGACGCCGGCCCAAAAACAGGTGACGGACGTGACCCTCAAGGCCGCGAAGCCGCCCGAACCATGGCCGGATGAGGGTCGGGATTTGCTTGTGCATTCACAAACGCATTGCATAGACTCACCTTTCAAGGAATCCCTTATAGGCAAACGCATCATGTGTCGCTGGCTGGCGTATTCAGGCAATCCCATTCAGATGGAGACAGTGCTGTTCCGGCCGCGGCACTCGTTGATCGACCAGAGTCTGCGCTCCCGCCTTGGCGGCGAGACAACCACCAACGGTGACGGCTTCGGCATCGGCTGGTACGGCCGCTACTCTGAGGTGCCCTTCCGATACCGCTGCCTGCACCCCGCGTGGAACGACACCAACCTGCGTGAAGCCGCCCGCGCCATCCGCTCGTCGATGTTCATCGCGCACGTGCGCGCGGCGACCGACACCCCGGCGCAGGAGACCAACTGCCACCCGTTCCGCTACGGCCGGTGGCTTTTTGCGCACAACGGGCTGATCCGTGAATATCCGATGCTGCGCCGCGCCCTGATGATGGAAGTGGCGCCGGAGCTGTTCCGCTGGATCGAAGGCTCGACCGACTCCGAGATCATGTTTTTCCTGGCGCTGTCGTTCGGGCTCGACCGCGACCCGCGCGGCGCGCTCGAACAGATGGTCGGGCTGATCGAAGACATCGGCCGCCGCCACGGCGTCGAATACCCGCTGAACATGACGGTCTGCGCGACGGACGGCGTTCAGATCGTGGCGGCCCGCTACTCCAGCGAGGGCGAATCGCGCTCGCTGTTCCACAGCACGTCGTTCAGGCATCTGCACCAGCTCTATCCTGACAGCGCCGCGATTGAAGACGCGGGCGACGACGCCTTCCTTGTGCTGTCCGAACCGCTTGTCGACTTGCCGGGCGCGTGGGCGGAGATTCCCGAAGAGACCGTCGTCATCGTCAAGGGCGGCGTGGTCGAGCACCACCGTTTTGTCCCGCGCAAGCCCGGCCCCACGGGCTTTGACCTGCCGGCCAATCAAGCGTCTTACGGGCGCGAAGCCGGCTGATGCGCCCCAGCCGGGGTGATACAGGCATCACCCCGTGCTTTTCTGCCCCTCCGCTGAAACCTCCTGACAAAACGCTGTCAGGAGCCCTGCGTTAGGCTCCCGCCCACAACTTGTTCCGTAGACAAACCGGATCTTCATAATCCGCTACAGTTTACGGCTCGAATTCTGATTGCCGGCGCAGCGGCCGATGCTTGAACCCCGCCGGCATGCCCCTTACCTCCAAGCTCCAAGGAACGCCCTCCATGTCCTCCGGTGTCATTCGCCTGCGCGGAGCCCGTCAGCACAATCTCAAAAACCTCGATCTGGACCTGCGCACGGGCGAAATGACCGTCGTGACAGGCCCGTCGGGGTCCGGCAAGTCCAGCCTAGTTTTCGACACGCTCTACGCCGAAGGCCAGCGCCGCTACGTCGAGACCTTCAGCGCCTACGCGCGCCAGTTTCTCGACCGCATGGACCGGCCGCAAGTCGAGCACGTTGAAGGCGTGCCGCCCGCCATCGCCATCGACCAGACCAACCCGGTGCGCAGCTCGCGCTCGACGGTCGGCACAATGACGGAACTGAACGATCACCTGAAGCTGCTGTTTGCGCGCGCCGCGCAGCTGTTCGACCGCGAAACCGCGCTGCCGGTGCGGCACGACACGCCGGAAACCATCTACGACGAGCTGCTTTCGCGCACGCGCGAGGGCGATCCGCGCCTGGTGGTGACGTTTCCGGTGGAGCTGCCTGCCAATACCAGCCCCGAAGAAGTCACGCAGTGGCTGTCGGTCAGCGGCTATACGCGCGTGCAGGCCGAGCGCGTGGTCGAATCGTCCACGGGCAAGCGCAAGCTGCTCGATGTGGTGGCTGATCGCTTCCGCCTGCAGGGCACCGAGCGTGCCCGCGCGCTGGAGGCCATTGAGTCGTCGCTCAAGCGCGGCGGCGGGCGTGTGAGCGTGTACGTCTTGCCGGCCGATGAGGGCGCGGAGCCCGCGATCTGGCGCTTTTCCACCGGCCTGCACTGCCCCGAAAGCGACCTGCGCTACGCAGACCCGCAGCCGGCGCTCTTCTCGTTCAATTCCGCCTACGGCGCGTGCGATGCCTGCCGCGGTTTCGGCCGCGTGATCGGCGTCGATCTGGGACTGGTGATTCCGGACGAGCGCAAGACGCTGCGCGACGGCGCCATCAAGCCGATGCAGACGCCGGCCTGGAAGGAATGCCAGGACGACCTGATGCGCTACGCCGCCGCAGCCGACATCCCGCGCGGCACGCCGTGGGCGGAGATGACCGAAGCCCAGCGCAACTGGGTCATCAATGGCGACCCGGCCTTCAAGCGTGGTGGCTGGAACAAGCAGTGGTACGGCGTGCGCCGCTTCTTCGACTACCTGGAGTCGAAGGCCTACAAGATGCACATCCGCGTGCTGCTCTCCAAGTACCGCAGCTACACGACCTGCGAAACCTGCGGCGGCGCCCGCCTGAAAACCGAATCGATGCAATGGCGGCTGGGCACCAAGGAAAACGCCGACGCCGTGCTCGCGCCCGAACACCGTTTCATGCCGCGCGGCGTCGCCTGGAGCCGCACCCAGCTCGAAGCCTTGCCCGGGCTGACCGTGCATGACCTGATGCTGCTGCCGATTGAGCGCATCCGCCGTTTCTTCGATGAACTGACACTGCCGTCCACGCTGCTCGACGACGCGCTCAAGCTGCTGCTGGACGAGGTGCGCACGCGCCTGGCCTATCTGTGCGACGTCGGCATTGGCTATCTCACGCTCGATCGCCAGAGCCGCACGCTTTCGGGCGGCGAAGTGCAGCGGATCAACCTGACGACGGCGCTGGGCACATCGCTCGTCAACACGCTGTTCGTGCTGGATGAACCCAGCATCGGCCTGCACCCGCGCGATCTGGATCGGATTGTCCAAGCCATGCAGCGCCTGCGCGACGCGGGCAACACGCTGGTGGTGGTTGAGCATGATCCGTCCGTAATGCTGGCTGCTGACCGCCTGATCGACATGGGGCCCGGCCCCGGCGAGCGTGGGGGCAACATCGTCTTTGACGGCACGCCGTCGGCTATCCGTCAGGCCGATACGCTCACGGGCGCGTATCTGTCGGGCCAGCGCCGCGTGGCCGATGCGACGGACTGGCAAGCGCGTCCTGTCAACGACGCCACGCCGCGGCTGGTTCTGGAAGGCGCGTCGGAACACAACCTGCGCGATGTCACGGTCGAGATCCCGCTGCAGCGCTTGGTGTGCGTAACCGGCGTATCCGGCTCGGGCAAATCGACCTTGATCCAGGACGTGCTGCACCCCGCGCTGGCGCGGCACTTTGGCAAGGCAACGGAATCGCCCGGCGCATTCCGCGCCTTGCGCGGTGCCGATCAGATCAACGACGTGGTGTTTGTCGACCAATCCCCGATCGGCAAGACCGCGCGTTCGAACCCGGCCAGCTACGTTGGCGCGTTCGATGAAATCCGCAAGCTGTTCGCCAAGGCGCCGATGGCGCTGCAGCGCGGCTACACGGCCGGCACGTTCAGCTTCAACTCGGGCGACGGCCGTTGCCCGACCTGCGGCGGCTCGGGCTTCGAGCACGTCGAGATGCAGTTCCTCTCTGACATCTACCTGCGCTGCCCGGACTGTGACGGCACGCGTTATCGCGCCGAAATCCTGGAAGTGAAGATCCCCCGCGGCGGCCGCGCATTGTCGGTGGCCGATGTGCTGGAGCTGACGGTGAGCGAAGCCGCCAGCGTGTTCGCTGATGACGCAGACGTGCTGCGCGTGCTGCAACCGATCGTCGACGTGGGCCTGGAATACGTGAAGCTTGGCCAGCCGGTGCCGACGCTCTCCGGCGGCGAGGCGCAACGCCTGAAGCTGGCCGGTTTCCTGGCCGAAGCCGCACAGGCCGCCCAGGCCGCGGCGCGCAAGCGCGTGAAGCAGGACGTGCCGGCCAATGCCGGCCGCCTGTTCATGTTCGACGAGCCGACCACGGGCCTGCACTTTGACGACATCGCCAAGCTGATGCGCGCGTTCGGCAAGCTGCTCGACGCCGGGCATTCGCTGATCGTGATCGAACACAACCTCGACGTGGTGCGTGCGGCGGATTGGATCATCGACCTCGGCCCTGAAGGCGGCGACGCCGGCGGCCTGCTGGTCTGCGCCGGCACGCCTGCGCAGGTCAAAGACTGCGCCGCATCGCACACCGGCGCCGCGCTCAAGCAATACGAAGCCAGCGTCGGCCAGCCGGAAGCCATCGAAGGCGTGCCGCTGCAGACAGCACTGGCCGAGCGCCGCGCCAAGCGTGCGGCGCTGGCGGAAGTCCAGGGCGAAAATGTCGTGCGCATCGTCCACGCGCACGAGCACAACCTGAAAGGCCTGAACGTCGACATTCCGCACGGCAAGTTCAACGTGGTGACGGGCGTATCGGGCTCGGGCAAGTCGACGCTGGCGTTCGACATCCTGTTCCACGAGGGGCAACGCCGCTATCTTGAATCGCTCAATGCCTATGCACGCTCCATCGTGCAACCGGCGGGGCGGCCGGAAGTCGATGCCGTGTATGGCATTCCGCCCACCGTGGCCATCGAGCAGCGCCTGTCGCGCGGCGGGCGCAAGAGCACCGTGGCGACCACGTCCGAGGTGTGGCACTTCCTGCGCCTGCTGTACGTCAAGCTGGGCGTGCAGCACTGCATCCACGACGGCACGCCCGTGTCGGCGCAAAGCCCGGAGGCGATCTTCGCCCAGCTCATGCGCGATCATCGCGGCCAGCACATCGGCCTGCTTGCGCCGCTGGTCGTAAACCGCAAGGGCGTCTATACCGACCTGGCCAAATGGGCCAAGGCGCGCGGCTATACGCATCTGCGCGTCGATGGCGAATTCCTGAGCGTCGACCCGTGGCCGCGCCTGGACCGCTTCCGCGAGCACACGCTGGAACTGCCGGTGGGGGACATCGTTGTCTCGCCGGAAAACGAAGCCGCGCTGCGCGCGCTGCTGGAACAGGCGCTGGAATACGGCAAGGGCATCATGCACGTGCTCGCGCCGCTGGATGGCCTGCAACACGCCATGCACAACGGCGGTACGGCGCATGTCGGCAATGTGAAGGTGTTTTCGACCAAGCGGGCGTGCTCGACCTGCGGCACCAGCTACCCCGAGCTGGATCCGCGCATGTTCTCGTACAACAGCAAGCACGGCTGGTGCCCGAGCTGCGTCGGCACCGGGTTGGCGCTCACGCGCGAGCAGCGTGCCGCGTTTGACGACACCGTCCTGGGCGGAGACGATCGCGGCCGCGAGCAGACGCTGCCGTCGGAGGAAGTCGATCCGGAAGGCATGACCGACCTGCCTTGCCCGGACTGCCACGGCACGCGCCTGAACCCGACGGCGCGCGCGGTGACCTTTGCCGACAAGCCCATCGTCGACATTGCGCAGTGGACGGTCGGCCAGACCCGCCGCTGGGTCGAGGGCCTGGACCTGACCGGCCGCGACGCCGACATCGCCCGCGACGTGGTGGCCGAGATTCACAGCCGCCTGTCGTTCCTGGAGGAAGTCGGCCTGGGCTACCTGAGCCTGGATCGTGCCGCGCCGAGCCTGTCGGGCGGCGAAGCGCAGCGTATCCGTCTAGCGGCGCAACTCGGCAGCAACCTGCAGGGCGTCTGCTACGTGCTGGACGAGCCGACCATCGGCCTGCATCCACGCGACAACCAGATCCTGTTGGATGCATTGCGCAAACTGGGCGACAAGGGCAACACGCTGGTGGTGGTCGAGCACGATGAAGACACCATCCGCCGCGCCGACCACATCATCGATATCGGCCCGGGCGCCGGCAAGCGCGGCGGCACGCTCGTCGCGCAAGGCGGCGTGGCAGACCTGGCAGCCCAGCCGGATTCGCTCACTGGCCGATTCCTGTCTCAGCCGATCGAGCACCCGCTGCAGCCGCGCCGCCAGGTGGTTGCGCCGCGTGCCGGCAAGCAAGCCGTGCCGGAGCAATGGCTGACGGTGCACGGTGCCAAGCTGCACAACCTGCGCAACGTGACCGCAACGATGCCGCTGTCGCGTCTGGTGGCGATTACGGGCGTTTCCGGCTCGGGCAAATCGACGCTGGCGCGCGATGTGTTGATGACGAATCTGCTCGATGCGGTCGGCCGTTCGGTGCTGTCTTCGCCGGCAACCCGCCGTGCACGCAAGGCCGCGCAGGCTGAGACGCCTGAGGCGAAGATGCCGCGCAAGCTCGACGTCAAACACGACTGGCACGGCTGCGACAGCGTCACCGGCTGGGAAACCATCGACCGCGTGCTCGAAGTCGACCAGACGCCGATCGGCAAGACGCCCCGCTCGTGCCCCGCCACGTACATCGGCGTGTGGGACACCATCCGCAAGCTGTTTGCCGACACGCTCGAGGCGCGCGCCCGCGGCTACACGGCCTCGCGCTTCTCGTTCAACACCGGCGACGGCCGCTGCCCCGCCTGTGAAGGCCAGGGCGTACGCACCATCGCCATGAGCTTCCTGCCTGATGTGAAGGTCGGCTGCGACGTCTGCCACGGCCAGCGCTTCAATGCCGAGACGCTGGCCGTCACCTGGCGCGGCAAGAACATCGGCGACGTGCTCACCATGGAGATCGACGAAGCGGTCGAGTTTTTCGGCGCGATGAACAGCATCGCCCATCCGCTGCAGTTGATGAAGGACGTGGGCCTCGGCTACCTGACGCTGGGCCAGCCCTCACCCACGCTGTCCGGCGGCGAGGCGCAGCGCATCAAGCTTGTCACCGAGTTGTCCAAGGTGCGCGACGACGTCACGCGCCGCGGCCAGAAGGCGCCCCACACCCTGTACGTCCTGGACGAACCGACCGTGGGTCTGCACATGGCCGACGTGGCCAAGCTGATTCGCGTGCTGCATCGGCTGGCAGACGGCGGCCACAGCGTGATCGTGATCGAGCACGACCTCGACGTGATTGCCGAGGCGGACTGGATTCTCGATCTCGGTCCGGAGGGCGGCGATGAGGGCGGCACGATCGTCGCGGCTTGCGGGCCCGAGGCGTTGACGCGGGTGGCCGCCAGCCATACCGGCGCAGCATTGGTGCCAGTGCTGGCGCGCGGCAAGCAGGTCGATCCGAGCAAGGAAGGCGCGACGGTCTGACTTGGCGCGGCGGTCTTCACCCTGGTGGAGACCGCCGGCGCTGCCCGCCGCGTCGTGTGGCGTCGGCAATTCTTTCGCTTTCCTGAGCAAACCCGGACAAAGAGCCTGCCCAAGCAGGGTTTGCCCTAAAGAACCGGGCTGCGCTGCCGTCACATTGTGGAGATTGTGAAGAAAGCGTTTGCGCGCGTCCGACCATGGCCACCTCCTCCACGAGCAACAACTACGTTCCGCCGATTTCCATTCCGGGCATCGGGACGAACATTGACGTCAACAACCTTGTTACGAAGCTGATGCAGGCGGAGAGCAAGGGCATGACGCTGCGGCAGACGCAGCAGAAGGCGTTTCAGACGCAGTTGTCGGCGGTCGGCTCGCTCAAAAGCGCGCTGTCGACCTTCCAGACGGCGATGGCCGCCCTGAACAACCCGGACACGTTTACCGGCAACAAGGCCAGCGGACACGACACCTCGATCCTCACGGCTTCGCTGTCCAACACGGCGCCGGCCGGCACGTATCAAGTCAACGTGACGCAGCTTGCGCAGGCACAGGTACTGTCGGCCGCCGGGCAGACGTCGAGCAAGACGCCCATCGGCGGCGGCACGCCGACCACGCTCACCTTTTCATTCGGCAGCGTCTCGGGCGGCAGCTTTGCCAACGGCAAATACACCGGCGCCACCTTCACGCAGAACGGGAACCAGGCCGGCGGCTCGATCACCATCGACCCGTCGAACAACACGCTCGCCGGCATTCGCGATGCGATCAACAACGCCAACGTGGGTGTCTCGGCCAGCATCGTCAACGACGGCAGCGATTCGCCCTACCGGCTGGTGCTGACGTCCACCGCAGGCGGCGCCAATTCGGAAATGAAGATTGCCGTCTCGGGAGACTCGGCACTGCAATCCCTGCTGAGCCACGACCCCGCCGGCACGCAGAACATGACGGAGGTCGCGACGGGTCGCAACGCCATGGCCACCGTCAACGGCATCAACGTGCAAAGCGCCACCAACACGCTGACGGACGTGGTAGACGGCACCTCGTTCACGCTGGCCAAGACGGGCAGCACGACGGTCACGGTCGGCAGCGACGCCGGCCAGGCCAGCCAATCGGTGCTCAACTTCGTCAAGGCGTACAACGCGCTGCGCATCCAGCTGAATGCGCTGACCAAGTTCGACACGGCCAACGCCGCCAACAACGGCGCCCTGGCCGGTGACGTCAGCACCAAGGCGATGATCAACCAGCTGACTGACGTGCTGGGCCAGGGCATCGGCAACGGCACGTTCCAGTCGCTGGGCAGCATTGGTGTGACGATGGACAAGGAAGGCACGCTGTCGATCGACGACCCCAAACTGACCGCGGCCCTGAAGAAATCGCCCAGCCAGGTAGCGGCCGTGTTTGCCGGCACCGGCATGGCAACGGATTCCTTGCTGAAGGTTTCTGCGTTCTCGACGACCACGCAGGCTGGCAGCTATGCCATCAACGTGACCCAGTTGGCAACCCAGGGTTCGCTCAAGGGCTCGGCGGCCGCCAACACGACGATCCAGAGCGGCGTGAACGACAGCCTGTCGGTCACGCTCAGCGGCATCACGACCAACATCAAGGTGCCTGCGGGCAACTACACCGCGTCGAGCCTGGCTGCGCAGATCCAGAGCCAGATCAACGCCTCGCCCGACCTGCAGAGAGCCAAGGTGGAAGTCGCCATCGGCACCGATGCCAATGGCGTGCTGACGTTGACCGACAAGCAATACGGCTCGGTATCGACGGTGTCGGTGTCAGGGAATGGCGCCGCGTCACTGCTGGGCGGCAGCCCAACGGCCACGGCCGGACGCGATGTACAAGGCACCATCAACGGCGCCGCCGCCACGGGTTCGGGCCAGAACCTCTACGGCGCCAGCGGCTCGGCCGTGGATGGCCTGAGGGTGCAAGTGACGGGCGGTGCATTGGGCGACCGCGGCACTGTCACCGTGCAGCGCGGCTACGCGGCCCAACTGCACACCGTGTCGGGCAACTTGCTGTCGAACAACGGCATGGTGCAGAACGCCAGCGACGCCATCAACAGCTCCATCACCTCGCTCGGCAAGCAGATCGATCTGATGCAGAAGCAGCTCGATGCCAAGCAAGCGCTGTATTACGCGCAGTTCAATGCGCTGTCGAAGGTGGTGGCGAGTATGACGAATACGAGCAATTACCTGACGACGCAGTTGGCGATATTGCAGAAGCAGCGGACGGGGGGCTAAAGGTGCCTTGAGTGCGCCTCCGCTGCAGCCAACCGCTTAGTTACTGCTGCGGCTTCCCCCACAGCGGATTCTTGCTATCGGAACCCAGCACCTGGGCGAGCACTTCTGCATCGCCATCGCTCGCCACCGGAGCACCCTTGCGCGCACGGGCGTTCTTCGCACGCTTGCCGTGTTTCTTTGCGTGCACGACCTTCTTGATTCCGCTTTGCGGGGCATTGCCTGATGCCGGCACGGTGGAGGTGTGCTGGGCGCAGATGCCTGCGGTCATCCAGGCGGTGGTGAGGAGGGCTACGGCGAGTTTGTATTGCAGGTTCATTTGAGAGAGTGAGGTTGTTTTAGGGGTGAATTCACAACGACGTCGCCCCGTCATCTGGAAAGCGCGTCAATGTTGTTCAGGTTGGTGTTGTCATAAATCCGGTCAGCGCCTATGCCTGCAGGGACACCCGTGGAGACCGTTCTCTGACATCCCCCGACAAGACTCTGTGTCTGGAACTGCTCCGCCGCAACGACGCCGCCATCCAAAAATACAACGGAACGTTACGGAGAGATGCTTGCATGTCCCGCGATATCGGCCCCTGAAAGGCCGGAACGCTCACGCTTGCCTCGTGCCAGCGTGCCGGGTCATCCAGCGTCTGCCAGCGCACTGCAAGGGGCACTTGAATGTCTAGCAGCGCGCTGCCCACAAGGCTTGAACGTCGATCGCATGGCGCTTCAAAAACGCGCTCATCGTTGGCACCGATCACCAGAGTCTGACCGTCGATCTCAAGTCTCGCCAAACCTCGCAGGTACTGATCCGACAGCACTGCTGCAAACCAGCTCATTCGCAAACCCTTTCGGAATCGCTACCGTTTGCAGGGCCAGCATCGCGAGGCAAATTCGGCGCGAGCCATTGTTGCATTTCACGATGACAAGCTCTCTCTTAATTTTTCTAATTTTCGAACATAAAAATCTACCACTGGCAACCGATCGAAGTTATAGCATCAGCATTGAGAAAAAATGCAATCTTCTTATTCCCCTGTTTTCTCGTATAAACCATGGACGACACGCCAGTCCCCTGGGAAATCATTTCATATTCGCCAGTCACTTTTCCATCATATACTTCGGTCCACGTATTCGTAGTCTGATCCGGCATATTCTTGTCAAGAGTTTCACTTATCGACCTATTAAGAACGATGGGGATTGTTTTCTTTGAGTTCCGATACCGAACAAATCCAAACGAAAATTTAGCCGATGCGTCGTAGTAAGTTTTGATTTCGAAATTTACCGATTTTATCCCACCAGACTCAAAACACATGATCTCGCTGGATATATCTGCGTGTGCCACCATGGGTGTCACAAGGATAAAAGCAAAAATAAATTTTTTCACGGGAAAGCTCTATGGTCTCTGCAATTCCAATGATACTGAAATAGTGTGTTGCGTTGGGTAAAATTTCTTCTTCTGATGAGGAGGATTGCCAACCATTACCGGGTTCCCTTGAGCATCAAACACGGGCTCCTTTTGTGTGTTCCGCCTCCATTCGAAGGTTAAGGGAAGCATTTGGTCTGGAAAGACATCATCAAGGAGCGCATTACGCAGGTACAGCATGGCCTGCAACCTCGCATCGAGACCATTTAGGTTCTCAATACTTACATTACCATTCACATCTTTACTTACAACGACGGCATTGTCTTGGCCAACACCAGCATCCATATGACTAAGCATTCCCGCTCGAGTCGCAACGTAGAAACAAGCACTGTCAGCGCAATTGTAGGCATTGTGATCACCCTCGTTGTTGCGCGCAATAAAGACATCGGGATCCCAGCCTAGTCCGGAAAACTGGCCTGTCGTTACAGTTGCCGGAAATTTTCGGAATCTTCCATACGGCAAATAATTTTCGAGATGCGTCAACTGAATTAGGCCGCGCCCATAATAAGGAGTATACGTTTTTGACTCACCATTAATTTCTTTAACAAAATGCAGATTCCCCGTCTCCGGTATTACATGCGCGAAGAAATGCAATAAACGCTGCCGTGATATCGACAAACCATATTTTCTCGTCGCCTGATTGAACGGCAAAACCCACGCAATAGAACGCGCATGAGCAACATTCCATGTGGTTGAGTGAGGGACGAACTGTGTTCCAGTCAGATGAAGCAATCTGCGTGGAAAACATCTTGCCATCTCATCGGCATTCAACCACCCGCACCTTCTAAATATTCGAACGAATTCACGCGGATCGAATCGCCAATGCGCATTCGGCAGTGGTTGCCCTCCAGACGGTTGTCCCTGCGCGTCATATTGCGGCACTTGCAAATTCGCTTGCTGCCAAAAAGCGAGAGCCTCGATATGAGCGCGCAGCGCCTGAAATTGTTCTTCCGTCATCGGTTCGGGATTGGTTGGGCTGGCTTGCTTCAACCAGCCCCACCTTGCCTCAATCGTGGCAGCCTCCCACTCCGTCGGAAACTTGCAAATCAGCTTCTTGAGCAAAGCTTTTACTTCGGGGCTATCTAACCTCGTGTGTGCTTCCTCTGCTGTAATGGTGTCGTCATGGTCCCCATCCAACTCGCGAAGAATTGCCGGATCGCTACATAGACTGTCACCGCCTTGTGCGTCCTCGACAAGGCGCCACCCCCTCCAGTGAGGGAAGTCCGCATCGCTAAACTTGCGCACACCTTGGGCATTAAGGTTTACCCATCCGGTGCCGGTCGGCGTTCGAATTTTCCTCCAGTGTGGAACGTCTGTAGGGCTCAATGCGTCAGGACCTATTACTCGACCGAAACGCAGCAATTCGTACACAGCACTGGGACTTGGACGAGCATTCGCTGGATACGCATCACAGATTTGAGTCGCGTCACGCTTACGGTTGTACTCGGCTTCAGCTTCTGTGACCGCATCGCCTAAAGGGAGCCCCGTCAATCGATAAGTGGTTACATATGCGTGCCCACGCGCTCCTTGCGCGCCATCTCCTTCTGCATACCGCACACCAACAAAGACCTCTTCCCCGAGTGGCGTTCCTCCTGGGGGTGAAGGTTGATTCAATGGCGGGTGTTGCGAAAAAACCTGTGTGTCAGCAGCGAGATGAAAATAAAGTTCGCCGAATATAGCGTCGCTACGGCCATCTCCGGCTAATGGAACGTCCCCGCTAACACGGCCGATGAGCTGTCGCAGATTGGTATCGTCGCAGACGATCTCAAAGTGAATCTGATTCGGGCGTCCACCGATATAGCCCGCTTGCCCAAGTTCGTCCTTACGATAGATTCGACGGCCCTGCTGTACCGTACTACGTACCGTATGCAGGTGCATATAGATGGAAAAAAAGACAACTCGTGTAGGCGCGTTTCCCGTAGTGGCCACCCCGATTTCCGTTTCGTGTCTGATGACAACTACCCCGTCACTAGTCCTACCGCGATAGTTGAGAGGTGCGTTTTCCTCTGGCGGGGCGGGCGGCTCAGCGGATCCGCGGCGATAGACGACAGTGCCATCGGCGATTGCGCGAACGAGTTCCACGCCACTATTGCCTCGCGGCGGCGCCGTCAGGTGCAAGCCCCCATGCCATCCCAAGTTGTAGCTAACTGGATATGCACCGTTTCCGGGCTCGCCCCCGGGCATTGCTGCTTCAAGCCATTGGTCTTCAGTCTGGTCGGCGGCTCTCGGCGGAAGAAATGGCGGACTAATAAGCATCTTGCAAAACTCGATTCAAACAGAGAACGGATAGCGCTTTTTGGTCGAAAGCGGCGTCTGCGGAAACAACGGCAAGTCTCGATCTGCGCGAGTCGGCCCCTGAAACGTCCGCTGCGCCGCCTTATACGTAATCGCCCCAGCACACTCCACGGTGATGTTCCCACCTTCCAGCGTGATCGACGCCCCGCCGGCCGTGGCGATGCGGATGCGCTTGGCGGCCGCAAAATCCACGTTCATATTGGCCGACACCAGCTTCAGGTCCTGCTTGGCCATCAGCTTGAGCGCGTCATGCTGGGCTTGCACGTCGATGTTGTCTTGCCCCGCCGTCAGTTGCAGCCCGATGTTGTTGTCACCCGCCTTCGACAAACCTGCAGCCACGCCGATTGCCTGACCGGCGTGCATGCGCGCCTGCTTGCCGATGGCGAGGTTGGTGTCCTGGCCGCTGCCCAGCGCGATGCTCTCGCCGTTGGCGAACTGCAGGTCTTGCCCCGCCACCATGACGAGGCCCGCGCGGCCCGCCAGGTGGGCAATGGCCTCGCCCTGATGCGGCACCTTGCCTTGCGTGGCGGTGTTGCCGGCGCTGGCGTCCTGCTTGGCGGCGTCGAGCGCCTTGCCGTCGACCATGCCGGCCACCGCTTTGGCTTGCTTGGCCAGCGGGGCATCGTCGTTCTTGGCGGTGTCCAGCGAGGCAGTCTGATGCGTGACCGCCCCTTGCCCGAGCGATGACGTCAATTCCTTGGCTTGCTTGATCAGCGCAATGCCGGCAGCGTTGTCGCCGGTGGGCACGGCTTTGCCGCTGCTGGCGTCGCGGTAGGTGGTCAGCAGCAGACCGGCTTGGCCGCGCACGGCGGCGTGGCCATCGGTGCGCAACTCGAAGCCCTGGCCGCGGAAGCTGCCACGCCGGTTGTCTTGCTGATGGACGAGATGGCCGAGGTTGAGCTGGCTGAATTGCTGCGTGGTGGCGAGCTGCGTGCGCAACTGGCCGTCGCTGTCGTCAAAGACGAGGTGGTTGTAACCGCTGCCGCCGTGTTCTGCGCTCTTGAAGCCGGTGTGGGCGGCGGCGTTGCGGTGGCCTTCGGCTTCCGTGCCCATGCCGTGCCAAGCGGGGCTGTGGCCGCCGGCCACGTTGCCTTGCGCACTTGCGGCGCTGTCGCTGCCTTGCTTGTAGAGGGCCGTGCTGTCGCTTTGGTCGGATGCACCCTGCCCGCCCGGCGTTGGCGCGATGCCTGCCTCACCCTGACCGTTGTACAACGAGCCGATCACGACGGGCTGGTCGATGTCGTCTTCGCTGAACTTGACGAGCACCTCCTGCCCGATGCGCGGCAGCCATTGCCAGCCCATGCCGGAGCCGGCCTGCCGCTGCGCGACGCGCACCCAGCGGCTGCTGCGATCATCCGCACGCTCCCCTTGTTGCCAGGGAAAGCGCACGCGGATTTCACCTGCGGGGCTGGCATGGTGCTCGCCATCTCCGCCGGCTTGGGTCTGGCCGTTCGGGCCGACCACGATGGCGCTGTGTACGCCCTGCGCGGTGGGCGCCGCGTAGAGACGGCCGCAATCGGGCTCAGTCACGGCCGGGCGCCAGGGCCGGCGTGCGTCGCCGGCGCGGAACAGGCCAGCGTAGCCGTGCGTCCGTGCGGCTTTGAGCAGATCGCCAGTCGGCGTGCTGCGCTCGACGGGGCCTTCTGCCTCCTGGAAACCAAAAACGCCCGGGCCGGATTCCGGCGCGCTGGGCGGCGTATCGAATGCCAGCGCGGCATCGAGGCCGCCCAAACGCTGGCTGAGCGCGTTGTGCGTATCGACGGTCAGGTTGTTGATGCCGCAGTGCTCGACCAGATCCATCAACAACGGATAGGCGCCTTCCACGTCTTGCGGCAGGTGCGGGCAATCCACCACCTGCAGGCGCGTTCCGCTGCGCAGTGTGCGCACGGTGCCGCGCCCTGAAAACAACAGCGCGCGCGCTTCCAGGCTTTCCATGACCTGCTCGGCAATGCGCTGGGCATTGGCGGAATCCGGTGCGAGCGATGGGCTGATCGACAGATACGCATCCGGGCTGCCCGTGCTGGTGGCGAAGCGTGCAGGCGCGTGGGCGCGAGCGTTCTGCTTGCCTTCCGGGTCCCACGCGGCCACCGCGACGCCGCCTACCGTTGTGCGGCTGTGGCAGGCGAGTTGCTGGATGGCGTCGCGCTCTTCCAGGCTGTGCGCGCGGTGGAAACGGATACCGCCAGCCGATGCGGACTCCGCATCTTCCGGCAGCTGCGTGCTGTCGGCAAAAATCACCAGCGTGTGGCCGCCGTGCGCCTGGTCGTCTTCCACCGTGGTGAAGCCGAGCCCCGCTTCGGCCAGCAGGCGCGTGACGAAGTGGTAGTCGGTCTCGCGAAACTGGGCGATGTGCGCGCGTGTACCGAAATCGCTCATGCGTGCTTCGGCACCGGCCGCGTAGCGCCACGAGGCGTACGGCTCGTACGGCGACAGCATCTGCTCAATGATGTCGGCGAGCGGCCGATTCTGGAACACTTGGCTGTGGCGCTGCTGCGTGGTCAACCAGAACCATGGCACCACCGTCAGGCGATAGCGCGTGAGGCTGCCGTCCGCGCCGAGTTTCTCGGCCAAGCGAATCAGGCCCGTACGCTTGGCTTGCGTACCGTCGGCCAGCGTCGTGACCAGCGTGACCCGCTGGCCCAGCAATGATTTCAGTGCGATGCGCGCATTGGCGCTGACGGCCACCACGCGCCACTCAAACAGCTCGGACAGCGCCTCGCGACCAAGCCAGGCTTCCACCGCAAGGTCCGCAAGCGGCCCTTCGCCTTCGAGCGTATAGAGGCGGCGCGTGGGTGCGAAGAGGTTCTGAAGAAGGGTCGTGGCGTCCATTCGCTGTCCGGTGCTGCAACGCGTGGCGTATCACGGACGATTTTCGTGAGACCAGCGCGGGCATTTACGAGGCAGCGCAATGTCGGGCATCGCACTTGCCTCCGCTCAATTACCCGATTGTAAAAACGACCAACCGGATAGCCGGGCGGCTATTGCCCTTTGTAAGTGGGTGAATTGGCGGCCTTATTGGCAGCATTCTGTGGCGCAAGCAATGCGGCCAGCAGATCGGCATCAGGATCATCGGGCGCCAAAGTGCCTTTTCGGTTCTTGGCAGTTTTGGCAGTGGATTGCGCCTTTGGTTTGGTCGGCTGCTGCAACGCCTTAAATGGCGTGTTGGTCGATTTGGCGACGAGCTTGGCAGTTGCCGTCTTGCCTTCCTCGGTATCGGCCGTGGTGCCGCCGGACTTTGCCGCCACGGCATGCGCGGCTGCCGTTGCGTCATGCGTGTCTTTGGCGGGCAGGCTGGCAACCGGCGTCTTCTCGCTCTTATCGCCCTTCTCGTTTCCGTGCTCTTCGCCCGGCGCGACGTTGACGATGGTGGCGGCCTGCGCTTCTGCCACAGGCTCGCTTGCGGAGGCAACCGGCGCCGCAGCGGCCGTGTGAGCGGCTTCCGCGGCCGCAGCTTGTGTGGACGCAGGCGGTTGCGCGGCTGCAGGCGTGGCCTGTTCTGCCACCTGCGCGGGCGCAGATTCGCCGCTCGGATTCAGCAGGACCCACGCGCCGATACCGGCGGCCAGCACGACAACCGCCGCCGCAACGCCATAGCGCTGCCCCGACTTTTTCGGTGCCTTGCCGTTGGCCGCAACGCGGCCCTCCAGGCTCGCAAGAATGCGCGTATGCCCGGCCTCATCGGTCTCGGATTCAGAATTGAAGAGCGTTGGAGGCCCTTCTTGTTTCAAATCGCCGTTATTACTCATCACGGGTCCAGAATTGAAATAGAATGCGCGGCGAACGTATGGATTACAAACAAGCGCCGATTCCGGTGGTGGCTGCTGATTCTAAGTCTGGCCTTGCTGAAAGACAAATGATTGACGCAGGTTGCGGTATTTTCTTTATCGTTTCTTAATATTTCTGTGTAGTGGGCGCTGGATTATTACCGTTTATTAATAATTTAGCGTTGTAAATACAGATATAAATCTGGATGAATTGACGTAGGCGCGCACGCTCCGCAGGTCGGTATGGTTTTTGTCGCTCTGGTTCTCTACTTCGTTGCCATGGTGGTGGTGGCTGCCGTGCTGCTGCTGCCGTCGGTACGGCAGCGCTGCGCGGCGTTGCTGCGTGCGCAGTGGCAGCGCGTGAGCACGGGGGCTGCGGTGGTGGGCGCGCGCTCCGCAGGGTCGTTGCGCGAGTCGGTGGACAGCGCAACGTCCGGGGTGTCGGCGTTCAAGCAGTTCGTGGTGCGGCGGCGGATGCTGCTGCTCGGTGCGCTCGGCGTGCTTTCGGTGCCGCCCATGCTGGCACTGGCGCTGCGCGAGCAGCAGTCGTTCGAGTTCGATGACGATCAGGTGCGCGAGCCGGATCCGCACATCTCGGCGCTGCTCAACGGTGAACGGCTGATCCCGCCGCCGCCCCTGCCGCCCGAGGTGTTCACCACGCGTGAAGTCGAGCAGATTCGCCCGGCCATCCGCGATGCGAGCCGCGACTGGAACCTGCTCGACGCGGATTTCCGTCAGCGCCTGCTGCTGGTCTACAAGATCATGCGAGACGAACACGGTTACGAGATGGCGCTGCTCGAAGGCTACCGAAGCCCCGAGCGGCAAGTGAAGCTGGCGGCGATGGGCAGCAATGTCACGCAGGCCACGGCGTTCCAGAGCTATCACCAGTACGGCCTGGCGGCGGATAACGCGTTCTTCCGCGACGGCAAGCTGGTCATCAGCGAGAAAGACCCGTGGGCGATGCGCGGCTACGAACTGTACGGGCAGACGGCTGAGTCGGTCGGCCTCGTGTGGGGCGGCCGCTGGAAGATGATGGACCTGGGCCACGTCGAACTGCGCCGCAAGGGCGTGCTCGGCAAACAGCCCGCACCAAGGCAATGACGATAGGACACATGGGGAGCATGCAATGACACGGCCCTTCATCCTGCTGGGTGACAAGACGGACCACGGCGGCGTGGTGATCACCGCGTCGGGCAACACCAGCACCGGCGGCAAGGGCATCGCCTGCGTGGGCGACAAGGTGACGTGCCCGAAGAGCGGCCACGGCGGCACGACCGTGATCGTGACGGGCGACCCGAACGTCATCATCGACGGCAAGCAGGCGGCGCGCCACGGCGACAAAACCGCCTGCGGCGCCACGCTCCTGTCCAGCCAGGGCAACACCGGCAGCATCTGAACGGGCACGACATGGTTGCAAGACTCTTCCGGTCCGGGCTGACGCTGCTGGCTGTCTTCGTGGTGGTGTGGATTGCCGTCATCGTGTGGTGGCAGTCCGCCAACCGCATGCCCACCACCGCCGACATCCTGACCTACCTGCTGTTGCTGCCGGTCGGCATGATCGTCGGCTATTGGGTCATCAAGCGTGCGCTGGACGGCATCCGCTCGAATGTCGTGGCGGGCCGCGAGCTGGCGGCGGCCACCCCGGCCGCAACAGGCACCGATGCCAAAATCGCCGCCCCCCAAGACGCCACGCGCCAATGGCGCGCCGTGCTGCTCGCCAGCGCACTGCGTGCGCCGGCCGGCGGCGATGCCGCTTCAGTGGTCGAGGCCGTGCAAGCCAATACGCAACCCGGGTTGACCGATGTGCAAGGCTTCGGCCAGCCGATCTTTGCCGCGCAAGTGGAAGGCATCGACGTGGAAGACCTGCGTGCCGAACTTGCAGAGCAACATCCCGATGTCGACTGGCTGGATGAACGCCTGCGCGCCCTGTCGCTGGCGGGCCAGGTGGCCGAAGAACTCGCCGCACACGCCGTTGCGCACGCCCCGGAAACGACCGAGCCGGACACCACGCGGCTGATCATCACCGCACTGCTCCCGCGCGAGTGGACACCGCAGCATCAAGCCGCCGCCGATGGCTGGCTGCGCCGGCGCATCGCGTTGATCTGGCCGGCAGACCGTTTGACGCTGGAGCCCATCACCGCGAAGGGCGATGCCGATGCGCTGCTGTTGCTCGATCGCGCCACGCAAAGCGTCAACCGCGCCAGCGACGAGCGCGTGCTGCGCATGGTGGTGGTGGCAGATTCGCTGGTGGGCCCAAGCGCGGTCGAACAACTGATGCAGCACGAGCAATTGTTCGAAGCCAATCGCCAGCATGGCCGCGTGCCGGGCGAAGCCGCTGCGGGCGTGCTGCTGTGCGCGCCGGCGATGGCGCAGAGCCTGCTGCCACCCGCGCTGGACGGCGACGCCGCGGCAACGGAGGCGTTCACGATCACGCGCGCCGGCGTGGCGCGGCTGGAAGCGCCGACGCCCGATCGCGGTCAGCCGCAATTGCAGGCGCTGGGCGACGCCGTGGGCCACGTACTCGACACCTTGGCCGCCGCACCGGTCAAGGCCAAGCAGGACGCGGCACCCGCCGAGAAGGCCGAAACCGCGGAGGGCGATTCGCCTGCCGAACCCATCACCGTTGCCGGCGTCGTTTCAGACACCGGCATGCATCCCGTACGCACCGTCGAGGTGGCTCGCGTGTTTTCCGAACGTTTTCCTGCGCTGGACCTGGCTGCGGATCTGCTGCCCGTTGGCACGCCGTGCGGCTATGTAGGCGCTGCGGGCCCGCTGCTGTCGGTGGTGGTGGCGCACCAGTTGAGCCAGCAGACCGGCAAGCCGGTGCTGGCGATTACCGCCAACGACATCCAGCAGCGCGGCGCCATTGCGGTGGTGCCCAGCCTGACCTGATCTTGTTCCAGATTTCGAGTTTGATTCCGATTCCGTCTGTTCCCGAGCCGAAGGCAACATGCAACGCTTCCTGAACTTCCTGACCAACTCACGCACGCTATCCATTCTTGGCGTGATCGTGCTGACCATCTTCCTGCTGCTGATGGCGCAGACCTTCGAGGTTGGCCTGGTCTGGGTCGGCATCGCGCTGGGCGTGCTGCTCGCGCTGTGGCTGCTGACGTATCTCTGGAAGCGCTGGCGCGCGCGTCAGGCCAGCAACAAGCTGGAGGGCGTGCTGGAACAGGCCGCTGCCGACAAGACCGCCACGCCAGACAAGCGCGAAGAAGTGGAAGCCCTGCGCGTGCGCCTGGCAGAAGCCGTCAAGACCATCAAGCGCTCCAAGCTCGGACAGATGTCGGGCAGCGCGGCGTTGTACGAGCTGCCCTGGTACATCGTGATCGGCAATCCGGCGGCAGGCAAAAGCACGGCCGTGCTCAATTCCGGCCTGCAGTTTCCGTTTGCCGACAAGGGCGGCGCGGTCATCCAGGGCATCGGCGGCACGCGTAACTGCGACTGGTTCTTCACCACCGAAGGCATCCTGCTCGACACGGCCGGCCGCTACTCGGTGCACGAAGAAGACCGCCGCGAGTGGCTCGGCTTCCTCGACCTGCTCAAACGCTATCGCCCCAAGGCGCCCATCAACGGCATCGTCGTGACGGTGAGCGTGTCGGAACTCACGCAAAACCGCCCCGAATTCGCCATCAACCTGGCCAAGAACCTGCGCCAGCGTGTGCAGGAATTGACCGAACGCCTGGAAGTGTTTGCCCCGGTGTATGTGATGTTCACCAAGGCCGACCTGATCACCGGCTTTACCGAATTCTTTGGCGACAGCGAGAAGCAGGAGCGCGACCGCGTTTGGGGCGCCACCCTGCCCTTCGAGCCGGATTCAAAGCCCGACGTGGCGGCCGTGTTCGACCAGCGCTTTGACGAGCTGTGCGACGGGCTGAAGGAGATCAGCGTGGCGCAGATCGCACTGCACCGGAACAACAAGCTCTCGCCGGGGCTGCTGAGCTTCCCGCTGGAGTTTGCGTCGATCAAGCCGACGCTGCGCGCGTTCCTGATGACGCTGTTCGATGAGAACCCGTTCCAGTACAAACCGGTGTTCCGCGGCTTCTACTTCACTAGCGCGCTGCAGGAAGGAGCCACCAACAGCGTATCGGCCGAACGCATCGCACGACGCTTTGGCCTGTCGACCGACGGCGCCGCACGCACCCGCGAGGTGTTCTCCAAGAACGGCTTCTTCCTGCGCGACCTGTTCTCGAAAGTGATCTTTGCCGACAAGCAGACCGTGCGGCAATTCGCCAGCCCCGCCAAGACGCGCCTGCGCATCGCCACGTTCTTTGCGCTGGTGCTCGCCCTGGGTGTGATGCTCGGCGGCTGGACGTGGTCGTACATGGGCAACCGCACGCTGACGGCCAACGTGCAGGCCGACCTCGACAAGATCGTGAAGATGCAGCAGAACCGGGTAGACCTCCAGGCTCGCCTGGAGGCACTCGACATCCTGCAAGACCGGATCGAACAGCTCGACCGGTATCGCAACGACCATCCGCTCGCGCTGTCGCTGGGCCTGTACCAGGGCGACACGCTGCAGCACAAGCTGCTCGACGAGTACTACAACGGCCTGCGTCAGGTCATGCTCAAGCCCGTGGGGGGCGCGATCGAAACCTTCCTGGCAGAAGTCAACGCGCATCCCGATCAGTTAGCACCGATGGTGCGCCCGCCGGAAACCGGCGCTGTGATGACCACGTCCGTGACGACGGCTACCGCCACCGTGGGCGGTGCGTCGGGCGCCTCGGGTGCAGCGGCCAACGCGCCTGCCGCGCCAAACCAGGCTACGGCGTCGACCGGTGCCAAGCGCTACACCGATGCCTCCCCCACCAACGTGGAAGACGGCTACAACGCACTCAAGACCTACCTGATGCTGTCGGACAAGCGCCACGTGGAGGTCGCACACCTGACCGATCAGATCACGCGATTCTGGCGCGGCTGGCTGGAAGACAACCGGGGCAACATGCCGCGCGAGCAGATGATCCGCTCGGCGGAGCGCAACCTGTCGTTCTTCCTGGCCCGCGTAAACGACGACAACTGGCCGCTGCTGGAAGGCAATCTCTCGCTGGTCGACCAGACGCGTGAGAACCTGCGCCGCGTGGTGCGCGGCATGCCCGCACGCGAACGTGCGTACGCCGAAATCAAGGCCCGCGCCTCCACGCGCTACGCCCCGATGACGGTCGCACGCATCGTCGGCGATACCGGTGCCGGGCTGGTTGCCGGCAGCTACGCCGTGCCCGGCACGTTCACCAAGGAAGCGTGGCTGGGCTACGTGCAGCCCGCCATCAAGGAAGCGGCCAACAAGGAACTGCAGACCAAGGACTGGGTGCTGAACGTTGCCGCGCGCGACGACCTCACGCTGGAAGGCAGCCCCGAGCAGATCCAGAAGGCGCTGGTCACGATGTACAAGACCGAATACGCGCGCGAATGGCAACGCTTCATGCAAGGCGTGGCGATCCAGGATTTCTCCAGCTTCGATCAGGCCGTCACCGGCATGAACTTGCTGGGCGATCCAACCAACTCGCCGATCCGCAAGGTGCTCGACACCGCATACGAGCAGACGTCGTGGGACAACCCGTCGATGTTCAACGCCGGCCTGAAGCAGGCCAAGTCCGGCGTGCTGGGATGGTTCAAGCAGCTGTTTGCGCGCCAGACGCCGTCGCAGGTGAACGTCAACCTGGACGTGGGCGGCAATGCCGATGCCGGCGCTATTCCGATGGGCCCGGTGGGCAAGGAATTTTCGGGGCTGGCACGCGTGGTAGTCATGCGCGACGACAAGTCGCTGCTGCGCGGCTACATGGATTCACTCTCCAAGGTGCGCACGCGCTTCAACCAGATCAAGAATCAGGGCGACCCGGGGCCGGGTGCGCGCCAGCTGATGCAGCAGACACTGGACGGCAACGGCTCTGAACTGGCCGACACGCTCAAGTACGTGGATGAGCAGATGCTGACCGGCATGACCGACAGCGAGCGCGCGACGCTGCGTCCGCTGCTGGTGCGTCCGCTGCTGCAGTCGTACGCGGTGGCGATTCGCCCGGCCACGACGGAAGTCAACAAGGTCTGGAACGCCCAGGTGTATCAGCCGTTCGCCACCACGCTGGCAGACAAGTATCCGTTTGCACCCAACGCCAAGATCGAGGCCAGCGCGGCTGAGATCGGCCAGGTGTTCGGCCCGGACGGCGCAATCGCCAAGTTCGCCAGCACGACGATCGGTCCGCTGTCGGTGCGCCGTGGCGACATGATCGCCTCCCGCACGTGGGGTGACCTTGGCATCGCGTTTGTGCCCGAGTTCACCACGGGCTTCACACGCTGGATCGCGCCGCTCACGGGTGGCGCCGCCGGTGGTGCTGGCGGTGCCGCAGCCGCAGCGCCGCAGACGGTGTTCCAGATCCTGCCGGTGCCGTCGCAAGGCGCCACCGAATACACGATCGAGATCGACGGACAACAACTGCGCTATCGCAACACGCCACCGCAGTGGGCCAATTTCGTGTGGCCGAATCCGCAAGGCACCCCGGGTGCGCGCGTGACGGCCACAACGTTTGACGGCCGCACGGTGGAGCTGCTCAACGAGCCCGGCCGCTTCGGCCTGGAGCGCCTGATTGCGACAGCGCAACGCAAGCGTCGTCCGGACGGCGCATTCGATTTGTCCTGGACGAAGGACAACCTGACCGTATCGATCAGCCTGCGCATCATCAGCAGCCCGCAGGCCGGTGGCACGACGGCATCGGATTCGCCGCAGGGCCAAGGCCTGCGCGGCTTGCGCCTGCCGACGTCGATTGCCGATGCATCGGCACCGCAGAACACCCTGACGCCGCCTGCTCCGGCAGCGCCCGCAGGCACGGCGCCTGCCGCGCAAGCGGCCGTGTCTACACAGGCCGCACGCCACAACATCACGGAAGAGCAAGGAGGGACGGCGCAATGAGCCAGACCCAGTTGCAGCTTTCGTATTTCGGCAAGCTTCCGTCGCGCGGTGACTTCGTCAAAAGCGCAAACAACGTCCAGCTGCTCGACACGCTGGACCGCTGGCTGGCGCAAGGCATGGAATTGCTGGCCGAAGCCCCGGACTGGAAGTCGACCTATGACAGTTGGAAGCCTGTGCAGTTTGCGTTTCTTGGCTCGCAGAGCAAGCTCGCCATTGCGGGCACGCTCATGGCCAGCAGCGATCTGTCGTCGCGCCGGTTTCCGTTCCTGACGGCAGCGGCCATGGAGGTCGAGCGCCCGATCAACTTCATCGCCCGCAGCCCGATTGCACTCGCCCGGCTTTGGACACGCGCCGGCCAGCAGATGCTCTCGCTCGGCACCGCCACCGACGCCACTGAAGGACTGCGCCTGCTGGCCGAAGGGCAGCACGGCGTGGAGACCGGCACGGGCGGCACCAGCACGCAGTCGCACGACGCGAGCTTTTCGGATTTCATCGACTTCCAGACCGTTGCCGGCCTTGAGCAGATGCTGCGCGCTGAGGGCCACAACATCCGTCTGCGCCGCACCCTGCTCGCGCTCGGCACGCTGCTCCAACCTGTGATGGCCAATGGCTCGTCGCGGCTTGAGAAAGGGCTCACGCTACCGCTGCCGGCAGACCCGCTCTATCGCAGCCTGGTCGCGAGTTTCTGGCTGGAGCTGGTGTCGCGCTTCCTGCAGCGGGCGGACTTCGAGCTGTCGCTGTTCCTGGGCGATATCAATGGCGCCGAGCGGTTGGTCATCGGCTTCAACGGCGCCTCGTCACGCACGTTGCACAGTGTGATGTCCCCACTGGCGTATGCCGAACAGAACATCAACATCGACGATCCGGAATGGGTCGACCAGCACGTCAGCGGAGATTACGGCTTGGCCAAGTTCGTGAGTTACCTGGATCAACCGCAGCTGTCGCTGCGCGTGGCGGTCGATACCTTCCGCGAAGTCTTCATCGGAGAATGAACATGGGTCTGGATGCAATCAAGCGCGGCTTCCGGCCTGCAACACTGGTGACGAACGCCGCCATGCTGGCCTGCCTGGCAAGTGCCCTGCCCGCGCATGCCGCAGCGGGCGATGCCGCGCCTGTGCCTGGCCAGGTCGTGGCCGGCGGCATGGTGCCGGACGAAGCCACCAAGGCGACCGTGCTGGCCAAGCTGCGCGAGTTGTACGGCAGCGCCAACGTGGTCGACCAGATCGAAGTGGGCAACGTGGTGTCGCCGCCCAACTGGTCGGCCAATGTGCAGAAGATCCTGTCGCCGGCCATCAAGCAGGTGAACCGCGGACAGCTCAACATCGACGGCACGCAGGTGTCGCTGCACGGCGACGTCGGCAACGAGGCGCAGCGCCAGCAGTTGACCAGTGACATGGCGACGGCGCTGGGCCAGAGCTACACGATCAAGAATGGGCTGCGCGTAGCGGCCGTGTCCGAGCAAGGGCTGCTGGACCAGACGCTGGCCAACCGCATCATCGAGTTCGAAACCGGCAGCGCCACGCTCACCCCCAAGGGCCGCGCGATTCTGGATGAAATGGCCGCCGTACTGCCGCGCCTGAACGGCCGCAAGATCGAAATCGTCGGCCACACCGACAACTCCGGCAGCCGAGCGTTGAACCTCAACCTGAGCCAGGCGCGCGCCGAGACGGTCAAGAACTACCTCATCGCCAAGGGCGCCGAGCAAGGCACGCTGACCGCGATGGGTGTGGGGCCGGATCAGCCGGTGGCAGCCAACAACACCGATGAAGGCCGCTCGCGCAATCGGCGGATCGAGTTTCGGGCGAGTAAGTGACGCAGAGAGATCCGGCAGCGCCGACCGACGCGGATCGCCAGGCGTGCCTGCTTCGGCTGAGCGAGTATTCACCGGACGCGCCCGATGCTCCATTGCCGTTCAGCCAACGCTTGGCCGAAGCCGAGGGGTGGTCGCGTTTATATACGCTGACCGTCATCGAGGAATACAAGCGCTTCGCGTATCTGGCGGTGTTTGCAGGGCACCCTATCACGCCTTCCGAGGCGATCGATGCCGCCTGGCATCTCCATCTGCAATATTCGAAAGAGTATTGGACGGTGTTCTGCGGCGAAGTACTGCGCGCGCCGCTGCATCATGCGCCCGGGATTGGCGCGCCGGACGAAGACGACGCCTACGCGCAGCATTACGCGCAAACACTGGAAAGCTATCGGCGCACGTTCGGCGAGGAGCCGCCGGCCGATGTCTGGCCGAGGCCGGAGCAGCCCGATGCAGCCCAGGCGTCGGAAACCATTGTCCCCACACGGCATGCGCCGGATCCGGTCATGCCGCCCGCATCCACAGCGCGCTCATTCATACCATCCGTATGGCTTGTGATCGGCATCAGCCTCATCGCAATCACCACGAATGTCGCCTCGGATGTTCATGTGCTGAGCTATTCAGGGCCACGCTTTCTCGCGTTCTATCTGGGTGTGTGCGTGATGGCGTGTCTGCTGATTCGGGGCCTGCATCGCGCTGCCTACAGCCGGAACCCCTGGGGGGCCGCGGGTGGCAGCGTACCGCGTCAGCTGACACCTGCCGAAGCCGCGCTGATCGCCGGCGATGCGACGCGAATGGCGCAGGTTGCGGCCTTGACGTTGCTGGATGCAGGAGCGATCCGCATCGTCCCTCCAGCAAAGAAAAAAAGAGACCGCGACACCTACGTGGTCGCGAACCAGGACCGCCCCCCAAAGCGTCACACCAACGCATGGACATGGCTCGCCCGGCAAACGCAGCAGCGCGCGCCATGGCCGAACTTCCGGGATCGGCTCGTCGACGAAGCACCCGAGATGACAGACCGGCTACGCAGCGAGGGATGGATGTGGACCCGCGGCGCGATGCGCGGAACGCCGCTCGCAGCCTGGGCCATTGTGCTGGCGACGCTGTGGCTCGGTGTGATGAAGGTCTTTGTGGGCTTGTCGCGAGGGCGCCCGGTGATGTGGCTGCTGATGGAGATGGCGCTGTTCGGAATCGTCTACTGGTGGGTGACGGCGCGACTGATCGGCGTGGGCCGTGCCGGCCCCACCGCGGGGGCCAACGCGGCGCTCGATGTTTATCGGCAGCGCGGCCAGCAGGGGCCACGTTCAGGTTTGTCGACGCACGATCTACTGTGGTTGACTGCGTTTGGCGGCACCAGCGTGCTGGCCAACACAGCATGGGCCGGATACCGATCGATGATGGGACCACCCGCCGGCGCCAGTTCCGGCGGCTCCGGAGGCGACACGTCGAGCAACTGCAGCTCAAGCAGCAATGGCTCCAGCAGCTGCAGCTCGAGTAGCTGCGGATCCAGCGGCTGCGGTGGTTGTTCGAGCAGTTAGCCGGCTCAGCTGGCGCTTTCCGAGGGCGGATCGCCCAGGCCCAGCAGCTCCTCGATCTGCGACAGCGTCGCATCGTCCTTGACCACCGTGCGCAGCCAGGCGTGCAGCGGCATGTCGCCCCACTTTGCAGCACGTGCGGCGAGGTAGGCAACGGGGCTGTGCGGCTCGGTCTGGCGGAAGAACTCAGCCACATCGCGCAGCTGGTTCAACGCCTGGGCGCGCGTGCGGATGGGGCCGGAAACTACCGTCTCGATGACGGTGCCGGGGGCAGACTGCGCCGTCTGTTGAGGAACACCCTTCGCTTCCACGGCGGTTGGCTTGGGCTCCGGCTTGCCACCGAAGCGCTCCACCAACGCGCGCACCGCTTGCAAGGCTTCGCGCGCGGGGCGGAAACTCGGCGCGTGGTCCCCTGCCCGTGCATCCAGAACGGATTCCAACCGCAACAGCGCGGCGCCACAGCCAACCACATCATCGTGCAGCGTCTTGTAGAAGGCAGGCGGCGTGGCGCGCCGTGCGGATTCAAACTGCTCCAGCGTGATTTTTCCGCGCGACAGCTCGTCGGCCTGTTCCGGATCGCGGCGGATGGCTTCGACCAGGCTGGTCGCGACTTCCCAATCGATCAAGCTATAGCCGCCCTTGCCCGCCTCCACCAGCGGCACCTCGCAAATGAGCTGGCTCGAACGCGTGGCAAGCCACGCCATGCTGCCCGTGCGCGCTTCAGGATCGTCGGCTTCCGGCAGCGGATAGAGGTGCTCCCAGAACTGCTCGCACAATCCGGCGATCAATTCGTAGCCCTCGCGCAGGCCGGCAAAGCCACACTCCTTCGACAACGCCTCGGCCAACCATGCGGCCAGGCGCAGATCCTTCGTGCGGTTCTGCAGCAGCGACGTGCTTTCGGCGATGACGGCGCGCCAATCCGCTTCCTTGATCTCCGTGACCCACTCACCTTGATCGAGTGACGGGTCATCAAACCGGCGCGCATCCTGGATGCTGTCGAATTCTGCAGAGAAGAGCATGTCTTCGCCGCACGGTTGTGCCCCGGGCAGCGGAGCGAGCAATTGGTCAAACGGAAGAGTGGCCATGATCGAAAACGAAACCGGAATGCAATACGAAAATCAGGGCTTGCCGACGCGGCAATCCGCCAGCGCCAGCGTCAGGCCAACGAAGTGCCGGTTCAAGCAGTCCAGCGTGATGTCCTTGCTGGGCTTGTACGCCGCAAGCTTGTGATCGGGAAACAGCGCCTTGAGCGCGTCACGCTGATCGTCCTGGAACGGCGCGCCCACCTTCAGGTCTTCCGTCACGGCCAGCGTGTTCAGGCTGTCGTCGGACAACGGATAGACCTGGCCCTTGAAAACCAGGCGGCGACCGTCGTATTTCTTTGACGCGGTCGGCGCGTCCTTGAAATATTCGGTCAGCACCTGGCGGTACGAAACCTGCAACGGGGTGTCGTCCTGGGCGAAGGCGGGCGTGACGAGCAACGCGACCCCAGCACAAGCGGCGGCGAGGCGGAGCAGAGCGTTCATATCAGCGTGCGTGAATGTGACGTCCGCACGCGCGGGGCGGACGGTGGAGATGCTACGCAGGCTTGGGGCGGTTGGGGGCATTGTTTCTAAATCTTCATGTGTGGACGGGCCCATCGTAATTGAGGTCAAGGCGAGGTTTAGTTGGTCATTCTTGTCGCTGGACTTGAGCGGCACGGTTGGGCCGGGCAAGTCTTCATACCAGTAGGGGCTCTGCGGCTGCAGCTTCGATGCATTTCCCGTCATCTCGACCACTCATCATCGTTCTCCGCTCTGCCTGAGCTTGCCTGAGGCAGAGCGCTCCCCGGATTTCCGATGTGAAGCGCCGAAGTCCGCTGTCTTTGCCTGCTGCGTTGCCCTGGAGTCCCTTTTCTTTGGCAGTACGACAGCGGAACATCGGCCTCAAAGAACGGCCGTCGGGGCACAACGGTCCACACTCCGCTCTAAAACAACCGGCCCATCGGACCTCCGAGAGCGGCCTTCCGCCTTCGTGCAACGAAACGTGCAGCATTGAGGCTCCCACGCCAGGGCTCAGACCGTCGGCCATGCCCGTCAGAGGTCGAAATATTGGACCTCTGGCAGTGGAATGCCGCTGTTTGACACTTGCATTGCGAGGTCCACGGCTGGAATGCGCAGTTCAGAGGCGCATGTCGGGGGCTCGGATGCGTAGGCGGCTTGTCGCTAAGGAGCTACGGTGCTTTTCGGTGGCCCGCCATCGCAACCGCGCCTCCAGAATCCTAGGTGCATAGGCACACGGCTAAACGGCTTTAGACAATGCCTCGTTCAATGCATCGTGCGTGCCCCAGCGCCGCAAGAACTCGAGATTATCTTCTGCAGACAAGCGACCCTGCGCCCGATACACCATCGCGGTCATTACAGCGCCCGTTTGTACCGGGTGATCTTCTGGCTCGCCCAGGCCCGAATCACTCCCCCATTCTTTAGGAAACCGGGGCCACGCACATGTCATCTGGCTCATCATGTGGCAAGACGCCTCCATGAAGCCAGGCTTCTGCTCCAAGATGTACTGACGCCAACTGGGCTTACCGCAGTACGTCGTGTATTCCTGCGGCAGATAACGCGGAATCTGCTTGTAGTTCGACGGCGCGTTTGGCGGAATCTGGTCGACCGTAGGGCCCTCCTCCATGTAGCGACGAATGTATTCCCACATGCCAGCCGCTTGCAGATCCCTGAACGGCAAAGTCGGCCCGACAAAGATCGCGTCCTCATCGGAATCACTTCCGCCCCCGTGAGAGGGAGGGCGATATAGCGCTATCGCCTGAACAGTCTCCTTATCCCCCCGTCGAACACCCTCGGGTTTCAGCAATGCGACGACCTTGTCCCAGTCGATCACCACATTGCCGCCGCAATAGCGTGGTCGCAATACGTATATCTTTCTTTTCAGTCGATTAAATCGAATTCTTCCACGCGCCAGCGTGAAGAATGCAGTGCGCATTCCGCCGACGAAGAACCACAGGTATAACAAGAATCCGCATCCAATAGCCAATGGGAAGAAAAGAAGCCACCCCATCCACAACAGAACCTTGTCTCCATCCCCTAAAGATGTTTTCACAAAAAAGAAAATAACTCCATCCGATATCAATGGATAAATGGCGAAACCAAACCACCACCATATCATTAACAACGCTGGAATCACGACAAAAAAGTTTCCAATGCCTGCTCGCCACTGCAGATCCCATCCTGGATTGCATATTTCGAGGTACGCATCGTTTTGCGCAAAAATGCATCTACCCGGGAGGCTCACGCCCTCCGCATCGCTGGGCTCGTCAACACGCCATTGGCGCTGCCCGTCAACATTGAGGTACTTGCGACCTTGCTCAGAGGAGCGACTTTTTTTTCGCGCGTAGGCGTTTTCACGTACAAACATTTTTTCCCACCTAAATTCCAGACTGCGCGTTCGCCAACTTCTGAAGCGTGTCGCCTAGATTGTTGTGTATTGGCTTTTTTCCCTTCCGCTTCAAGCTCAGTGGGTTGTCGCGCAGCCAAGTAATCCAGTCGTCCTCTTTGAGAAGCAGAACTGCAATGACCGCCACGACAGTAAGAACCGCGCCGATCAGACCCAGTACAGCAGCTACCGCCAGCAACGAGGCGTTTCCTATTGCAAAAACGGCAACGCCAGTGCTTACAACGGTGAAAACCGTACCAGCCACGCTTGCGATCTGAGCCGCCATCACTGCATAGTTTCCTCGTTGCCCCGACGTCCAAGCATCAATCCCATCAAAAAATGCCGAGATGAGCGCAGCGGGCAGCAGGAATTTGAACGCCGTCAGCCTTAGTCCCTTGAGTTGAAGGGCTTGCAACTCATCGAATGTCGCCTGCATGCCAGGCGTTGCGAACAGGTTGCGACCTTCAATTCCCTTGAATACGGTCTCCTCATAAGCCTTAGCCCTCCAATCCGCCAAGCTTCCGATACCTTGCAGAATATTGCCGACCAACTCCGTCCCGGTTCGGGCATCCATTTTCGTCTGGAATTGGGTGCCCTTGATGATCGCAAAACTCACATCCAACAAACCCGCCAGCGCGGCAGCGCGCGCATTCGGAGCCGCTTTGAAGGCATCAGCCCGGTTTGCTGCAGTGGAAAGGCCTCGTTCGGCGTTTCGCAGTCGGTCTCGGTTTGCTTGAGACAGCGTCCCGGCGTACTGGGCCGCTGTTCGGCCGAGTGTAGTTAGACCAAGCGATACGAGATACCTGGTCAGCTTAGCCTCGACCTGCGGGACTGGAAGACCTTGAACAGTCTTCATCATCTTCACACTCATGAGCGACGCGATATGCAGCGGCCAAGCAAACTTGCGCAGCGCGGCGCTCTCGCTGATATTCGGAAAAGCTTCCATAAAGCCCAGCGCCTTGTCCCCCAGCGAAACTCGGGCGGCAAATGGCTTCAACTTGTCCGTGATAGCGTCAGCAAGACTTGTCGTTGGTTCAGCATTTGGCAGAGCCTGTGCAGGAGGCGATTCCTGCGTCAGCCCCTTCATCTGCTGGCGATAAGGCACATTATTGAAAGACAGCGTCTTGCCGAGCACGTTGTCATCCCATAGATCTACTTTCGCGAGCCAGGCCTTGCCCGCCTTGTTGGACTCCGTTCCGCTCATGCAGTGCGCTAACTCCAAACTCAGAGCCGCGCCGCCCCCCGGCTGGTTGACTGCCGTGTCTTTCGGGCTATATAGCGCAATCGCTTGCTTGAGCGACGCCGAGTCGAGCCAGGCAACCTGGTCGCGCCCCAGGTTCTCGCGCAACGCCTGCACGTTGTTGTACTCACTGCCTTGGGCCGCAATAATCGTTGCAGCGGAAGTCGAATCAAACAACTCTTTGAACTCTGCATCGCCCGCTGCGGCTGCCCGATCTCGCTCGGCTTGCTGGTTGCGGGCAATCGCCGCTTCGCGAATGGCCTCCTCCCTAGCGCGTGTCGCCTTGTCTGCATAGAACACCCCTGCGGGGCGCCGCATCTTGTTCCAATTATCAATATGCTCGCTAGCTTTTTGGATCGCTCCTTTCTTTACAAGATCACGCAAGCCTTGTGCACCTATGGCCGTTTGGTACACCCATTCATTGCTGACACTGCTATCAAACCCTGGAGAGCTTCTCGCCTGCCATGCTGTGTAGACGGTCTGCGCCTCGCCTTGCAAGTGGCCCAACTCCTGTGTGATACCCATCGCATCATCACACGCAACTACCGCACCGTGGTTCTGCTGCAAGAACGCAGCCATTTGCTTCAGACGGGCTGCATGGGCCTTCTCATAAGTCGGGCCAGTCCGCATAACCGTAGTTGTTTCATCAAAACCTGAAGCGTAACCGTCCAGCGTCATCTTCGGAGTCGAAACCTCCTCCTGGTAATCGCCCCAGCCGCGTTCCTGCGGCGTACTGCCCATCAAGCCATACAGCAAAGGATCCAGCGCATCTATTAACTTGGGGTTCGCCAACGCAGCAAACTCGGCCACTTGCCCATTGAGCAGTCCTGGTTGCGTCGTGTCGGGCTGACTCGTGTTGCCGTTTGCCCAGCCTGCCACATCGAACGATTTCATGTACGCGGCAGGATTGGCAGAAATCACGTTTTTGAAATGCTCATAGTCAATCGGATCTGGGCTAAACAGATACCAGAGCTTCTTCACTCGCTTCGCATCTCGGATCCACACCATGCTGTTGTTCGCTTGCCTGGAGTCGCGCGCACAAGCGATCTTCGGTGCCGTTTTCCCGGGCACAAACACATCGAACTCGGTCAGATACCCTTGTGGATGCACCACATAGCCCTTCCATTCATCGTCGGTGCAGATGAGAGGGCCTCGGTCAACGTGAACGTACAGATAGCCCGCACGGAGCAAGCGTACGTTATAAACCGCCGTTCCGATCGCAACACCAGCAGGTTTGGCCTGTAGTTGCCCAGCGGGACTCAGTTGCTTGAGCAACGCCATGTTTGCCTTCTGAGCGCTGTAAGCAACTGCGTATCGCGTGAACAAGATAGGCAGCCCCTTGCGATCGCAGTTGCTGCACGGCGTTGCACAGACTTTTTCAGCGGCCATGGAAATGCTTCCTCATGCAAATTGCTCGTAGTCTTCAAACAGGCTGGCAAAGCCTGCTTCGGGATCGTTACGCAGCGCTTGCAAAACACGTGCAAGCACGTCGCGCCACCGTGGGCTGTCCCAATCAATCGGTAAACCGGCCGCGCTGTCCCGTGCGCTTTGCAGAATCGGTCGCCAGCTGCACCAGATGAAGTCCTGCAGATTGGAGTCCACCAACCCCAGCTCCTGTCCCTTGCTTAACAACCGGGTCATGCTTGCCGCGTCCGGCTGTTTTTGAGCCGAGACCCCTCGCCGTGCCAACCTTGCCCATATGCGATTCCCAATCGGCGACGAATGGGCTGTCTGCCACTGGTCCGCGTTCATCAGACGGTTAAGCGGGGGCACGACGGTTTGCGTATCAGACGAAACGTTTCTCTGCGCTTTGAACCAGGTCGGCGCGGGAGAGGCGCTATCTTCTCTTGCAGACAAATCTGGCATGGGGCCCCATGGTTGCGTCAATGACCACCACGCCTGCGTTTGTCCCAGCCACACGTTCTGCTGCTCTGTCGACAGCCTCGGCCAGACACGTTGCATGACACGCGGATCCTGATAGCGAAACAGTCTTGCCGTGTGACTTCGCGGTACGTATTGCAATCCCAGCTGAGCAAGATGCTGGGCAAGCCGCGTAGCCGACTCTGGACTAAACAGGACAGCGCAGAAGTACTGCCTCGCCAATCGTTGACCCGCCTCCTTGCTAGCCTCCTCAAGCCAACGAGCCAGCGCGTCTCGCACGCGCGCCTGGGGCAAATTGTCGGAATCTGCATCGAGCAACAAGTGGTCGGGGAACGGCACAAGGCAAGGCGCCTCGTCCTCTCGGCCCGCGTAAAAGCTATCGGGAACGGCTTCCCTCTCGCTGATCGTCTCGGGCCACTGTTCGGATAAATCGGCTGCAAGGGGATTACCTTCCCAAGCGTCAAGCAGCAAATACGCGCGCAATGGACGGTCGTGAGAGGCCTGTTGTTGCAGCATGCGATAGCCGGCCGCCAACTCCCTGCACCGAGCCAGGTAATCGTGAGCCGGAACCTCTTTCTCTGCTGCGGTGGCGTTCAACATCACATCTGCTAAATCGGCCAACATGCGATTCGTCATGTCCTGGGTCAAGCCGTTCACCGCGACACCGAGCCCGCGCCGCTCGCGGCAGCGCTATCTTCCTGGACACTGCATCCCCTCAATTTGCCCTGCGCCAGGCTGTTATCTCCGCCCGCACCACCCGGCCCCACAAACCGATGCCCCGCCCCCTTAAACGTCACCATCCCAGGCGCATGCAACTCAATCGTTCCATTCGTCACCTTGATCTGCGCACCGGCCGCATTGACGAGCACATGCTGCTTCGCCTCCGCAGTGACATTGCCTTGCGTGGAGGCGACCGTCACGGCCTTCTCGGCCACCAGATGGGTCTCGCCCTTGAGGCTCGAAAGTCCGACCTTGCCGCTTGCGGCATGCATTGCAATGCCCGGTGCGGCATCCCCGGCTTGCCCGAGCGACTTGCCGTGCGCATAGAGGCTCAGCCCCTCCGCCACCGCCACTGAGAGATTGCCGCCCGCGGCGACGTTGGTGTCTTGCTTGGCGATCAACGTGGCCTGCGTGCCCGCGACCAGCACTGCATCGGCCGGTGTTGTTGTGACGATGCCCTTGGGCGCCGAGACTTGCAGATGCGGTTCGCTGTAGGCAACGGCCTGCGCGCCTTCACCCGCGCTCTCGGTGTGGCGCAGCACTTCGGTGGTGTGGCGCAGTTGCTTGAGCGCGGGGAGTTCCTTGGCGGCGGGTTCGTCGGCCAGGCCGGCTTTCTGCTTCTGCGCCGCGTCGGCGAGGGATTCGGCGAGGTCGCTCGCGGCTTCGATCTGGCTGGCGGCAGCTTCGCTGTCCTGCAGAGACGCGCTGGTGCCGGCACTGTGGGCGGTGAGCAGCAGGCCGGCACCGGCGCGCACGGCGCCGCTGTCGTCGGTCGCGAGCGCTGCTCCGTGGCCTAGATCGGCCTGCCGCGCGCTGTCGATCTGTTCCTTGTGATGGCCGAGCACGAGGCCGCTTGCCGCCTGCGTGGTGCTGAGCTGCGTGCGGCCCTGCCCTTCGGAATCATCGAAGACGAGCTGGTTGTAACCCGACGAGCCCGACTGGCTGCCGGCCAGCGCCTGCGTCTTGATGCCGGACAGCACTGCGTTGTGGGCGTAGGCGCCCTGGCTCTTGCTGTCGCCGGCAAACCACGCCGGCGCGTTGCCGGTGGCGCCGGCTGCGCCGGCCTGGTTCTGGTTGTATTGCGCGTCAGTCTGGCCGCTGCCGTTGTAGGCGGCGCCCACCACGACGGGCCGATCGATATCGCCTTGCAGGAATTCGACCAGCACCTCCTGGCCGACGCGCGGCAGCGCCACGCCGCCCCAGTTCGGGCCGGCCACGGGCGCCGTCACGCGCACCCATGCGCCAAGACCTGCGCTGGCGCGCGCGTTGTCGTCGCCGGCCGGATGCGATTGGCGGCTGGCCGACCGAGCGCCGCGTTGCCAATGGAATTGCACCTTGATCCGATGGTCCCGATCGGTATGCACGGGCCCTTCTGCACCCACCACCAACGCGGTCTGGCTGCCATTGACGGTCGGGCGTGGATGCAGCGCGCGGCCTTGCTCGTCGCTCTGCTGGGGGCGCACGGGCACGTTGTCGCGCACGACGGTGAAGTGGTTGCGATAGAACGGCGCGTCGTCGCCCGTGCCGCGGTTGCTGCCTGCGGCCAGCACATCGCCGCCGCGCAGCGCGCCCAGTGTTTCCGTCAGCACCTGGCCGAAGCGGTCGTTGAAGTTGTTGCGCGCCTGGTGGGTGACGGCCAGCACAGCAAAGCGCTGCTCGCCATCGTCATGATCGAAGTGATCGAGCAACTGGAATCGCGTGCCGGTCGCCAATGTCCGGGCCGTACCTTCGCCGCCGAACTGCTTGTCGCGCAGCTCCAGCGCTTCCATCATCAGCCGCGCGACGCGCTGTGCCTGGTTGTTGTCTTCAAACCAGTACTGACCGGGGTAATCGGTGTCTTGCAACGTCAGCTGCGGGCCGTCGTTGCTTTGCTGCTGCGCCCCGAGTTGCGCGGTGCGCTTGGCGTTGGCGCGGTAGTCCCAACTGGCGATCGATACGGCATTGGTCTGCCAACGGCGGGCGCCTTGCCAGCGGTCGATCACGTCTTCGGTGGCGGTGGCATCTGCGCGGCCAAAGCGGATGCTCGCCTGTGCGTTGTCGGAAAACACGTCATTCGAATCTGCAATGACCATGCGGTGCACGCCCAGTGCATCGCCGTCTTTGGCTTCGTGCTCGAAGAAATAGAACAGCCCTTCTTCAGCCAGCAGCCGCGTGACGAAATCGAAGTCGCTTTCGTCGTATTGTGTGATGACGCTGCGGCGCGTGTAGACCGCGCTGTCGCGCAGGGCCCAGCGCCAGGCGGGCACGAGGCGGCCTTGGCCCTGGTAGTCGCCAAACAGGCTGTCGATCACCTCGATGACCGACATGTCCTGGAACAGGAAGCTGTCTTGCCGATGGCGTAGGAAGGCGAGCCAGGGTTCGATCACCAGCCGATAGCGCACCAGCCCACCGTTGGCCCCCACCTGCTCGAAGCGCGTGACGTGGCCATGGAACGGCCGCAGTGCGCTTCGGCTCTGCTGGGTCAGCAAGTCAAGCCGCACGGGCTGGCCGAGCAGCTTGGCCGAATCGATGTTCGCGTTGTCGGACAGCGCCGTCAGTTCCACTCGGAAGCCGCCTGCGTCGATGTGCTCAGCAACGTCCACCTTTTCAGGCAGAAGCGCGTTCGGCCCTAGCGGCGTTTCCATGCGCAGCAGCCGGTCGGCCTGGGAGAACGACGCACGTAGCAGGTTTGCCAACTCGGTCGGAGAGACCATGATGTGCTCCAGCGAAGCGACTTAGTTGATGCGGTACTTGAATTCGCCGTTCTTGCCGACGCCGACCTTGATCTTCTCGACGCTGCCGCCTTCGGCCATGCGCGTCAGCACCGACTCGGCAATCTGCGGCAGCAGCGTGCCGTTGAGGATGTGATCGACCGCGCGGGCGCCGGCATCCACTTCCGTGCAGCGTGCGAGCACCGATTCAACCAGCGCGTTGTCCCACTGGAACGTGGCCCTGTGATTGATGGCCACGCGATCGCGGATGCGGCCCAGCTTGAGCGTGATGATCTCGGCCAGCACATCGTCGGAAATCGGGTAATACGGCACCACCTTCATGCGCCCCAGGAATGCGGGCTTGAACGCCTTATAGAGCGTCGGGCGCAGCTGCTCGGCCAGCGCATCGGCATCGGGCAGTTCCTCGGCAGACTTGTTCAGGCACGCCTGCATGATGGCCTGCGAGCCGACATTTGACGTGAGGATGATGATGGTGTTGCGGAAGTCGATCGGGCGGCCTTCGGCGTCATCCATCTCGCCCTTGTCGAAGACCTGGAAGAACATCTCCAGCACGTCCGGGTGAGCCTTCTCGACTTCATCCAGCAGCACGACGCTGTACGGGTTGCGACGCACGGCTTCGGTCAGCACGCCGCCTTCGCCATATCCGACATAACCGGGCGGCGAGCCCTTGAGGCCCGACACGCTGTGCGCTTCCTGGTACTCGCTCATGTTGATGGTGATGAGCTTGCGTTCACCGCCGTAGAGAATGTCGGCCAGTGCCAACGCCGTTTCCGTCTTACCGACCCCAGACGGGCCAGCAAACAGGAACACGCCACGCGGCTTGTTCGGGTCTTCCAGGTTGGCGGTGGCGGTGCGCACGCGCTGCGCGATGGCATCCAGCGCGTGGTCCTGCCCGATCACGCGGGCGGCCAGCAGCGGCTTGAGGTTCAGCACCGTGCGCAGTTCGTCCTTGACCATGCGGCCCAGCGGAATGCCCGTCCAGGCCGACACGATTTCCGACACGACATGGCCATCCACCTGCAGCGGCACCATGGGCGATTCGCCCTGCAGCGCGCGCAGCTCGGCGAGCAGCCTGGCCAGTTCGTCCTGTTCGTCCGTTTTGTCGGCGGCGCGTTTGCGCTTGGGTATCGAGACGACGTCGCTGTTGGCGGCCACGGGAAGAGCGTCTTCCTCGCCGGCTTGGGCGCTACCGCTTTCGCGCGCCTCGCGCAACGCCTGAATGCGGGCGACCAGCGCGCGCTCCTGCGCCAGACGTTCGGTGTTCTGCGCGACGCGCTGTTCTAGATGCGTGCGCTGCTCGTTCAGCGCCTTCAGGCGCGCGTCGTGCTCGGCACCGGCGCTTTGCTCGCGCTCCAGCGCGTTGATCTCGCCTTGCAGGCGTTCGAGCGCTTTCTGGTCGTCTTCAATGGCGCCGGGCGTGGCGCTCTGGCCCAGCGCCACCCTGGCGCACGCCGTGTCCAGCACGCTGACGGCCTTGTCCGGCAGTTGGCGGCCGCTGATATAGCGATGCGACAAGCGCACGGCCTCGGTAATCGCCTCGTCCAGCACGCGCACGCCAAAATGGCGCTCCATCAGCCCGGCCATGCCGCGCAGCATGGCGGCCGCCAGCGGCTCGCTGGGCTCTTCCACCTTCACGACCTGGAAGCGGCGCGCCAGTGCGGCATCTTTTTCGAAGTACTTCTTGTATTCGCTCCACGTGGTGGCCGCGATCGTGCGCAGCTCGCCGCGTGCAAGCGCAGGCTTGAGCAGGTTGGCCGCATCGTTCTGCCCGGCCTGCCCGCCTGCGCCAATGATGGTGTGCGCCTCGTCGATGAACAAGATGATCGGCTTCGAGCTCTTCTTCACCTCGTCGATCACGTTCTTCAGGCGGTTCTCGAATTCGCCCTTGACGCTGGCGCCAGCTTGCAAGAGCCCCATGTCGAGCGTGCGCAGCGTCACGCCTTGCAGCGGCGGCGGCACATCGTTGGCGGCGACGCGCAGGGCCAGGCCTTCGACCACGGCAGTCTTGCCCACGCCGGCTTCGCCGGTGAGGATGGGGTTGTTCTGGCGACGACGCATCAGGATGTCGATCACCTGGCGGATCTCGGCATCGCGGCCGATCACGGGGTCGATGCGACCATCGCGCGCGGACTGGGTCAGGTCTACGGTGAACTGGTCCAGCGCGGGAGTGGACGTCAGCGCCGCGGCGGGCTTGCTGCCTTCGCCTTGCGAAGCGTCTGCTCCGTCGTCGGCAATGTCGACCGCCTGCTCTTGTTCGTCCGAACCGGCGGTCAGCCGATCGAAGTCGTGCTTCAAGCGGTCGGCTTCAATCTGCCCGAACAGGCGCGAGCCCCGTTGCGCGAGCGCCGACAGGCTGGGCTCGGTCAGCAGCGCCAGCAGCAGATGGCCCGAGCGGATGCGCGTGATTTGCGAATCGAGCGAGGCGATCAGCCAGCCATGCTCGAACAGTTTCGGCAGATACGGCGAGAACGCTGGCGTGCGGGTATTGCCGGTCTGGAAGCGGCCGATCTCGGCTTCCAGGTCACGTTGCAGCGCGGCCAGGTCGATGCCGCTGGCGCGGGCGGCCACGGCAAAGTCGCTGCGGCGGTTTTCCAGCAGCGCCAGGAACAGGTGTTCAAGATCGACCTCGTAATTGCCGCGCGCCATGCACAGCGAAGCGGCGCGCTCGGCGGCTTGCCGGCTCGTCGCATTCAGCTTGGCGATCAGGGTTTTGAGTGGGATGGCCATGGCGGCAGCGCTCCGGAAGAATCGATGAATGTGTCGGTATCAATGCAGCGGCGCGAGCGTGTATTGCGCATCGCTGCGGTCCTGCTGCGCGGGGCGGGAACACAGGAAGGTGTCCCAGCCCAGGCGCCCGTCGTTGCTGTTGTCCAGCGTGCTGCCGGTCACGTCCTGCTGGCGCAGGATCAGCTTGATTTCGAACTCCAGCGTGGTGCCGCACAGGATGGTCAGCATCTTGCGCAGCGCCAGCGCGCCGGAGGCACCCGGCAGGAAATTGCGGTATTGCGCGCGCTTGAGCGGCCCGACCCACAGACGCACGCGCAGGTCGCGCTGCCACACCCGCGCGCCGGCCAGCGCCGTGGCGCCCAGCACGTTGTTGGTGCTGCCCAGCCGCGTGTACTGCGACGCCGGCACGCGATACCACCCGCCGACAAACTGCTCCACCCGCATCGGCGCCTGGAAGTAATCCGACAGCACGCGCTGCAGGTACGCCGCAGACACCGGCCGATGCCGGATCGCCGTGGCATAACCGGCCAGCGCTTCGTCGAGGATGGGCCCCGGCGTGGTGGAAAGATCGCGGCGCAGCGTCTTGTCAGCGGCCCCCGCCAGCGACAGCAGCAGCGGCAGGTAATGCTTGGTGCTGTCGACTTCGTACTGGAACGGCAGGCGGTACTTCTTCCAAGCGAGATAGAACAGCGCCGTGGCCCGGTTCGAGAAGATGTCGAAGAACGCACGTGCAGCGCGATCGCGCCAGAGGCTTTCGCGCTCGGCCACGATTTCGGTGTAGCGCAGCGGCAAGGCACCTTGGCCGCCCAGCATGCCGAAGAACGTGGGCGTGATCGCCAGCGAATCGAGCGCGCCCTCTTCCAGCGCAGCGATGAACGCGGCGTCGGTTTCAAGCATCTCGGCGGTGATGCCCTCGGCCTCGATGTGCTGCAGTTCGCTGGGCGGAAACGACAGCGACAGCGTGTTGCGAAAGCTCAGGCGCGTGGCCAGCGCCTGCTCTGGCGCCATGCCGCCTTCGCGCGCGAACAGCTGCTCCAGCAGGCGCACGGCCTGGAAGAACTGGTACCGGTGCGGGGGGGGGGGCACCCCCCGGGGACCCCCCCGGTTGAATAGCCCCGGGGGGGGGGGGGATTTTCCAAATTCTTGG
>NZ_JASATD010000014.1:0-127026 GCF_038440115.1 Ralstonia sp. OTU4908 | reverse complement strand
CGTTCACGGTAAATCCGGTCGTTGCGGTCAGGCTCGCTAGATTGCTTGAGGAAGCCGACACGCATTCTGCTGAACAATGGCAGATTGCATGCCCCTTTTCTGGCTTTTGGGCAGCAAATGACGCCAGCTTGGCTGGCGTACCAGCGGGCGAGATACTTACTGCGCTGCCGCGCTTACCACCACAGTCATCGGCGTCCACGCTTCCATCGCCAGCTCCCTTGTTTCGCCTGCATCCAAGACCAAATTGATCGGTTGCGTTCCCGGCAGGGTCTTAACGCTGCTAGCATCCTTGACGTCCAGACGTAGGGCTACAGAAGCACTTCCCCGGTTGACCAGCCGCATGATGTAGCGTTGCTGATAGGAAAGTACTTTGGTCAGAATGACGCCACGCGGCGCAGATACGTCAAACTCCTCCGCATTTGTGGGAAAGGGTTGTGTACCCCCCAAGATTACGACGGGGTTGTGGGCGTCGAATCCGTGCTCAAGATGCAGGACGAAGCCTTTGGCCACCGTCGGAAAGCTGGCAGCCACGGCCAACACCGATATCAAAGCGTTTTTTTTCATGCAATAGTCTCCTAGTGGGCGGGACCTTGAGCGCGTCGTACCCGCACAGCCAAATGCCTGAGTTGGCGTGAAAGAGGGTTAGCTATCAGGTTTTTGCTGTGTACGCCAAGCACCAGCCTTGCAGTTTGAGGCGTCCACAACTGCAGGTGCTGCTTGTGCAACGGAAAATGTCCACCTGCGATGCAGATTGAAATTGATCAGAACCAAGATCCCGGTTGAGATCACCTGTGCAACCAAATAGTGCAGGCCCGCAGCGAACAGGACCGCCAGCATCCAGGCGTTGAACAGCAATGCCAGCACCCACACAAGGAGGAAGCGCGAGAGTGTCGCACCGACCTTGGCGGGGGCGCCGAACACCCATCGCCGACTAACCGTGAAATTGAGCACGAGCCCGAAGATCGCACCTAGGGTCGATCCCACCACGGGGGTGGTACCGGAGTGGACCAAAATGTACAGCGCCAGATAGTGAGTGGCGGTGGAAGCACCGCCACTCAGCAGATATCTGTAGAAGATTCGTCGATCGGTCATGCCGGCCTTTTCTCCAAGGCGCATCAGCGCAGGTGCGAATGACTGGTTTCAGTGCCTTGAATGGCCATATCACTCCTTGACCGCGACAGCGAGCAGCGAACCACCGGCGGGAAATGGCAAGCTGCGGGTCAACAAGCGATATTCAACGTCGCAGACGGTCGAAAACAGCCGATTGAGTGTCTTTCCGATGCGGAAACCCTCGTCAACCTCCAGATCGGTCCGCGCAATCTTCTGGTGCACGCGCGAAATAACCATGACGGGTAACAGCAGCGACATGAAGGAATTGACGTAGAGCGGACGGAACCCGGTGGCCCGCAGCTTCTCCACGAGATCCTTACGCGTATAACGACGCTTGTGTTTGGCCGCGTCGTCCACGCGACTCCAGAGAGAAGGATGCTGAGGCACCGTCAAGATCAGCCCACCTCCGCGCCGGCACGCCTTGTACATCTCGCTCAGGGCGAGTCGGTCATCATCGATATGCTCGATCACATCAAAGGCGCTGACCACGTCGAATGCTTCGACAAAAGGGATCGCGCGCGCGTCCATTTGCAAGAACTTCGCTGTGCAATGGCGGCGCGCCATTTGCAGCGCATGCAGCGAAGGCTCCCCACCGCATACCTCAGCATGTGGGAACCGGTCTGCAATCGCAGCGAGATTCTCTGCTGTGCCGCAGCCAATCTCCAAGAAGGACTGAAGCCGCGGGAAATAACGTTGCAGCGCCCACACGATTAACTTTCGGCGATACACGAACCAAAAGTGCTCGGCTTGAAGCTTTTGGTATTCGTCGAACAGCGGCTCGTGGAAGCCGTCGTTGTCCTGAAGCATTTCGGGCGCCAAGCAAGCGACTCCGTCATGGACGGCGGCTCTCCAGCCGCAGGCATTGCACGACCAAGCAAAAGGCCTCAGAGGCGCATGGCAATTTACACAGATATGCACGGCAAACTCCTACGCAGCGAACAACAGCGCTATTCACCGCGCCTTGATTGCTCGCTGACGGAACACTCAATTTCCCTGGTTGCGTGCCGGGACACGCTCACGGGTCTTACCGCTGTGGCCGCGTGCCTCCCTTACAAAAGCGAAGGCTGTCAGACGTCAGCAGTGATGCGTGTCAGGAAACCAGGCGCGGAGGCCGTAGGAGGAGCTCTGGGATGAAACTAAGAAATTGGGCGCTAGACGACGAATGTGTTCGCGCTGTCGGCCGACAACTGGACATGGTCAGTCGCGCGGGCACTGCATACTGCGGAGCCTCCTCGCAAGACGGACATAGCTTGCACCGGTCGTCATAACGAGCAGGTCCTGCTTTGCCATGGTGGTCGTGGCAATGCTTATGGCTGGTACGTGTAGCCACGGAGAGGCGCTTATGCTGAATGCTCCGCGATTTCTTGATTACAGCATGCGCGCGTTCGCAGTCGGCAGGAATACCGGCGCCCATGCCCTGTGAGGGCAGCGCAACTAGTACCAGCCAGAGCGAAAAAACGCGCAGCAACTTCACGGGCACCATCAATGGACGATCACGGAGCCGCAGTCTAGGAAAGTCAACCTGACCGTAGAGTTACGGGTGGATTACAAGAATGCAGCCGGAGAATGGTGCTTGCTCTCCGCATGCTTACCACCTCGAATCACCTTGCGCATACTGAAGGCGCAAGCATGCGATCAACTCATGGTCTGGCGCGCCAAAACTTGGCCTCTCAACGCATGCAGAGCATGCGCGGCACTCGGTGGAATCCCACTGCATCAGAAAAATATGCGCAGTGTCTCCTGCCAGTTCTTGCGGCGATGTTTTTGCCGGCAGCACGCTGAGGGTTGGGGTGCAGCCCTCTCAACAAATGTCCTTGTCCTTTACGGGCACGATCAGCCGGGCGGCAGATCTCGTGCACCGCTCGCAATCGGCGGTGAGCATGCAGATCAAGACGCTGGAATCGGCCCTTGGCAAAGCGCTGTTCGTGCGCAAGCCGCGCAGCGTGGTGCCGACGCAGGACGGCGAGGTGCTGCTGGCACACGCGCGCCGGATCATTGCGCTGCGCGATGAGGCATGGGCGGCGGTCGTCCGGCCGGACGTGACTGGCCGCGTGGTGATCGGCGTACCGGACGATTACGCGTCGTCGCTGTTTCCGCCGATTCTCAAGAAGTTCTCGGCCACCTATCCGAAGGTCGAGATCCAGGTGACCGGCCTGCCCAGCGTCGCGCTCGCCCCGATGTTGCGCGACGGCACGGTGGATCTCGTCTGCGCGACGCGGGTGAAAGGGCTGACCGGCGAGTTCTTGCGGCACGAGCCGATGGTGTGGGCCGCAGCGCCCGGCGCCACTGACATCTGGCGTGAGCGGCCGCTACCAATTGCCGTGTTCCTACCGGGAAGCGTCGCACGCGAGAAGGCGATCCACAGTCTCGAGCGCGCAAAAATCGTGTATCGAACTTCCTATGAGAGCCCGAGTCTGCTTGGCCTGCTGACGATGGCCCGAACTGGCCTCGCCATCACCCCGCTCGCGCGGTGTGCTGTGCCATCTGACTTTACGCTGCTCGGGCCCGCACACGGCCTGCCTGAGATTGGCACGCTTGAAATCGTCCTCGCCCGAAGCGTCACGTCAAACCGACCACCCTGCGATTTTCTCGCCGAGCGCATCGTCGCTGAACTTCACGCATGAGCGCGCCTCGCCCGACGCCCAACCGGGGGCCGGGACTCAGTATTTCCAGCGTGATGGAGCAATTTTTCGACTCCACGGCAATCACGCGAGTGACGCCGCCGTGATCCAAATGCGCCCAGTCTAGCCGTATGTCCTTTCAAAGTATCGCCGACGCATTGCAACTCTGTCATCTTTGCACATCTTCTCCGATCGTAGTGTCGAATACGTCTTGTAACTGTAGGGGGCACCACAGTAGTCGCATCGAAACGGGGTTTCCAGAAAACGAGCTTTGAGCAAGCAGAGCGGCTCGTAGCCGCAGCGTCGGCAACCGATCTCGAGTGGCGTCTGATGCGCCGGGCATGTGGACTCGCTCTGCAACTGATGGAGGGGACTGTGGTATCCACGCCCCAAACACTTGCGGCAAAATCGAAAACGCTCGTCGTACTGGCGGTAAGGAAAAGCATCGAGGACCGATCCGAGAAGTATCTTGGCCGGCAGGTGCAAGGTCTTGCGCAAGGCGGCGATATTGATCGCATCGTGCACCGGTAAAACGCCGGAATAGGGATCGGCGTGCAAGGACAAGGCGGCATGACGCACCACAACATGCCCCGAAAGCTGATTGGCCTGCGCGAATTTCCAAAGAATGGAAATCAGCGACTCGCACGGGTCGACCCATTTCGGGTCGAAGGTGTAGCCTAGCGCGGGCGAAAGCACGCTCTCGTCAAACGATAGAATCGGGAATCGATTCTTCCGGGAGCTACGCAGCGGCGATGATATGCCCGGTCGCATGGCGCGATTGGACGTAACCACACTGTTGCACGGCGTATGCCCACAATGCTGGCGCTGGGCTGTAACCCGGTGCGTCCCGGGTCTCGCTATCTTTCAGGACAATCTCAACAGCGCGCACGAAATATTCCATCGGGATTTCCATCTTGTAGGGGAGGCTCGCCTTGTGATGCGCCGCGCTGAAGGCCTCCCAGAGCACGGTCGCGTCGTTGACAAGCCGGTAGTTGGTGTCGAATGCCTCGGGGACGTAAAACCGCGTGAAGGTCCAAGCGCTCGCCTCCGGGTAACAGGTTTCGTCATAGCCGAGCAAGCAAGTCGCGACATCATCAGCATCGCGTATCCCATAGAACGGCAACTCTTCGACCATGAGGCGCGCGATGATCTGCGTGGCCCCTGCCGCCTGCAGCGATTCCTTCTTGGCCAGCAACTCCTCCTGGCCGACCAGGAAGGTGTACAGCTTGATCTGCTGCCGATCGAGCGTATCGTGAATGTCGCGCAGCCACTCGTACTCATTGACGTTGTAGCGCTGTGCCTCATCGCAAAACAGGAGAATCGTTCCGCTGCCCGCTCGGGCCGCCGCCTCCCGCAGCTTATGGGTCAGCCGGAACCGCTTGGCCGTGTTGGTTCCCGTCTGCGGCTCGGGATAGCCGACGGCCTCCAGCAGGTTCGACAGAAAGGGGCCCTCCGCATGCTTGGGCTTGTGCTCGCACTGCGCGTGGAAGGTGGAGATTTTGGGGTAGTTGCGGGCGAGCAGGAGCCGTATGTATTCGATCGCCCGGGTCTTGCCAATGCGTGAGGGTCCGTAGATCAGCGCCCCAGGAACACGGTACCGCAGGCACCGTGTCACCAGTTCATAAAAATCCTGGATCGCTGCCGTGGCGATCCGGTAATTGCCAGTGACCAGAGGGTGCGTAGCCGGATCAACCGGGCGGGGGCGTTCGACAGACATGGTGGTCCTCCTTGCGGGCGGCCCGCCTAGGAAATCAGTCCCGTACCAATCGTGAGGCGGCGTGGTACACCGGGCGCTGGCGGCGGCGATGGTGAATCGTCAGCGACGGCATTGGAAAGCGGCGCAGAAATGGGTACGGTGGGTCGCAAAGGCGTGTAGATCGTCGGCGCAGTCGACAAAACACGGATGACGTGCGCGAGATCCGTGGCGGCTTTGCGTGTGTGTTTGGCGTGCGCCAGCTTCTCTTGGACGAACGCCTCGATCACGTTGCCTTCCATCCCTTTGCGCATGCCGCGCTTCTTACGCCATTTCAGGATCTCTTTGCGCAGCCGCAAATCGTGGGGCACCAGGCCCCACGCGCCCTGCGCCTGCAATGGCCCCAACTCGGCTCCATCCGCGAGAAACGCCCGTACGCCGCGCAGGTCTTCGACGTTGGAATAGACAAGCAGCTTCGTACCGATCAGATGCGTCGCCGCTGCCAGGGTTGTGCTGGTGTAGCGCACACCGTGCAGGTTGATGTGAGGACGCACACCTTGGTGCAAGTAGGCACGCACCGTGTGCCTCGACGCGGTTTGCATCAGGCACAGCGTGCGACGCCGATGCTCGGCCAACCAGGAGAGCATGCTCTGCTTGACACGGATCAACCGCTCCATGGCCTCCAGAGGCGTGATGTTGTTCAGCCCGCTGTGCGGTGTACCGTTGTAACTGGCGATGGCATATTCGACGAGTTCCGTCAGCTCATCGGAGGACAGGTACAAGCGGAGATTGCCCTTCGGATCGGACAGCGCACGCCGAAGGTCACGCGGATGCGATCCGGTGTAGCCAGGCAGACGCGACGACATCTCTTGCGCAATGGTCGCAAAGAAACGCTCAATGTAGGGGCGCTCGTCCGGGTGGTGATAAGGGCCCGCATCGACAATGCAACCCACGAACTCGCACAAGGCACTGAGCGTGTCGTTGGCAAGATTTGCTTTGGCGTTGTCGAGCTTGATCCACTCCCAGCAAGCGTAGGCGAGCTCGGGCAGTTTTTGCGACGGCAGGCCATCGTGCTTGGAGTACGCGAGATTGGGAAGGGTGAAGGTCATGGGGCGATGAGGCTCCAGTGCCTTCTCCATCGTCTTGATCACGTCATGACGGCTGTACTCGCGCGCGAGCACGACGTGATAACCCAGGATCGCGCGAGTGCAAACGTCGATGATGACCAGCAGCCAGATGCGCTCCATTTCGAACTCGTGCTCAAAACCCAAAGGGTCACGTACCACCACCTTGAGCCGAACATCCAGACGGTGCCCGTCGAATTCCACGACCTGATAGGGGCGCACGGCCGCGGGCGATACGGCATGTCCGTCCTGCAGGGGCAAGCCTTTGAGGTGAGAGGCGCCCGCCGCGCGCGCAGCTTGGCCGAAGGAGCGCAGCATTTCCGCCTTGAGCCGGTTGGACAACGAGCGGATTGCCAAATAGTCCATACAGAGCGGGTAGTCCGTCGCCTTCAGACCGAGCGACCGACATTGCTTCAGGAACTCCTCATGCAGGGCTTTCAGGCCGCGCAGGCGCGTCTTGAGCTTGCCATCCGTGCTGACCTGATGCAGCACGACCTTGCGTTGCCGAATCTGAGCCCGAAGCCACGTCACCAAGGCGGGATGGCTCTCGAAGATTTGCGATATCGCCCCGGCCGTACCGCGACTGCCGGTCTGCCCCTGGACGACGATAGGGGCAACGCGCGCGTATTCGGCAATCCGCACATTGGGAATGACGGCGCGAAAGCCCCAGATCCGTCCATCGGGGTGTGTCTGCAACGCACGATACAACCACCGATATAGTTGGCGACGATCGATACCGGTGGACAGTTCAATTTCGTCGATAGCGTCGCCTCGTGCATAGCGCTCGATGGCGGCAGTCGCCATGCGTACCCGCTGCTGACGCCCCTCCGTGAGCTCCGTCCATGCAACTGACGGCCAGGACGCGAGGTCGAGATGCTGGAGCTCCGGTTTGCGGCGCATCAGGACTGTCCTCCCGGTGCCGAGAACAGTGTGAGCAGCGACAACGCTTCCGTATGCAAGGTCGGTGCCGAGAGCTTGCCCGTGCGCAATAACTCATACACCGCGGTGCGAACCAGAACGGGATCGCCTGTGGCGTACTCGCGCTCAATGGTCAGGAGTTGCCTCGGCTCAGCTGTCGCAAAGCGCCGGATCGCTGTCAGCAGACTCGCCGCTGGCAAGCCGCGATTGGCCACGATCGTGGGTAACATCCGTTGCCAGTTGTCGATCCAGACTCGGGATGCAGCGAGTTCTGCCGGCGGCACCACACGAATATCGATCTCTGAGTCGTCCAGTTGGCGCCCTTTGTCGACGACCATGCCCTCGTCGTCTGACTCTGAGAGCAACACCAACTCGTCCCGAGTTTCATAACGGACCCAGAACTCGGCCAAGTGTCGCTGTCCGCCCACTAGGATGAACCCAGGCCTTTCGCAAAAACGCTGAACGTCGGGATCGGCCTCCAGCCTCAGCCATTGATCGAGAGCCGCACGCCGATAGAACGACACCCGGCGCCCCAATTTGAGGCTGAAGGCCTCGAGCCGATGCGCTCCGCGAGGTCGCGGGATCGGGATCGGGCTATCGAAGGACTGACTTTTCCCCATAAGATCAAGGCCTTACGAAGGGAGTGGAAGTCTAGGATGCCAATTGACAAATTTAATGCGGGCTTACGCCTATTGACGCTATTGCCTCGCTTTCAACGTAATTAAAATTGTCACTACAGAGCCCGCGTTGGCTCAGTTTCGCCAAACCGTAGTGACATTTTTATTTTGTTCTACGCCGATGCGCTCCGCGAGGTCGCGGGATCGGGACCGGGCTATCGAAGGACTGACTTTTCCCCATAAGATCAAGGCCTTACGAAGGGAGTGGAAGTCTAGGATGCCAATTGACAAATTTAATGCGGGCTTACGCCTATTGACGCTATTGCCTCGCTTTCAACGTAATTAAAATTGTCACTACAGAGCCCGCGTTGGCTCAGTTTCGCCAAACCGTAGTGACATTTTTATTTTGTTCTACGCCGAGCAAATCAAGCCGACGCTAAGCGCAGTGCGCGAGCGGCTGGGCACTGGCAGCATGAACACCATCCACCGCCATCTGGTTACTTGGCAGGGTCAACAAAAGCCTGCCGCGCGCAAGATTGGCGATCCGAACCCCCGCCTGCTGGCCGCACTGGGCACCGAGTTTTCGCGGGTGGCCGAGGACGCCGCGGCCGACGCCGAGGCCGCACTGGCGCAGGTCATGAGTGAAAACGCGGTGCTGACCAGCACTGGCGAGGCTCTGGAAGCTGAACGCGACGCCCTGACGCAGGAGCTGCAGCAGGTTGCGACAGAGCGCGACAAGCTTGCCGGCAAGGCGGCCGAGCAGGCAGCAGAGATCGAACGCTTGAATGCAGAGTCGGAGCGGGAGCGCGGCGAACTCGCCGCCGTTCGTCGGGCGCTCGCGCAAGTGGAGTTGCGCCTGGAAGCGCTGCCACACTTGGAGCGCGAACTGAGCGAACTGCGCGCCCAACTGGCGGCGGAACAGGCCGCCCGGGTCGCTGCCGATCGCACAGCCGCCGTCGCCGATGCGCAGCGTGAAGCTGCTGACATCGCCCGAATCCAGGCCAACGAGCGCTTGGCCAACGCCGAATCGCGCGAGCACCAGGTGCGTGCCCAACTGGCTGAAGCGCAGGCCGCGCATGAGCGCACCCGCGAGAAACTAACCGAGGTCGTCGGTCTTGAGGCCGGTGCCCAGGCCGAGTTGCGAATGCTGCGCGAGCAAATTGAGGCCGCGAAGCCGACACCAGAGTCGGCACCAGATCAGCAGACCGGTCAACCGCCGAGCAAACCAAACTCACGGCGCAAGGGGGCGTAGCAACGCCGCTTACCTACCCACTGGGCGGCACGGCCCCCCTCTGCATTGCGCCCTGCCCGCCATACAGTCCTTCCCCTAGCCCTCTTCACATCCGGAGTCATCGCATGCTGCGGTCGTTTGGCCTGGTTGACCAATTTCGCACACTGGCGGCATTCGTTTGTGCCGCCACCCTCGCCTCCACACCGGCTATTGCACAGGATGGCGTACCCGCACTCGCAATCACCGCGCCGAACGGGGCCAAAAGCGTGCTGGTCGCCACTCTCCACGTCCCCTATCAGGGCATGCGCCAGCCGGCGATGTCGGTGCTCCAGGGCGCCACAAGTTTTGTCATTGAAAGTTCGAGGGCCCAAGGTCCACAGCCTGTCGAACTCCAGGGCGCCGATCTACTGGACCCCGAGGTGTTTGCTGGTCGGGCCTCTCGTGCACCATGGGCCCGGTCATTGACCGATACACAGGTTGAATTTCTTCAGCTGCGCGCGAAATGCGCAGCACCTCAACGTCCCGACCTGGCCATCGAAATGCTGCAGCACAAGAGTCCGCGTATGGCCGCCGCGTACGCTTGGATTCCCTGCACAGAATTGAGCAACCTGTCCAGAGACGCGATATTCGCGATAGCGGCACTGCGCTACAACGTAGCGATAGTGCCTCTCGAAGATCAGACCGACTTGGAAAACCGGCGACGCGCGGTCCCGGATCGGATCTATTGGCGCCTGCTGATGGGCGGCTTGAACATCGCCCGCCAGCGAGAGGATTTCCGTCAAGCTGTTATCGCATTCAATCGCGGCGACTATGAGAGGATCGCCGCTCTCGCGAGTCTGGGTAACGAATCTCCAGAGGATGCGGCGATCTATCACCGCCTGATGGTCCACGACCGCAATTTGTCCTGGATGCCGCGCTTGCGCCAAGCCCTCGACGCCGGCGGCGCGGTGGTCGCGGTTGGTGCTGCTCACCTGCCAGGGTCCGACGGACTCATCGCACTCTTGCGAGCGGACGGCTACCAAGTCAACGACATTCTGCTGCCGAATGACACAGCAATGGAGATGCAAGCACCATGATGGATGATGCAATGCATCGCGCTCAAGATGTCGTCTATGGCCAAGACCAAGCCGCGCAGATGCGAAAGGCACCGGGCCTTGCGCGCATCCGCGCGGCAGCATCTGACTCCAGTTGCACGGTATTGGACCAGTCGGTCTGGAAGCGCACTGAGCTGGGCCCGGTCCTTGATCTCCTCACGACTGAAGGATCAACCCAGCGGGTCTACGTCGACGTGCCCATCGCCGCCGTGGTTGGCTTAACGCATCGGAATTTCAGCAAGGCCTTGACGTGGCGCGGCATGCTGCAGGACCTGCACGGTTTTGGCTGGGACGAGCGCGTCATTGACTACTGCGAATCGGAAATCGGCCACCAATCATTTCCCGCCCCTGAGGCAGCGTACGAACTGAAGCTGGCCGCCTACGGCGGGGCTGTGACGTGCACCAACGGCGTCCACCGCCTGGTCGCGGCCGTGAACTGGTTGGGCGCCACGCAAGGTGAACACGCCGTGCTGCGCAAGGTCTCGGTCTGGTACCGGCCGACCGATGCCTCGTTGGTCAGTGCGTTGCGCGCGCTCGAGCAGCAAGGCGCCCGATTGCGTCTCGGCTGCGCCAGAGACGACGCCGGCATCCGCCGTATGTGGTTCATCGAATCAACCACCGCGCACCGCGTCAGCTATTTCCACGTCACGCCCGGACGCTGCACTCCAATTCAGGTCGGACCGCGCTGGGTGGCAAAAGCACGAGCATGGGCGGGCCTAGAGGCCGACGCCGTACATTTCGTGTCGGAGTGGTTCGATATTCCCCCGACCGTTCTCGATACGGTGGTAAAGGATGCTTGGATCGACGCGCAGATCCGCGCGCCCCGCTACGAGGCCCCTCTTGACTAAATGAAGACGGTGAGTCCCGTTGTCCAGCACGACTGGCCTTGCTATTCTTCCCTCGCACGCAGTAGCGCGCACAATTCGCCATCTCGCGATGGTCAACCACCTTGAAATCTACGCACTCCATGGCGACGAAATCCAAGACCGCAGCAAAGAAAGCCGCACCGGCAAAGAAGACCGCCGCCGCCGCGGCCCCGACCATCAAGCCGCTGAAGGACACCTTCACCAAAGCCAGCCTGGTGAGTCACTTGGCCGAGCAGACAGAACTTGAGGCCAAGGCCGTGAAGTCCGTGCTCCTGCATCTGGAGAACACCATCCTGAGTGCGCTGCACAAGAAAGGCGCCGGCGAGTTCACGCTGCCTGGTCTCTTCAAGGTGGTATCCGTGAAGGTACCGGCCACCAAGCGTCGCTTCGGCAAAAACCCTTTCACGGGCCAAGAGCAATGGTTCGAGGCCAAGCCGGCCAGCGTGCGTGTCAAGGTGCGCCCGCTGAAGAAGGTGAAGGACGCCGCTCAGTAAGTCCTCCGCTGCCATTCGTGCCAACGGGAGGCCAAGCCTCCCGTTTTCATTGGCGCGTGTGCCCAACGCAACCCATGAGGATGTCTTGTCTCTCTTTCCCCAGCGTAGCGCGGACGTGCGCCGCTACAAGTTCATCAATTGGAACGTCGTACTGAAGCCGGCTCTGCAAGAGAAATTTGAGAAGGTCATCACTGCAGCCGAGCAAGCAGGCTACCTCGAACGGCTATACGTGCGCGTCGAACGCGAGCACCGAACTGTCACCCTATTCCCAGGCCAGCATCCGGTGGGCGCTTCGCTGAGAAAACAGGGCTCGACAGCGGCGGAGCACGGAGCCGCACTTGTGTTCTCTCAAGCCAAAACCGGCAATGTCGCCGTGCTGCTCTATCCGTACGAGTCTGAATTCATGCGGCAGCCCGAAAAGCTCATCGTTTGGCGAGTGTTCGTGGGCCCGAACGATGTCACACAAAGCGTCATCGACGCAGCCGTGGCCGACGCGTTCCGATACTGGCGCGTATCCAGTGTGCTCGACGGTGGTTCGCGGTGGGATCGTTGGCGCATCGGAATGCTGCGGCGCCGAGACCGTTACCAATCGGCGGAGAAGGCGATGACGACTCGGCCAAGCCTGGTAGCAAGGGCCGTCGGCGCGTTCCTTGCCTGGTGGCCTGTTGCTGCCTTCGTCGCGTTTAGTGCCCTCGTGACGGTCGTGACCGGCTGGCACGACTTCAGCGACAAGTTTGGTGCCGCTTTCCACTCAACATCCACCGCAGCGAAAGAGTCGACGACTACATCAAAGACAGGCCGCGCCAGCGAAGCGGCGGCGGCCCCCTCGACAGCGCAGGATCGCTAGGCCCGCACCCGTAGTTACGGGTTCAACCGAACTGGGGGGCGAGGCATCCCTGTTTTCGGGTAGTAGCTGTAGTACACGTCAACAGCGCGGGCCCAGCAGTCGAGCAACTCGTCCGAGTGGTCGCGTACCCGCTTGGCCAAGGCCTCAGCGTTCGGGTGGCTCATTCCGAACGCCGGCGCACCAGTCGCCACGTCGAACGCGCTTCGTGTCCAAGCAGAAAGCGAACGCCTTCGCCTTCTCGAAGGGATAGTCGCAGGGCACCAGGGGGTGCAGCGACTGTAGCGTGGCGGCGCTGGGCACCACAAAGCCTGCGTCATGGAAGTGCTGCCGGCCATGCGCTTCAAAGTCGTAGTCTACGAACCCAGCCGGGCTGTTGTATTCGACCCGCGTAATCTCGGAGGCGGTGATCGGCGCAAACGAGAGCCACCACGTGCCTTCTTTGGTTGTGGTCGATTTCAATAAATGCCGCCGTCTCGTGAGAGGCAGACGCCAAGGATTTTCGACGTATGCGGAAAGGCCCATAAGCTTGGCTTCATCGGGCTTTTCGCCACGACGCGCGTAGTACTCGACAAAGGGCATCAGAGTGGCTGTGTCGGCCGACATCTCCACCGTCAGGCGCACTCGGGTTTTGTTCATGACGATGCCATTCTTGGGTGCGACCCCATCGACGCGGGTCAGATACTCCATGTCTCTCGCGGTCAACGTTTTGTCGCCTGTCGTCAGGCCGTGACCATCAGCATCGGGATCCGTCGTCAGCCAGACCACTGAGTTGCGAATGCTTCCGTCACCATGCTTCACGTGGCCACGCGAAATCCCCATCGAGAGGATCGTTTCGGCGTACGAGACGGACGTGAAATGGTAGAACTTCATCCGCGTTCCTTCATCGTTGTGTGTGTTGATAGTTCAGCAACGCGATTGACCGAATGCGGTGTCAAACGGGTGCCGACAAGCTTTCTTCATTCAATTAGTCGCAACTGTCCTAGGCGCTCCAATCGCTCGCGGTCGGCCTGATCACTATGCTCCGGTGCGACCGGGTGGGCAGCGCCGCAAATCGTGCAGATCCAAAGCTGCACCCGGTGTGCCGCGTCGAACGATGTTACGCCGGCATTTTCGGGAACGTGGTCACGCAGGACGCCACAACTGTTGCAGGCGAGCCATCGTGTGTGGGATCTCATGGGAGTGCTTCGAGGGTTTTGGCCCGTTCGATGATAGCGCGCACGTTCGCAAGGCAAGGTGCTCGCTCATACAGTGAACCAACTTCAATGCCGATTTTGGCGCCACTGAGCAAATTGCTGGCCGTCGATTAGTTCGAAGCCAAACTCGCGCCCGACCTCGGCGGCCCCCGAAGTAAAGCGGCTTGTGGTAATGACGATCCCTTTGCTGGTGCCGCTGCTGCCGCGATCAGCAAAGGCAATGGCCCCATGCAGTTCACGCACGATTTCCGGGCCGACACTGCGATGCGCCGCCCAGCATTTGCATTGTACGATCCAAGATTGGCCGCTCTCGTCAACCGCGTATAGATCGACGCCACCATCGCCATCCCGACTGGCGGCCTGGTGAATCACGCGCAGCCCTCGTTCCCTGAGCAGTTGCATACAATCCCGCTCGAACTCAAACCATGCCGGCCGCGCACCTTCTGGCGCGGTTGATACCTCTTCGTAGATCATGCGCGATGCCGAGCGGCTGCGGTAGACACGCACCCGCTCAGCCTCCGCCATTGCCCCGCGAGTGTGTGGGCGCACGAATGTGAACCCTTCTGGAAGGTGCATTCCATACCGCTGTGCGAGAAAACGCTGAGTCGCCGATGTTGTTGCCGCCCGGCGCAGGTGTTGAGTGACAGCGTGTGGGGCACGACCAGATTCGTGCGCGTGTTGTGTCGCCTGCCGTAGATTGGGCCGGCTATAGCGTACGCGCGGCAGGTACACCACCGTCGTCAAGTCACGGCCACGGCTGCGGCGCGTTGTCGTTCGCGTACCAAACAGCGACTCTCGCTCCTCCACCACAAGAAAGTCCCGGATGATCGCAGCTGCGATCAACTGCAAGCTCAACTCGGCGTCCGTGTTCCACGTCACTTCGCCATCATCATCGCGCGGGCGGATCAAGCGGCCACCTGTTGCGCGCGGCGGATCGCTGGCAATGCCAATCGCGACATGGTGGTAGCGCTGCGCTGCGTCGAGAAATTGGCACGCGAACTCGCCTTGGTTCTCAAAGATCCGCACCGCCACGAATGGGCCGAACGCCACTTCTACTCGTGCGCCCCACGGGATAGTCCATTGCCGAGCTTCCTGTGCTTCGCGCAGCATCGCCTGAATCGTCGCTTCAGCTTCGTCTTCGGTGCCATCGAGCGCGACGCCGCGCATGGCTTCACAGACATCCGACAACGGGACCGGAAAATCGTTTGGCCCGAGGCGCTGGCCCGCGTCAATGAGGTCCAGCATGTCCAGACCGCTGCGCCACATCTCCTCGATGTCGGACAGCGACGCTTCGAGGTTGAACGGCGCACTACGCAATTCCAAACCGTGTTGCCCAGTGTTGGCGAACCAGGGCCGGTGGGTGCCGCCCTGCGTGATCTTGTCATCCAACAGAGCAGCCTCGAACGTCCAACGTGCGGCTTCGGACAACATTTGGTCGCCCGCATCGTTGAGCAGCGGAATCAGCTTGTCGAGCAAACAGAACAGCGCGTACGTGTCATGCAGCACCTCAACACACGCCCGATACGCAGCTTCCGCATCGGGGGCTGGACCCGCCAATGCTGCCAGCCAACGTCCGATCAATGGCGCACGCGCCACTAGCACCCTGCCCTGCTCGGCAATAATGCCCTCACCGAGCCAGTTGCCCTCTTCCGTGACGACCGGTGGTACGCGGTCATATGCCTGTCGCTCTGCAATTCCGCGCACGAAGCCAGCGGCGAGGCGGCGATTCCGATACACCTGCCTGCCCCATGCGACGCGAGCCTTGTCTGTTGCATTTAGGTCGCCTGCCCAGGGCCCGTCATAGTTCAGCTCCGACCAGACGTCTGACGCGGGTTCCGCCCAAAGCGGGATCGCAGGAGCGGCATCGGTTGTGTCAGCCTTTCGTTCGCGCTCGAATGGATCGAATCGCTGACCCTCGCGTGACCCCTGCAGTCCAGGCACCGGATGTTGCCATTGCTGCTCCATGCCTTGGAGTGAGGGAGCGGTTTCCCCAAAACCCGAATGCAACTGCGCCTCAAACCAAACAGTTTGGTACCCCTCCGGCGAAACGGCGATCATGCGAAAGCGACCGCGCTGGCGAATCGCCGCAACCACTGGATCAGCGCTCGGCCGCATCCACCGTGTGTGGGGATGGGGATTCTTTCCCTCTGTCATCAACGTAAAGGAAAACACCATGGAGGGGGTGTTGTTCCAACGCCAACCAATTGCGACGCACGTCCGCTGTCGACGTAGCCGTTGGATGGTGTCACGGTCCTGGGCGATGAACACTATGCAAGCAACGCCATCTTCACCGATCCAGCCAGGTCCGAAGAACCGTTGACCCACCGAGGTTCCCTTGAACGGCTCCGCCAGCGCTTTGACTTGGGCGGCCGTGGCATGTTCTATCGTCGTGGCAACCGCGCGCGCCACCGGCACTCGTTCGTTCCGGGGGAATTGCTTAGCAGGTGGGTTTTGGTCGGCGGGCATAGGCGAATCGGCAAGCTCAGTTCGTTGTGCCATACAGGGCAGACTGGCGATCAGCGGTCAGATGCCACCGCTGGGCAAGGTTGGCCGCTTCGGTGTTGCTGGCCAGGACCGCCTCAGCCTGCGGAAACAAGGCAACGTAGCTCGTTGCAAAGAAGCTCATGAAAACGAGGGCCACGCTTACGAACCTAGCGGCCATCGCCTCCTGGTCGCAAAGCGCTTGTGCATCGCGAATCTGCAGAATGCTGAGCCAGCTCGAGTGCGCGTAGCCGCAGAGGAAGCTGTAGATTTGGCGGATATAGACGGGGTGGAAACCGGCGGCGATGCCAGTGTCGATCCAAGACTGGCCGGCGCGCCATTCGCCCTTCAGAACCTTTTTACGCATCGGTTCGGAATACTGCTGCCAGACGCCGTGGGCTTCGATCTCGATCTGGAGTTGATCGATCCTTGTCTTCTCGTCGGCCAACTTCTGTTGGTGCTCTGGCGCACGTGCCGGATACGCCTGTCGGTCCAGTAGGCCGGCACGACGCCAGATCATATGGCGGAATTGTCGGACCTCCACATCTTTGCTGCCGTAGATGTAGGCGAACGTGAGGTAGGTCTCCAGAGCCGCGCGCGCAAGAATCATCACGGAACTGTGGTCGATGTGAAGATCTGCGCCATACCCGGCAATATCGATTTGGACCGGTTGGGCTATCAGGCGCAGCGAGGCTACGTGGTAACAGAATTTTTTGCCCAGCACTTGCGCATCGTTCATCCAAAGCTGGTCCACCGGGATCTGCTGCCCGGCCTGGGACTCAACGAGCTGCATCACCAACGTGAGCAGGCGCTCAAAGTCCCCCGAAAGATCATGGTTCAGCACTGATGCAGTCATTGCAGATATGAAAAAGCCGCCCGAAGGCGGCTCCTGTAACGTGCGAGTGTGGCCTCAGCCTGCAACCCTTACGCGCCGGCCTGCCAACACCGATCCTGCTACTTTGGGCTCCACTACCGACCGGCGCGCGACCGCCTGTTCGCGCGTCAATTTGGCGAACACGGCGAGGCGCGCGGCGACCTGTTCCGGCTTTTCGGCCAGGAGCGCTTGGCGTCGAATTTTGCGTGCTGTCGGCTTCATGGTTGATCTCCCTTGCGCATTGCGGACAGGACTGCCCCCAGATCGCGCTCAAGTCTCTCAATCTTACCCTTTTTCTCCACGACCCGTGAGTAGCCCAGGCTTTTGTAGAAATCTACCAACTCGGGAATGGGCCGCTGCAATGAGGCCGTCGTGCAGTCAAACGCCGCCGCACAGAATTCCAGGTAGCGCACTGCGATCTTGGCAAAGCGGCCCTGCAGCGGGTTAGGTGCCGGCGCACGGCTGAGCAGGTGGATCGACGCGACCACGTGTCGATTACTGATCCGCCCCAGGATCAAGCCACACAAGACATGCGTGTGATCCGGCAACTCCGCATAAACGGCGGCCTCCACGCGGCGCGGCCGACGGCGAGCCCGTGTCAACTCGCGGGACCATAGCCAGCCTGGGGCATAGCCTCCGAAGGTCCAGCGATCTGCAGCATCGACGTCCGTCCGTCCGATCGGCCGGAAGCGCACCGTTACCCCCTCTTCTACCGCGACGGCCGCGCTGGCCGCCGCGCCTGCCAGCTCGCGACGCTCAGCGCAGCGGCTTTCGGCAGTGTCCCAGTCTTGGCGCTGGGCCGCCATTTTTGAGGTCGGCGACGACATTTCGGTCTGGATGGAGGCTATTGGGCTGATTCTAACATGCCTAAAAGCGCACTCCATCGAGTGAAGTGCGCTTTTTACTGTGGTTGATAAGTATTCTTATCATGTACTGTGAAATTAATGTACGCTTTCGAGAACGTCACTTTTTCGCGTTTTCCAACAGGCCCGGAAACCCAAGCCCGACAACGCTTCGCCGCCCATGGACCCGCTCGACCCCGACCACAACCCTGAACCACCCCCCAGCCTCGAGACGCTGCAAAGTGAAATAAAGCGCACTCGACCCACCCGCCGCCGCGTTGTCGTTCGACGCCACCTCCACCGTGGCCATTTCGCGTTCCTGCGCGCGGTCGTCCAGGGGCTGGATGCCCGGCCGATGTGGGCGCGCTACCTGGCCATCGATGGCGAACTGGAGGCGCAGGCCGAGCTGACGCAGGAGACCTTCGTCGCGCACCCGAAGGTACGGCGCATGACCGCCTGGCTGCGCGCTGAACTGGCGGCGGCCGTGCGCCGCGCCGGCCACTACGGCAAGGTGCGCCTGATCCGCATCGACCTCTCCGGCCTTGCGCAGCGCGGACCCGCGTTGCCAGCGCTGGAGGAGTTCGCGCTGGAGAACGGGCTGGATGACTTCAGCATCGAGGAGCAGCTCGAAGCCTATCGGGAGCGCTTCGGAGACGCGGTGCAGCGGGCCGAGCGCCGGACCAAGCTGATGGAGCGGCAGCTGCGCCTGCTGGCCGACCTGGAACAGGTGCTGGCGGAGCCGGTGCGGGTCGACGACCACTGCCACGCGTGGCTGGCCGCGGGCGTCGCGGATCGGCTGGAGGCCGCCGGCGTAGCCACCATCGGCACCCTGATCGACCGTATCAACAGCCTGGGCGGCGGCTGGTTCCGCGCGCTGCGCGGGGTCGGCGAGAAGAAAGCCCACGCCATCGAGCGCTTCCTGCGCGCGAACGCCGACACGCTGGCGCGCAAACTGGGCGAACACGCCCGGATCCCGCGCCGGCAACTCACCGCGCACGAGCGTGACCGCGTGGTGGCATCCGGCACTGGCCTCCTGCCCCTGGAAAAGATCGTTGTGCCGGCCGCGCTCGACGGCAGTAACGGCCGTTTCCGGCGGCCCCCGGTCGAGTGCCTGCTGGACGCCCAGAACGACTACGAGGCGGTACTCACCTGGCTGCGCTCGAAACCGGGGCTGCCGCCTGCCGAGATCGCCCGGCGGCGCACCGGCCGGCGCGATGTCATCACCGAGCCCGGCCCGCTGGATTGGCTGCACTACCTGTCCAACACCCAGCGCAGTTATCGCAAGGAGGCAGAACGCTTTCTGCTGTGGGCCATCTGGATTCGGCGCAAGCCGCTCTCGTCGATGACGACTGAGGACTGCGTCGCCTACCGCGATTTCCTGGCCGACGTGCCCGACGACTGGTGTGCGCCACGCTCTCGGGAACGGTGGACGCCGAGCTGGAAACCGTTCGAGGGCAAGCTGTCGCCCGAGTCGCAGGCCTATGCCCTGACCGTGCTGCAGAACCTGTACCGGTACCTCAACGACAAGAACTATCTGAGCGGCAATCCGTGGGGCGGCGTGCGGGCGACGAATGGTGGCAAACCACAGCTGGACGTTGGGCGCAGTCTGACCGAGGACCAATGGGCGTTTGTGGTGGAGCGCCTGTTCCTGCTGGAGCGCACGTCATCGAACCTGCGGCTGCAGGTCGCCTTGCCCTTGCTCTACGCCACGGGCTTGCGTCTCGCGGAGATCGTGGGAGCGACAACGGCCGACCTGGCATGGCGCAGTCTCGCCCTCCCCCGCTCCGGCGAACGCATGGACGGCTGGTGGCTGACCGTGGTCGGCAAGGGGTCGCGTGTACGTGAGGTGCCAGTGCCCGATGAGGTCGTGCACGCGCTGGGCGCGTACCTGGACTCCCGCGGCTTCCCCAGCGACCCCGCCCAGATTCGTGAGCCGGTGGCCCTGCTCGGCCACGCGACCGATCAGGCTGAGCGTGCGCCGTGGGCAAAGCGGGACACGGCGAGCCCTGCCGCTCCGCTGACGCCGGGTGTGCTCTACCGGCAGATCAAGCGCTTCTTCCAGGCCTGCGCAACCGAGTTGGAGGCAACCGATCCGCAGGGAGCAGCACGGCTGAACGAAGCCAGCACGCACTGGCTGCGACACTCACACGCATCACATGCCATTGCCGCCGGCACGCCGGTCGAGATCATGCAGCAGAACCTGGGGCACAAGTCGCTCGACACCACGACGGTCTACGTGACGTCGGAAGAGGCCATTCGGATGAAGGAGCTGCGGGGGTTTTGGAAGCGTTCGTGATTTTCGAATGCGGGGGCCGCAACTTCCCCGTCTTTGCAGGCTTAGCCGGCACTGTCCTTAAGCTGGCGCCAAGATCAAACGAAGCCCGTCCTTCATTGGGCTAACTTTCAGTATATAGCGAGCCCCCGTGAACCCCTCAATGAGTTGTCACGTGGAAACTCGCCCCGCAAGCATCCCCAGCTGCATTGCTGCAGTTTCCACGTGACAACTTATCAGACGAGTGTCATGCGCACGCAGAATCATGCGACATGTTGTCGCCGACTGCCGCCAGAGACCGTACTTCTGAACCTTCTATTGCATCACATAGATGCTGGATAGTGACGCCAGCAAAGGGGCCCATCGCGTTTCCAGGTGGCAGCTACCAATGGGGTTCGGTAGATCCGTAAAAGTTTCGCCCAGACTTCGCGTCATTGCGATCGCCGATTCGGCTAATAGCTCCAAGTGTTCCCGTCAGCCACGAAGCCCGTTCGCCCGAACCGCACATGCAACGTATGCTTGGCACGAGTTTCCACGTGACAACTGCACTCCAGCGTCAGGAAAGATGTGACGGGTTGTCACGTGGAAACTGGTCGCAAAGTTCAGTCCACAGTGCATGACGAGGATAGTTTCCACGTGGCAACTCATTTACAACGGCTGATGAGAAAAACACTAAGAGAGATAAGAAATTCCTTGAGTTCACAGCAAGTCTCGCTAAAATCACAAAAACCTTGGAGAACCTATGAGCGCATTTACGATTGCAATCGCAAACCAAAAAGGTGGCGTAGGTAAGACAACGCTGAGTCTCAATCTCGCATCTGCCTTCCAATCTGGAGGCACGGACGTCGCTCTAGTCGACGCAGATCCTCAGAACACCTCATTGCGATGGGCAACAAGCGGTGAGGAGCCTCTCAAGATTTCGGTGGCGAGTCTCGCTCCCGCAGGTTCTAAGATCGGAAACGAAATCCAAAAATTGCAAGGCAAATACGATCTTGTCGTTGTGGACTGCCCTGGTAACCTTGAGGACCCGCGAACGCCCGAGGTGCTCGGCATCGCAGATTTCTGCCTGATCCCAATGGGGCCATCGCCGGCTGACTTGTTCAGCACTCTGGCAATGATTAACGAAATCAAGAACATCAAACGGCGCATCAATCCGGAATTAGCTTCCGCACTGATGCTGAACAACATCAATGGCCGTACACGCATGCGAGAAGAAATCCTTTCGCTGCTGAACCAGCAAGACGTTGGTACGCATCTGCTCCAGAGTCAAATTGCCCAACGTGAAATCTATCGGCAGCTGTTTGCTCTTGGGACTACCGCACATGAGTGCGGGCGATACATGAAGGGGTTGAAGGAAGCACGCGCTGAAATCGAGTCGCTGGTCCTTGAGTTGACGCAGCACATCACTCAATCGCGTTCGCAAAAGGTGGAAAATGTCTAAGAATACTAAGGACACTAAAGTGCAAGGCGCCTCGACAACAAAGGGGCAGCCCATCCCAAAGCTCACCCTCGCGAGCGGGCTGATTAAGGGGTTCAAGAACGAGCAGCAGGCCATTCAGACTCGCGAGCGAGAGCAGGAACCGCCTCCGGCTTCCCCTCAGGAGCAAGAATCTCAACCCGTTACCGAGACAACCGCCAACACGGTGGAACCTGCTGCCGGCCCAACTGCGTCCGCAGTTGGTGGGCGCAAGAGCATCGCAATTGCCGATTGCGTCTCGAACCCGTACAACCCTCGCGTCTTCTATCCAGAGGCGAAAATCCAAGAGTTGGCCCTAACCCTTCAAAGGGAAGGCCAAATTGAGGCCATCAAGTTCACGCGCCTACCTCAGTTCCCTGGCAAGTATGTGATCATCGACGGCGAGCGTCGGCTGCGTGCGAAGAGATCGCTGGGCGAGACGCACATCGATGCCGAAGAACGTCATGACGTACTGCCCATCGACCTCTACACCACGGCTTACCGAGCGAACAACGACCACGAGCGGCAGTCAATCTTCGATGACGCGATTGCGTGGCAGCAATTGATCGAGCAACAGGTGGTCGCGGATCAAAATTCGCTGGCTGAGAAGGTCACCAAAGACAAGGCATACGTCAGCAAGGTTCTTTCGCTGAACGCACTGCCGAGAGCCATTCTAGAGCGCATGGCAGAAAGTGCTGATCGTGTGGGGTTGCAGGCGGCCTACTGCCTCAAGTTGATCTTCGACCGTGTCGGGGAGGAAGGCGCTGATCGTCATCTGACGGCAGTTATCGAAGGCAAGAGAACGGTGCGCGAATTGGAGCTCATCTTGCGCAACCTGCAAGGCCCGGGCGCTACCGCGAAGCGAAGTCGCACTCGCTACCACCAGCTTTTCGATTTCAAAGCTGATGGTGTGCAGCGCGGCCAACTTAAGACATTTCCTGACGGCCGAATTAGCTTGGAGCTGAAGGAAATTCCGGCTGATAAACAAGAGGCGCTGGCTGAGAAGCTGAAGGCACTGGTTGACCAAGAGTTGGTAGAGCCATCAGCGGGCTAGCAACAGCACGCTGTATGCAGGTTTTTCAACGACGAGGCCCAGGTGTACCTGGGTCTTTGTCTTTTTTTGACGCTCTCTGAAAGAGACGCAGCGTTTACTTTGTTTACGTAAACACTTTAAACCTTTAAACAACATTTAGGCTCCGGAAACCCAAGCCCAGTAAGGCTTTGCCGGTCATATGGTGCATAGATTTGTGGATTGGGTGAACACCATTGGGGAACGCCGGTTGTGGATTTGGGGCTACGGTGAAAGCCATTGGGGCCAAGGGGTTGTGGATTTGGGGCTTTGGTGAACGGATTTGGGGCGCCGCCAGCGAACCCTAAAGGTGAAAGGATTTGGGGATGGCGAGGGTGAACAGATTTGGGGAGAGCCACCCTAGAGTACAGCCCAGGTGCGACACACGAGACCGTAGGTTGGACCCGCTTGGTGAACGGATTTGGGGAGATGAAAGGTGAAAGGATTTGGGGCGCATGCGAGCAGGCACTCCCGCACAAATCCATGCCTGCAAACATAGGTGAAAGGATTTGGGGATTCCATAGGTGAACGAATTTGGGGTAACCCCGTGAGTACCCACTTCCATCCAGCCCCAGGCTCCCGGGCATAGGTGAAAGGATTTGGGGAGGGGAAGGGTGAAAGGATTTGGGGCAATTGGCTCCGAAAGCGCACCCGAGACGACTTCAAGAGTCTGTCGCCCCTTCCAATGCTTACGAAATGGGCAAATGAGCGCTATGGAGCACAATAGATGGACGGGCAACTGCGGAAAGCCCCCCAAATCCGTTCACCTTTCGAGGAATGCGGGGCCGAAAGCCCGCGTAAAAGGTGAACGTTTTTGGGGAGAGCGAGATCAAGAGTCGAACACTCAGGCAGCGAGCGCTGTCCCTTCCTGGCAACGTAAGATTGCCAAACGAGCGCTATAGGTGAAAAATCTACCCCTAGTTTTTCACCTATAGCGAACCCACCCACTAGGTCATGGCACGCGTACCCGAAGCAAAGAAGGGTTCCCAGATCGCCCTGTTTCAACAACAGGAGGCTCCTGAGCCGTTCAAGAAGGCGGTTCAAGCGATCCACGTTTCACCGGTAGGTAGTGCGCTGTCGCTCCAGCAGCGCCGCATCTTCAATGCACTGATCAAGAACGCCATCGAGCAACGCCTGGCAGGCCGAGAAACAAACAACACGTTTCAGGTCTCTATCCCTCAGATGATGGCAGCGCTCGACCTCACCACGAAGGACAACGCATACATCAAAGAGACCGCAAAATCGTTGATGCGCACTGTCGTGGATTGGGATCAGCTCAATAGCGACGGCACGTCGACATGGACGGGTTCAACACTCATTGCCGGCGCCAAGATTGTGGGCTCCGTCTTGTCGTATTCGTTCGCTCCGCAGATCAGTGAGGAGCTACTGGATCCCCAACGGTACGCAATGATCGACATGCGGATCGCCAAGCTGTTCCGGCGGTCCTATTCGCTTGCGTTGTGGGAGAACACTGTACGGTTCGAACGGATAGGCCTGACCGCACGTATCCCACTGGCCACCTTTCGCAATCTCATACTCGGACGCGAAGAGAGCGAGACCAAATACAAGGAATACAAGATCTTCAAGCGAGCGGTGTTGACGCCGAGTATTGCCGAAATCAATGATGTATCAGACCATGAGATCGAGTTGATCGAGCACAAGGTCGGCCGAACCGTCGGTGAGATTCAATTCAAGATCAGTCGCAAAGTGAGCGCACTGGAGGAGGAGCCTCACCAAGACCTAGTCAACACAGTGGTCAAGTTCGGTGTCCCGCATTCCGAGGCCAAGCGCCTCGTTCGCACGTTCGGAGCCGAACGCATCCTGGAGGCAATCAGCTACACGCGCGCTCGACAAGCGAAGAAGGGTGTTCCGCCGTTGGATAACATCCCGGCGTACTTTCGCAAGTCGCTTACGGAGGATTGGGGCAAGGGCGCGGGCAAGGCTGAGTCTGCCGGAGCTGGTCAACAGCAGCAGAAGCCGTTGGCACGAAGCCCAAAGAATGAAGAGGATGCGCGGGCGCAATACCTCGCAGCTCGCATTCCGCATGCGCAGGGCTACTTTGGGGAACTATCCGCTGACGATCAGTCGGCGATGCTCTCGCGTTACAACGATCAGTGTTCTGTGAAGGAGTTGAAGGTCGTCGCAGGCAAGAAGCCCTCCAAGGCAGCGGAATCGAATTTTTTCGAATGGGTGGCACACGAAACTTGGGGCGAACCCAATGCCGGCGAAATTCTGAACTTCGTGCTGTCGGGAAAAGTCTAGCTGATTATTTCGACACACCGGCTTCAAGAACGAATCGAGAGGTTGGATTCTTCTTCGCCGTGCTCATCTCAAGACGGTCGCGCGCACGGGTCATGGCCACGTAGAACAAGCGACGCTCCTCGGACTCTGTGCTCTTCTCGTTCGGCACCACGGTTTCTTCAGCCCTGATGATGCATACGTGATCCCACTCCAAGCCCTTTGAGTTGTGCATGGTCGTGAGAATCAGCGCGTCGGCCGCCGGTACGTTGTTCTCGCGCCGCAGGAAGGCGATACGATCCGAGAATGGACCGTTGAGGCGGCTCAGCACGTCGTAGGTCGTGGTGACCGCACGCTTGGCGGTGTCTGCTTTGGCACGTTGAGCCATCCACTCGTAGACACCTTCCAGCACGAGCGGATAGAACTTCCGATCGCAGAGACCGCGCCATTCGGCAAGCCGCTTCATCAGCTCCCGGTACGTGTCCGCGGTGCTCTCGGCCAGGCCCATCTCGACCAGCTCCTTGCGCGGCCGCTGCTCAAGACTGGGACCGATCCGGCTGTGCAACGTCTTGAGGTCTTGCGCTCCGACGCCAGCGAACGCCAGCACGGCATCGAGGCCGTTGGTCTTCGTTTTCTGGATGAGTTCGAGCAGGTTGCACATTAGCGCGGCCTCGGCCCGGCTCAGGATTGATTTGCCGGACGCTCGGAAATACTTCACGCCATGGGAGCGGCAGACGGCCTCAACTGGGTCGAGGATACGGTTCGTTCTTGCCAGGATCGCTGCCGATTTGCTGGCGCGCATCGACGCTGCGAGGGCCTCCACTGCGTTCACGGCCTCGGCATATTCGTCATCGAAGCGCCGAAACGAGATGTGGCCGCCGGGGCCACGCGCGGCGACCAGATCTTTGCGGATGCGCTCCTTGTTGTTCCGAATGACGTTGTCGGCAGCGGCGAGGATTTCTGACTTGCAGCGATAGTTCTCCCCCAGAATCACGGGACGCGCGTCGAACTCCTTGATGAACGACTCCATGCCTCGGAATCCGAGCGCGGCCCTGAAGCCGTAGATGCTTTGGTCATCGTCACCGACTACGGTCACGATCGAGCCACTGCGCGCGTGCTGCGCGACCCACTGGTATTGCAGCGGATCGGTGTCCTGGAACTCATCGACCAGCAGGTGCGTGAAAGGGTAGGGCGAGATGGTTCCGCGCTCCATGCCCTCGATGGCCATACAGAGCATGTCCTGGAAGTCGAGCTTCCCGTTCCGCGCCAGCGCTTGTTGGTATGCCGAATACAGGCGCTCCTCAACGCTGCCAGGCGGAACCCTGCCGAAGTCCATTTTGATTGCCTCGATGGCGGCCAAAGCGGCTTCTTCCTTCCAATCAAGGTCGGCTTCCTTCAGGGCTTGTGCAACCAGCGCCAACTGGTCCCCCTCGTTGGCGATGTCCTGCTGCTTGCATCCCTTTGGTGTGAGCTGCTTGAACGCCAGCCCGTGAAAGGTCCCTGCCAACAGGCGAGCCTTCGATGCCGGCCCGGCCAGCGCGCGAATGCGCTCCTGCAGTTCCGTGGCCGCCTCCTTGTTGAAGGTCACAGCACCGACCCTGCATGCGGGATCGGCGAGAAGAATGGCTGCCTTGGTCGCAATTGTCTTTGTCTTTCCGGCGCCCGGGCAGGCAACGGCGACACAGTGCAGGCGTAGGTCTGCCACTTCGCGCTGTGACGGGTTCAGTTCGTCTAGGATTGACGTGGGCATCTGAGAAACCAATACGGTGGCCAACCCCGAGCCTGCGATGGCCGATGGGGTCGGCAAGTGGCCTGCGAGCCGGGTGAAGCTTCTGGAAACTCGCAGGCACCCGGGACTTAGGCTCGACGGACCTTCTGAAGCGACGAGCGGAATGCGCGCAGGCTGTCGTTGAAGGACCCAGAGAACAAGTACCAACCCCAGCCCAGAAGCGCGAAGATGCTGTACATCAGCGCCAGATTCATCCCCGCTTCGCGCGCCGAAGCGTCGATCGACTGCTGTTCGAAGCCAAACGTCTTGCACAGGGCCTGCGGCGGGGGCAAGCCTTTGACGGCAGACGTGGTGTCCTTGCATGTCTGCATCGTGATATAGCCAGCCGGAGCCGCCGGATACTTGGCTCTATCAGCGACGGACTGGAGCAGCTCGCGCGGGATCGCGGAGAATGAGAAGTCACTATGGATCGCAAGCAGTAGGCAGAACGCGACGCTCGGCACGACAACCAGCAAGCGGAAAGCCCAACCACCCCAGAATGCGATGTGGCGGACCAGCGTCCATGCGACGGACAGCTTTGTCAGTGTGGCCTGTGAGTTCATGGTGTTCCCAATGGATGTGTAAGCGGTTAGCGATCGAGTGCGTCGCCACTCCATAAATGGCAGTGACTCGCAAAAACCGGCAATCGGCTTCAAAAAATGTCGGTGGAGTAGACCGCTGCGCGCCGAACCCGGGGCGTCACGCAATCGCGGGGGCCGCCTTGCCCGCCGAGGCAGGGCTTTCCAACAGCTCCAGGCGAGGTCCAGCCAACAGCGCAGCGAGCACCCGATCATCAAAGTGGATGCGGCACAAAAACAGATTGGTCTGTGCCATGCGCACGCATGCCTCTTCGTCGAGGGTCAGCAATGCCTCGCCCATCGATTGAGAGATACCCAGCGCAGTTGTCGCCAGGGCTTGATCGGTGGCTAGCAGCCTGCGAGCAAGGCGCAGATACGCGATATTGAGAGATCGAATCTCGCTCAGCAGCGATGTCGCTTCCATGGTGATGTCGTTTGCAGGCGATTCAGGAAATGCCGAGCGCATGTGGCCCGCCGCCGGCGGAACCCTCTGTGCCGATGCGTACGCCGTACCGCCACCAACAGGTGAAGATACGGCGGAGGTCGTCCGGCAGGGCACGAGCGCGCTCAGATCAGATGTTGCGCACGGTGGTCATCAGACGCAGGTGCGTCGTGTAGCAACGAATGGCCAGCGGTTGGAACTTGCGCAGGAAGCGATTCACTTCCTCGTTCACGTCCGACTGATCGCGGATGGCGTTCCACACCATGAAGTCGAAGTGATCCATGGCCCGGTCGAACTTGTTCAGCACGCCCAGAGCCCGCATCGAGAAGGGCGAGTATGCTTCGACCACCATCTCCATCGACGGCTTTGTGACCGACGGCTTCCAGATCATTGCGCCGCTGGATTCCATGTCCTTCTCGCGTGCTGCGCGATAGCCCTCGGCGACGCGCAGCTGCTCATCGACGTAGGCTTCCAGATTGGCCATTTGTGTCTCGAAGTGCTTTGTGATGGTCGACAGCTCCGACGCGGTGAACGTGCTGTGTCCGAAGCGGGTCAGGTTGATGGTCATCCGGTTCATGAACGGCCACCACTGCTCGAACAGGGGCTTGAGGCGCGTGTGGTTGAGTTTGACCATAGTCTCGACAACAGACGCACCCGCGAGCTGACGGGTCAGGATCTGGCGCCCCAGTTCGCGCCGGCGGGACACGATCTTGGCGCGATCATCCGGCGACATTTCGCGGAACATTTTGCGGGTGCGCGCAACCTCGCCCTTCTGGCTGTCCGCGTCGGCCGCCGAGATCAGACTGTCGCGCTGCAGCGCATCGACCGCGCTCTCCATCTCGTTGAGTTCTTGTTCAACGTCGGACGGTGTTGTTGCGCCTGCCGTATTCGCTGCGGCGCTGGATTCAACTTCATCGTTGGGAAGGGTATCCCCGTTCGTCGTCACGGCAACGTCGGAGTTGTCGGCGCCTGCAACCTTATCGATCGTGTTCTGCATGGTGTGCTCCTTAAAATTTGCTCCCAAAATGGGCGCCAGTGGGACGGAATGAAACGCGGCTATCGGCCTACGTGAAACGATGCAGCCATCCGCCAGCCGAGCACGCCCAACACCAGCGCGCCGACTGACCACCACATCGTGTTCAAGGAAAATGGAAACAGGAGGGCGGACGTGCCCAATCCCAGGGTGATGACCGTGGCGTGTGCCGCCACGTGAAAAGCAACGGGGCTTGCGAACCCGGCAGCAGCTGCTTTGATTCGGCGCGAGACGGCACCGTCGTTCATCATGGCCATGCCGAAGACGAAGGCACCGAATGCCCACGAGAGAGCGACGTTCGCGCGGAAGATGCCTCGGTAGATGGACATCCAGAAGTGCCGCAGCCAAGCGTTGCTCATGTCCGTCGCGCCAGCGTCGGAGATATCGGTGCTGTTCGGCAGCGTGGACGTCCACGCCTTCATGGCGCCAGACTCGACGAACCAGTGCCGAAACTGCGTGTTGGTCCGATCCGCAGCCCGCGTCGCCGCGGTGTCTCCCAGGTTCAGTTCAACCGACGCCAGTTCGGCGTCGGAAATCTCGAATGTGGTATCGCCTTCGAGGAAGGGACAGCCGACCGCGAGCATGATCGGGGCAACAAGCGTCCACAGGCGAAGGTGCGAGGCGAAGCGACTGTCAGCCATCAGAGCACCACGCGCAGGATCAGCAACGCCGGCGTCACGATGACGGAAGCCAACCCAAACCAGAACAGCGCCGGTCGGCGAAGTGCGACGCTCTGCAGCGCGAAGCACAGTGCTTCGCGGCCGCGGGCGTACTCGGGCGGAATCTCGGCCAGTTCCTGCAGGTAGCCTCGGGCGGCGAGTTCGATACGGCCGACCGTATCGAGATCGAGCCGGGACACCTTAGCGATGAGCGAATTCTTCAGCGACATCGTATTCCTCGAAATAGCGGCAGAAGACGTGCCCACTGAGCACCCGCGCAGCCATTTGCATGGCAGCGCTGCGCGGCGTCACGTCGTCAGGGCAGGGCTCATCGACCATGCGGCACTGGTAGCCGGCGCTTTGGCGTGCCTCGAAGTCCGGGATGGGTTCCTGCAGTGGTGCCCAGACGTGGTACTTCTCGCCCTTGAACGCGGCGTAGCGCATGGAAAAGATCTCGTGCGAGCGGGTGAAGAGGCCGCGCACGAAAGCAATATTCGCGTCGCCCTCCTTGCGCGCCTGGCGGTAAGCCGACAACGCATCCATCAGCATCTCGGCCACGAGGGGTTCTTCGCGCACGCGAAAATTGACGCCGAGAAAATCGACGACGCGCTTGCAGGAGTCATCCAGCTCCGGGAAGGCGATGAAGACGGGCGCGAGCTTCGACGAAAGCTTGTACTGGTTCACGACTTGTCGAAACAGACTGGGCATGCTGCAGTTATCCTTGGATGATGGGAATGCGACCTTGGTAGACCGAGCCACCGGAGATGCGCATGAAGTACTGGAGGTTCGGCAGTTCGGTGATGAGGCGTGGCGGAATCAGCGGCGCCTTCTCCAACTGCGTCGAGCGAGATACGGAGCCGCTGAATTCCCCGACGTGCGACTCGGAACCTGTGCTTGCGCTGCTCGACACCACGATGTTGCGAATGGCTGTCTCGCCCACCTTGTCGGAGAACCATTGCGCGGTGTCGGTATCCTCAAGGCGCAGGATGATCTGGTTGTTCAGGTTGCCGAGCACCTGCAGCATCTTTGCAGCACTGCCAAGCTTGGCTTCCAGGTCGGAGCGGCTTTGGAACGCCACGAACGACCGGAAGCCGGCGCCACGGCCTTTGTTGAGAATCTGGATCACCTGCTCGTTGATGGCTTCGGCCACCTCATCGACCAGCAAGACGATGTCGGGTGGCGTCTCGTAGAAGTTGTAGATGGCGCCCGCGACAGAAGCCACGTCGGCCAGCAGCATGGAAGCGATCGCCTTGGCGACGATGCTGTTGGACATCGAATCCAGGCCAACGTACAGGACGGCCTTCTGCTTGATCACGCGCTCGATATCCCAGATCTCACGGTCATCCGTGAAATCGTCGGCCTTCGGCGCGAGCATGAGACCGGTTTCGCCGGTAGCCAGCATCTGCAGCAGCGGCAGCGCCGAGGCGATGATCCGCATGTAGTGCTCGCGATCGTGCACGAAGGTGGCCACCAGGCCGTCGATCGTCTCGTGGCCGAGGCCCTTCTTTGCGAAGTTGTCGACGTAGAGCTGAACCATCCCCTGCAGAGGATCCACCCCGCCCTTCTGGGCGATGCGCTGCAGAAAGCCTCTGGCCTCGTCTTCCCAGTCGAGCATGCCCGCTTCCGGAAAGAATCGGCGCAGGCATCGATCGAGCAGACCATTGATGCCGGACTGTGCGTAATTCAGGATCGAGCGGAGGTTCGGCTTGTCGCCGACGTACAGCTCACCCTTGACTGCGCGGTCGATGAAGAGGAAGGCAAAGTCGCGGAAAGGGCCTTCTTCCATCAGTTGGGAGACGCGGCTGGCGATTTCCGACGGCTGCGACCAATTCTCAACCGGATTCATCCGAATCGATTCGGACGGCGCAGCCTGCTTCCAGTACAGGAACTTGCGACCGGCACGCTTGCATTCACGCTCGACGCGCTTCTTGAAGTCCTTGTCGTTCTTCGGGTCGACAATAATGAGGACGTCTTTGTTGGGGCTGTGAATGACCTGTGTCGCAATCAGCTCGTAGGTCTTGGTTTTCCCGGCACCCGTGGTGCCGCTCACGGCCGTGTGACCGCCGAGCGCCTTATAGTGCAGGGGCACTTCGATCTTGTTGGGTTCCATCCCGTGGATCCAGGACTTGCCCTGCGGGGCCGTGTCGGGGACGCTGTTGGGCGGCGCAAACGCGGTCTCGATTCGCTTGGCGACTTTCGGCGGGAGCCACTTCGGAAGACCCGGAATTTCGGTGGACGGCATGCGCAAGATGTCGTGCGCGATCTGGCAATGGCGCTGCGTCCATTCGAAGCCGTTACCGAAGTACATCGCGTCAAGGTCGGCTCGCATGCGGGCACTCGTGCGCAGCAGCACGTCGATCTGAATGAGGGTGAGCCAACGCGTCGAAATCGACATGCGAAAGGCCAGCGCCTTGCGCACCTGGTAGGCGCGCGCCACGAGGAACAGAGCACAAATGACCGCGAACGCCCATGCGTGGGGCATGCCGGACAGGGGGAGCAAGATCAAACCGATCAGCCAACCGACGGCCGCGCGGGCCTCGAAGATCGGGCGAAAGTGGCTCACGTAGTTCATTGCTGCGGACGGGCGAGGATCAGCGAGCCAATGCGCTCGACCAGCACGATGTCAGCGCCCTGCGAGCTGGCGAGGAGGTTGAGCTTGCGCAGGTTGTCCACCAGCGTTTCGCTGGCGATGCCGTAGCTGCCGAGAATCCGCTTTTGCAGCACCAGCCCCTTTTCGGCCCAGTGCACGGCCACCTTGCCCGACTCGACGTCCTGCACGAGTGCGCGGAAGAACTCGCGCATGAGCGTGCTCGCAGAACTCAGGATTTCGGCAAACGGGTCTTCCTGTTTGACCGTTGGCTCTTTGGGCACCTGCATCGAGTCCAAGTCGAACAGTGAGCTTTGGGTGTTGGGCTTCTCCGATGTCGGCGCTGGCGTCTCAGGCGAAGCTGAAGCGGTTGACGTCGGCGTGGCCTTGGCCTGCTCGAACAGCGCCGAGACGCTATCCGCTGCCGACGGCTCGCTCTTTGCCGCCTTGGCTTTGGGCTGCGATGGACGTTTCTCGGCCGCCGGGGCCGGTTGAGCGTGAGCGGCAAATCCGTCCTCCAACGTCTTCGCGGGAGGAATCGGCGTGGTATCGGGGGCAAAGCGCGCGCGCCGTGCTTTGTCCTCGGTGTCGCAGGTCACCGCCACGGCTTGACGCAGGACCTTGTGCAGCAGCGACTCGGTACCGGCCGGGCGGCTCTCCGGATTGATCGCACCGAAGAGGTCGGTTTGCACCATGCTCTCGAGCAGCTCCAGCCGAGTGTTGCCGAGGATGGAACGTGCGAGCAGGGCGGTACGCATCCGCTCGATGGGCAATGGCGCCTCTCGGCGTTGCACACGGTATTCGCCACCTTCCAGCCAAGCCGAGAAGGCGCCATGCGCGGCAGGGCTCCACTCGGCCTGGTCTCTCAGTCGGTAGAACTGGAAATGGCGGAACGGTTCGTCCAGCCAGGTGCAGCACGCCGCGAGGAACACGGCATACAGGTATTGTGGTTCGAGCTTGCGCCGACGCTCCGAGGGCTGGTCGGCGCCGAACTTCTGTCCCCCGGATAGCCGCAGGGCGTAGTAGACGGTCTCGACCGTGGCGCGAAACGCGCCACCGGGTTCCGGATGCTGTTCGGGGCGCAGCGGCATCGACGAATACCAGTCGGCGCAGGTTTCGAGCACGGACAACCACTTGCGCTCGAAATCCGCGCTCGACGACTCGTTCGCGTACTGCCGAACGAGGTCCAGCCGCGAACCGAGCGTGGCGGTCAATGCAGCGATGGGCATTGGCGTGTGGTTCATATCGTCAGCCCGCCATGCGCTTGCCAAGGCCCCACGCCGCCTTGATGCCGCCCTTTACGGCCCCGCCGCTGATGCCGGCACCATTGCCAAACAGCTTGCCTGCAATGCTCGGAATCTCGAACGAAATGAACAGCAGGAAGATGCTCAGCACGAGCGCATAACAGGCGCCCGCCATCGTGTCGGTACCGATCGAGTTCACGTCACCGAGTGAAGATGCGAACGACGCGGTCACCAGCTTCGACATGATTGCCGCGACCACTGCATACAGAGAGCCGGACACCATGTAGTCAAACCAGGCGAGGAAGTATTTGCGCGTGAATTCGGAAAAACCCAGGGCGACCGCGAGCTGGCCGACGACGATGCCGATGGCCACCTGAATTTGACCGAGCGAGATGTAGAAGTTGTAGATCACCGATGTCGCCACCGTCACGGCGAAGGCAAGCAGCAGGGGGATCAGGGCCAGGGCCACCCCAATCTTCTGGTACCAGGTCGCGGCATTCAGGGCATTGCCGTAGGAGTCCCACAAATTGCCGGCCGTCGTGGCCAACGTCGCACCGGGCGAAAGGTCGCCGCCGGCGATGGACGTGGCCATGGTGTTGAAGTACTGGTAGATGCCTGGCGCGAACCGCTCGTATCCCACATAGATCGCGGCGAATATCCCGAGCGTCGCCATCTCTTCCAGGAAGTTCGTCCACGCGGTGACGGGGTGGTGAGCGCCAGCGAAGCGCATTGCCGCCAGGACAATGGTGATGATGCCCAGCGCCGCCGCGAACTTGGCGGCTTCTGGGGTAATCGTGTGACTGATACCGACCGCGGCATTGATGACCTGCGCCGTCGAATCGGTGAACTTCTTGAGCGCGCTAGAGATGGCTTCCCCGACCGCGCCTTTCGGCCCGGCGAGGTTGGGACCGGATTGGTTATCCGCGCCTGACCCCGCAGAGCCGGTGGGAGACGGCGTCGAGGGTGTCGTGACAGGGAAGGTCGCGTCTGCCTGCGCCGTTGCACCTGTCGACAACGCCGCGAGGCAGACCAGCAACGCTATGCGCATCAGGCCCATCAGTCGAGGAAAGCTCATCTGTGCCACTCTCACTGGGCGGTGCTGCTGCGCGTGTACACGGACTGGCGCAGCTTCTGGAGCTGAGCGTCCTGGCTGGAGATCACGCTCTGCATGGCCGCCGTTTTTTCTTCCGTGTCGGCGTTCTCCTTCCGGTCTTTCACGGCGTCAGCCTGCACCTTGGTGCCAATCAGCTTGATGAGGTCGGCGTTCTGGCTGGAGAGCAGGTCCAGGTATTGATTGGTGGTCTGGGCGGTGGCCTGCGCCGTCGGGCTCAGCGTCATCTGTGACTGCAGGTCCTGACGACGTTGGGCCAGATGCGCGATGTTCTTGGCGACGTCGGTGCCGGCATCGAACAAGGCTTGCGCCGTCTTATTCCCAGAGGTCAGGAGCGTGCGTTGGTCCTCGAACCATTGCGCGGGCGACTTGCCGGACACCACCACCAGGCCGTTCACCTTGTCCAAGAAGCTCGCATCGCTGGAGACTGCCCCGTAAAGCTGCTGGAGCACTTGGCCGTAGTCCGAGTAGCGCTTCACGTCCGCCAGGATCGAGTCGATCTGCGCTTGGTTCTTGATGTCATCAAGGCCCACAGCCTGCTGGAGCTGGTTCAGCATCATCTTGTACTGGTAGATGATGTTGGTGTTCTCGTACACCTCGGTCTTCAACGCTTGCGCCGCGCTGATGGTGTTCTTGAGGAAGTTAGCGGCATCGAACACCGGCCAGCCGGAGGCATGGGCGGGGCTCGACAGCACGACGGCGGATGCGGCCACGACGAATGTGCCGCGCATCTTTCGCAAAGTTGCAGAGAATGTGGTCTTGAGCATGGGTGGCTCCTTCGATTGAGAGATGGCGCAACGCAGCGCCGTGGTACGACTTCGGCTTAGGCGGCCAGAAGTTCACGCACGTAGCGGTCCTCCCAGCCATCGCCCTGCATGTAGTGCTTGTCGAAAACCGCTTGCGCCTTGCCGTCGGAGCGCAGCCGGGCAACCATCTCAGGCTTGAAGTCCGTCTGGAGCATGCGCGACGTGGTCCGGGTGACCCACAGGTAGTCGCGGTTCGGCACGGCGTCGTTGATCATTTGCACCTGGTCGACGGTCAGGCCGAACGTGTCGCAGTACAGGTTCTTGCTGGTATTGGCGAGGCTGTTGGGCAGGTAGATGAAGTTCGCGATGGTTTCCTTCAGCACCTCGAAGTCGGTAATCCGCGCGATCTGGCGCAGCGACTGTGTTGCCATCCACACGGCACCGTTGAGCTTGCGGATGGTGGTCAGCCACGTTTCCAAGCGCCTGTAGAAGCGTTCGTACTTGAAGAAGAAGCCCGCCTCTTCAATCTCGATCAGCGTGAATCGCTGACCATCCATGCTCTTGCTGATCCGGAAGAAGGCGTAGTCTAGGAATAGAACCGCCGCGCGCTCGTAGTTGATGAGCAGCTCACCCATCTCGATGGTCAGGTCATCGCTGATTTGGAACGCGTCGTCGACGTTGTCGAAGAAGTCACCGTACTGACCACCCTTCATCCAGAGCTGCAGCCGCTCGCGCAGATCGGCGTGGATCAGTGTGGCGAAGAAGGACAGGGTCCATTGCTCGCGGCTATAGCCGGCCAGAATCTGAACCGCGTCGAAGATGTCCGTCTTCTGTGTGGGGGTGAGCCTGAATCCGTCTTCGTCCTCGATGGCCAAGATCAGCCATTCCGTCACGTAGGCGTGGTTCTCCGCCTCGCCGAGCAGGGACAGCGGGTTGCAGCGTGTGGCGGTCGCAAACTTACCGGTGACATCGATGAATTGACCACCACCGAGTTGCGTGGTGATGCGTGTCGACCGGTCCTTATCAAACCGGATGCGCCGGGGGTTATGGCGCCCCGACTGTGACATGAGGAAATTCAGGAATACCGACTTACCGGCACCGATCGGGCCGATCACGAAGAGGTGGCCATTGCCCCCGGGCTCGTGCATGTCGACGCGCTGGGCAGTCAGGTGGCGTGTCGGCAAGCAGGTGAGTGGTGGCATCTCCTTGCCGGCCTTGTCCGAGAGCCAGTCGTTGCGGGTCGGCCCCGGATTGATCGTACAAATCGGGGCGACGTCCGACACGGCCGGTGTTTCGACAAATTGCAGGCGCCGCTGGTTGTCCCAACGACCGGGCAGCGTGCAGTTCCAGGCGGGCATCAGGTTCGTACCTTCACGAATCGTGCCGAACCCCGCGTTACTGATGGCGCCAACGACCAGACTGACCGCGTCCGAGCATTCCTCTTCGGTGTTGCCGTAGACGATGACGGAGATGTTGGCGAAGCCATGCTGCTGACCATCCGCGGTCAGCCGGCGAAGTGCCTGACCCGCCTCGTCGGCGAGCTGTTCCCGGCCCTCATCGTTCTCCTGTTCTTCCTTGGCAGCGAACTGCTTCAGAATCTTCCACAGGTTGAAGCTCGCCATCTTGTAGAAGCTGCGGATCTTCTCGATGTAGACGTTGGCCTTGGAGTTGTCCAAGAAGCGGTAGAGGACGCAGACGTCCAGCTCAACATCGAGCTTCGTCAGGACGTCCAGCGCCGCTTCTTGGAAGCCGAGCCATTCCTTGACGGCGACCACGGCCGCGTAGCGCATTCCATGCGCCGACTCAAAGAGCAGTTGCTCGGCACCCGGCGTCACGATCGACTCGGTGAGGTGGGTGTCCAGCAGCGTCATCGGGAAGCGAATCCTGCGTGGCGGCACCGATGGGTTCGCCGCTTGATGCAGAAGTGCCATGGACTCCTGCAGCATCTGCCGTTTGAGCCCGATCTTGGTGTTGCCGCCAACAAACGCATCGAGCATGCCTTCGAAGCGCTTGGCATCGGCCTGCGTCTTGGCAAGATCGAATGCGAACGCGTTGCGCGCGAGGAACGTGTCCTTTAGCGACTCGAATAACGCCGCGACCAGCCCCTTGCCGCCCACCGTGACGTGGTAGCTGATCTTTTCGAAGATCTTGTCCAGGCCGGATGCGGGCGTGTAGCTGAGCGCGAGCGAGTGCGTGTTCTGGTAGAACTTGCCCGATGACATGTTGGCCCGATTGAGCTCGTCGATCTTGGCGTCATGAGCACTGGCGAACTCGCCGGCGATGTAGTCGTGTGCGCGGCGGTGCTTGATGCGCCACCACGCAGTGATGCGACCGTCCAGGCTGCGGCAGGCCTGATCGAGCTGATCCCGAGCGGATGTGATCTCACTCTTGTTGGGGTGGTCCGCGTCAACGCCCCCCAGCCCGTAGGTGGCCAGCAAACTGCCATCCTTGCCGAGCACCAGCGAGGGCGTGATAAAGGTGAGCCAGGGAGCGATTTCCTGGATGGGCCGTTTTTTCTTCAGCATGGCAGATCACTGTCGAACCCGTAGGGCCGGCGAAAGCGCGCGCCGAGCTTGCCGTGCCAGGGGCCTGGCTCGTACAAGTCGCCATAGCGGTCATAGACCATCAGGATTTGGTTCCACCACGGGTCCTTGTTGGTCAGCCAACGCAGCGCCATGTGAACCACCATGCCGAGCGCGAGGAATCCACAGATAAACTGCCAACCCGCCCGGTAGGTGATGTAGACCAGCACTGCGGTGAGCGTGCCGTTGGCAATGGCGAAGCCACGCACGACACCACCGATCATGCGAGGCAGTGACAGCGAGCGACTAACCTTGTGCTGGCGCATGGTTAGACGAACGTGCAGTACGTGGCGGAGATGCCGAACTTCTGCAGCAGCGGGATACAAGCCGCTGCAATGCCGATACCGATACCAATCGTCGAGACGAATTTGACGATGGTGGATTCGGACTGCGCGATGGCGATTGCACCGATCACGATCACAATCACGCCGCCCGCGAGCAGGTAGCCGCTCTTGACGAAGTTCGCGATCATGCAAACGAAACCGGACAGAGAGGCCAATTCGTCGGCGCGGGCCTCCGCCCCATAGAGCAGGGTGGTGATGGCAACGGCTTGTGCCACCGTGCCGCGCCAGGTGGTTGCGCGTTTGAGCAGGCGCTGGACTGCTTGGATCATGATGAAACCCCCTTAGAAAACACGTTTGATGACGTAGTCGTTGTTTGCGTAGCCCTGGATCTCCAGAATCTCGGAGACGTGCCGCATCTCGCCCGTGCGCCGCATGTGCACGACGTAGTGGAAGCAGTCGGCGATGAGCTTGCGCATGTCGCTCAGATCCCATCGCGAGCCGAGCGGGATGCCGAGCATGGCGAGGCTCTCCAGGCGGGAGAGCGCAGTGCGGCCGTTGTTGGCGTGCAGGGAGCCCATCCCGCCGTCGTGGCCGGTATTGAGGGCTTGAATGAAGTCGAAGGCCTCGCCGCCACGCACCTCGCCAACCAGCACACGGTCGGGACGAAAACGCAGGCTCAGCGCGACCAATTGCTGGGTCGTGACCTTCTTGTCGGGATTCGAAAGAAGACGAACGCAGTTCGGGACGCTTAGCTTCAGTTCCTGGGTGTCCTCGATGGAGATGATTCGCTCTTCGTGTGGAATCTCGCCAACGAGCGCGTTGAGAAAGGTGGTTTTGCCGGACGATGTGCCACCGGCGACGAGCACGTTCTTGCGCTGCCGCACCATGGTCGACAGCGCGTGCGCGAGCCCGTCGTCGGAGACGTCGGGCGGGAAGATGATCTGATCGTCGTCAGGGTTGCGCGCGACGGAAGAAGAGAACGCGCCCATCGCCGTGTAGTCGGAGAGCGTCAGGTTCTTTTCACGGTGACGGCGAATGCTGAGGGCGTGCCCGTCGATTGCGGTCGGGCGCATGACTGCGGCGATCCGCAGCCCCTTATGGCCGGCGTTGATGATCCCTTGATCGGTGCCTTTGACCGCCGATTTCTCAACCGACGAAGCCAGCGCGCGGATTGCGCCTTCAAGCTTCTTGGGCTCCAGCATGAGATCGAGACGCTCCAATCGGCCCTTGCGTTCAACCCACACGCTGTTGTGGTGATTGATCATGACTTCGGCCACGGTCGCCTCTTCAAGCACCGGTTGAATCGGCTTGAGCGATTCAAAGAACATCTTCACGGCGCTTTCTTCGAGCGGCGTGAGCTGATTGGAATAGGGGTCATGATTCGCGGTCATGGCGCTATTCTTTTGGAAAACGGATCAGGCCCTCGCGGCGAAAGCGGGGTCATTTTTTTCAGCTTTCGCGGAATGAATGCATTGGCGACGATGCAAGGCTCGAAGAGCTGGGGTGCTCAACTGCGCTAAGACCGTCTTGCTTGTCGCGCAGGACGTAGAACGACAATCCGGGGCGGATACCCGCGATGGACCAAAGTGCGGAAAGCCTCTATGCGGATGGGCGCTTTCCGGGGATTTATCCCGAACGCGGTAAACCAACGCGCGCTTTTTGGCACCCAAACTTCACTCCGTGAACGCGCTAGTCAGGTGGCTCACCGACTGACATGACATCGGTGAAAAGCTCGCAAATATCGCGGGGCTTTTGAATCAAGCGTCCGCATTCATTCCTGATTCAATTGTCGGCATCTAATTGGGTGCCGGAATGGGTCTTTTCAAAAGCAAGAAATCCGAACAAGCGAAGGTGCTTTCACCGCATCCCGGCATGTATGCGGAGAAAAGCATTGCCCAGGCCGTCTTCGATCAAACGACCGCGGTCAAGGTCGACCGCAACCATTGGAAGATCGCCTTCTTGATTGCGAGCTTGACGGCCCTGGTTGCCGTGGCGACGCGCGAGCCGGCACCTTCCGTGGTGAAGTCCTATGGCGTCAGCTCCGACGCCAACGGCCAGCCCCTGGTCAGAGTGCTGCAGCCCTACGAGCCGAAAGGACGTGACCTGACGGTCGGGTTCAAGGACCTCATCACGCGCTGGTTCACGATCGAACCGATGCTGACGCCGGTGGTCGAGGATGCGCGGATGTACAAGAGCATCAAGTCCGCGAAGGAGCAGATGGTTGGGACTGCACGCAAGCAGTTCGATCAATGGTTTGACGAGGACGCACCGTTCCGGGCCGTGACGTCCAGCCCGACGCTCACCCGCGAACCCGAAATCAAGAACATCGCGCCGCTGCCTGACAACACCGTCGCCGTCGAATTCATCGCGACGACGAACGAAGAAGGCCAGAAGCCCAAGCGCATGCGGTACGCGATCACGTTCCGCTACGAAATCAAGCCTCCCCAAAGTGATGCGGAGGCGCTGGGTCCGAATCCGTTCGGGATCTACCCAGTCTTCTTCACCCTCCAGAAGACCCCGGCATGACCATGTCCCTATTGCGCACAACTTCCTCGGCGCTCGCATGCGCTTGTCTCGCGCTGGCTGTTGTCGGAGGCGCGTGGGCTGCTGCCGAGCGCCCCGCGAAGCGCGCCGAACCTGTTATCCCCCCGCTGAACTTGGGATCAATGGCGGATGCCATGAACCCCATGAATCCGTTCAACGGTGGAGCGGAACCGCTGGCTATGCCGGGCGATTCCCGCCTCGTCGTCTTTACGTACAGCAAGGATCAGATTTATCGCGTCCTGACCGCGCCACTGAAGGGAACCACCATTGAGTTCCCGGACGATGAGCAGATCGTGTCGGAGCCGGCGTGGGGTGACAGCGTGCGCTGGGAATCGTCAACGGACAACGGCAATCATCTCTATCTCAAGCCGCACGCTGCCGGTCTGGTCAACACCCTGTCGGTGACCACAAACAAGCGCTCCTACGAGTTCACGCTGGTGTCGTCCCCCCTGGGCGGGATCTTCTACCAGAAGGTTCGCTTCCGCATCCCTGAGACCGTGATGGCCAAGATCAAGGCGCGGGCAGATGGCGAGGCACGCGAGCAGGGAGAGCGTCCGGCGAACACCGTCGGCGTTTCGCCGGACAAGCTCAACTTCGACTATTCGACGTCGGGAAGCGCGGACTTCAAGCCCGACGCTGTCTTTGATGACGGCAAGCTCATCTGGATGCGCATGCCCGCGACTGCCAGCGAGTGGCCCGTCGCGCTGGTGAAGGACGGAAGTGATTTCGTCGTAGCGAACTTCATTCGCCGAGGCGACTACCTCGTGCTGCAGCGCCTGGCAGAGACCGTGGCGCTTCGGTCGGGTAGCACGGAGGTGATCGTGCGCCGCGGCCGCGGTCGCTTCTTGGGTCTCTTCTAAAGGATCGGCCGTGGCTAAGCAGGTTGAGGACGTGACCGACGCTCGCGAGCGAGTCTCCAAGGGGAAGATCCCCAAAGGGATTATCTACGTCGCAGCAGGCATTGCTGCGGTGCTGATCGGCACGCTTGCCTTCTACTACCAGAGCAAAACCGACGCCGAAGTGAAAGAGGCGTCGGAGGAGCAGCGCGCGGAGAAGATGAAATCGCGGGCGACGGCGGGTGAGGCGTCGCAGAACCTCGGCCAGCAGATCCGTGCCCAGCAGCAGGCCGCCAAGGATGAGGCGTCCCGCCAAGAGGCCTCTGCGGTAAGAGCCGACTCCGGTCAGCGCGCACCGGTCATGTCGGCGAAAGACTTCACGACGGGCCGTCAGGGCACCGAGGTGATGGGGAAGAAGAATGAAGAGGACAGCATCTTTACTGCGCCGCTCTACAAGGCAGGCATGAACAAGGTGCGTGACAACGCACGCCCGAAAGTCGACCTTCAAGGTACGCTGGACCCTGCGTCCATGCGGGCGATGCAGCAGGCTGCCGCAGCGGCTGCCAACGCAACCGGCGCACCGCCTGCTGATGCTGCGCCCGTCAACAGCGATCAACAGTTTCTGAAACAGACAGCAGCAACGAAGTACGAGCGCACAGGTATTGCGGGCCGTTTGCCGAGTTGCACCGTATCCCAGGGCTTTGTGATTCCAGCGACGTTTGTCGGCGGCAACAACTCGGATAAGCCGGGCGAGTTTCGCGCGATGGTGTCGCAGAACGTATGGGACACGGTGGATGGCACCTGCCTCGCGATTCCGGCAGGTTCGATGCTGGTTGGGACTTACAGCAGCGACATCAGCATCGGGCAGGAGCGCCTTCTCGTGGCGTTCACCCGTCTGCAGCTCCCCAATAAGAAGTGGGTTCCTCTCGGCTCGATGCAGGGTGCCGACACCAATGGCTATTCCGGTGTGAGCGGGGACGTCAACAACCATTTCTTCAAGATCTTCTATGGCGCGGTTGTCATCGCCGTGCTGGAGCAACGCTTCAACAATCAGCAGACGGCGACGACCTCCAATTCGAACGGCCTGACTACTTACGGCAACGCGGCGGGCCAGGTCGCCACACAGACGGCGCAGACCATCCTGAACCGCAACCAGAACATTCGGCCGACCATCACCACGGAACCTGCCCAGAAGCTGTTGGTACAGGTCAAGCAAGACATCGTCCTGGAGCCGTACCGTGAATAGGGCGATTGGGCTTCTCCTGATGGCGGCCTGTGTGTCCGCGCACGCCGTGGTGGTCGATGCGGTGATTTCACCGACGGCCTACGTCGTGCGCGACGGTGGACAGGTTCGGCTGCAGACGCTTCCGGGCAAGCCGGTCTTGTACTGCGGCCTGGGCGCCTTCGAAACCTGGGCTCAGCGTTTGGTCGGCCAGGAGTTCCAGATCGGGTCCGCGCGACAGCCCGACGGAGTGACTCATGCCGAGACGCTTGTCAGCGTTGTTGCCGGTGCCGGGTGGCTGCGTCCCGCCTCGTTGGATGACGCGGGTCAAGCCGCCATCGTCGAGCGCAAGGGCGGTTGGGCCTGCGCACCGAAAGCCGCCCCCTTTGCGGAATTCAGTGATCGCGTCGATCCGACCATCCTGGCCGGCATTGCGCTGAACGAATCGTCGTATCAGGGGCGACCATGGCCGTGGACGTTGAACGTCGCGGGGCGTGGCTACTACTTCGCCACCCGAGACGATGCCTATGGTGCCATCCGCCGCCTGATCGAGGCGAAGCGGTGCGATTTCGATGTCGGAATCATGCAGGTGAACTGGTGCTACCACGGCCAGCGCTTCGCATCGCCCTGGGATGCCCTGTCGCCTGCATCGAACATCCGTGTCGCGGAAACCATCCTGCTCGAAAACCGGCAACGCAGCGGCTCTCCGATGAAGGCGGTCGCTTGGTATCACAGCGCTGACCCCGCGCGTGGAGGGCCCTACTTCGCCCGATTCCTGAACCACCTGAAGCGGCTGGACTCCGCCAATAGCCCATGACGAAGTTCCGACACCTCGCTTTGCTGCTGCCCGTTCTGTCCGTGCAGGCCTTCGCCGCAGACACCGATCCGCTGGATTTCGATTACCAGGTGGTGGCGCCATCCACGGCTCGCCCCGCGATGATCTTCAACGACGGGTCGAGCACGTACATTCAGCCGCGTGCCGGGCAGACCATCGTGGCCGACAACGGGCAATCATCCGGTCCGTACATCATGGTTGATGGTGTCCCCGACGTTCTGCACTTCACTGCGAACGGGCAAATGGTGACGGCGCGCTGGAAACGCTCCAACGCGATCACGCGCGAGCCGGCGAATCCGTCGGGGGACTTGCCCCATGGGTTCACTGGCTTCTCCGGCCGCATCGCGATGGTCGGCGAGCACGGCAATCTGCAACTCGTGCGTCCCGGGAGCGTCACGCAGCCGCTGGCGCAAATCGTCAAGGCGATAGCTCCCAGCGGTTGGACGGGGACCGCCCAAAAGACCATTGCGCTGACGGAGGAGACGACGTTCGTCACGCGGGATGCCGAGAACTGGCTTCAGGCGCTCGGGCGGTTGCTGGACCAGAAGGGTCTCTACGCGGAGGTCGACTTCGGCCGTCGCAACATCGCGCTGCGTGTTGAGCCGCCCAAGTCGATCGCCGTGGGCGTCGCGGTGGCTTCGTCCGATGCCAGCAACGGCGCGAATGTCGGCAACACAGGTGCGCCAGCAACGGTCCCAAACGATCAAGGCAGTGGTGACGGTGGCGTGGCCAGCTCGCTATTGGCCGAGGCGTTTGACGCGCAGGCCATCCGCGACACAAAGGCCGGGACGATTCAAATTCGCTTTGCGACGAAGCCTGAGGGTCTCCAGATCAGGAACAGCGAGGGCAGCAAGCAGGGCCTGACGTGGCTGGACGGTGATCGCGTGGTCGCGTTCGATACCGTGGATCGTTTCACCGTCTCTGCCGCGGGTAAGGCTGTCGAAGTTCGGCGAGCTGCTGAGATTCGCTATGACTTCGCGGCCGACAACGCAGCGGGCCTCGAATCGGTCTTCGAGAAGGACAACGCGACCTACCTCGTATTCCGAACTTCAAAGGCCAATGTGAGCGCACGCAACGACAACGGCGAGGGCTCGGGCGAACTGAAGGACCGCTACTTCAAGTTCAACGGAATCGCTGAGCGCTTGACTGTGGTGGCCGACGGCCGCTCAGTGATCGTGGAACGTGTCCCTGAAGTGCGCTTCTACGAGCGCAAGGCGAGGGTGGAATGAGCGGATCACGACTCCGAGTGCGAGACGTGAGCGGTGCGAAAAGGCTGTTCGCTTTTTTCGCACTTCTGCTGGCTCTTGCCAGTTTAGCGCGGGCGGATTGTCTCGACGACGCGGCCAATTACTACCGGCTCGATCCGACGCTCGTTCGCGCCATCGCGTGGCACGAGTCCGGCATGCGGCCGCTTGCTGTCAATCGCAACTCTAACGGCAGTGTTGACGTTGGCCTCATGCAGATCAACTCCTCCTGGTTTCCGACGCTGGCGCGTGTGGGCATTGCCCCTGAGCACTTGTGGAATCCCTGTGTTAACGCCTACGTCGGGGCGTGGATTCTGAGCTCGAACATCGCGCGCCTGGGGCCGAACTGGAAAGCCGTCGGCGCATACAACGCCACTTCACCGGACAAGCAGTTGCGCTACGCCAACCAAATCTACGCGCGCTGGCAGGCATTGCAGCGCGCTGGTGCCAGTCATTGACACATTGCGAGACCGTTATGAGAAGCCTTCTTTCCCACAAGCGCATGGCCGTCATCGCGATGGCTGCATGCACCTTCGTTTCCTCCGTCCACGCGGGGACCCGTACCCAGAGCGTTGACGGCGATGGTTGGCAGCCGCTTGGCAGCAGTGTTCGCAAAGCAAGCGTCGCTGGCCAAGCCAATCGCAACGGAGCCTCCGATCCCAACACGCTCGTCGCCGCGGCTTCCGCGTTGGCGAGTACCTCACCTGAACCAGCAGTGTCAGTCACGTCCGTTCCCTCAAATAGGCCGTTCGAACTCATCGCCGACGAGTCAGTAGAGCAGCAATTGCTTGAGTGGGCGAGGCGCGCGGGTTGGAAGGTCTTGTGGAGGGTGCAGGACGCATGGGTAGTGCCGGGCAATAAATCCTATGGCGATGACTTTGAATCTGCTGTGAAGCGCGTCACGGAAGACTTGGCAGCCAACGGAACAGACGTGCTCGGCGACAGCTGGCGCGGCAACCACACGATCGTTATCACCCAGAACGGAGCAGCTGAGCAATGAGGATCTTCTATCAACCGAAGCTGATCGCCGGTGCTGTGGCAACGGTCTTGAGTCTGTCGGGATGCGGTATCGCGGAGGTGCGCGGCATCCAGAAAGACGCGATGCGCGACACGCGCGCGCAGCTCGACGCTGCCCCGAGCAGCCGCCCGGTCTTCCAGATCCATGAGGGGGCATGGCTTCTTGGCGAGAAGGTCAAGGCGACCAAGCCGCAACCGGAACTCTTCAACAAGCCCGTGTCGTACAACGACGCACGGGACCGCATCAGTACGCTTGCCGACGTTGCCGACTGGATTGCTCGCACTTACAACGTACGGGTGGTCATCGATCCCTCGGTGAATGCACCGTTCCCCTCGGCGCAGTCCATTGTGACCACCGGCGCAACCGGCGCAGTCAAGGGGCCGCAACTACCCGCAGGGCTCGCCACGAGTCTTGCAGGCGCGCCCAACGCAACGTTGGCCGCCCCAGGTGGCATGCAGTCTGGGGCCGCAGCGATGCCGACGCAGTCACCGCTGCACTACGTTGGCGATTTCAAGGGTTTTATGCGGACGAACGAGCAGCGCTACAACGTCTACTCGCGCTTTCGCGACGGCACCCTCACGTTCTTCCGAGTCGAGACCCGGAACTTCACGTTGCCTGACATGGGAGCCTTCGCTTCCATGAGCGGGACGATCTCCAGTGACGGCAACCTGTCTTCCAGCTCGGGCGGCACGTCGGCTTCTACCACTAGCTCCACATCTGGCGGTTCAAGCGGTTCGGGCACCGGCGGACAAACAGCCAGCCAGTCGTTGGAAGTGAAACCGTGGAAACGCTTGGAGGAGATCGCCAAGCAAATTGCGGGGAATGGTGCGGAGGTCATCGCCGACCCGAATCTGGGGACTGTCACTGTCACCGGGACGCCGCCACAGTGTGATCGTGTTGAGGACTGGGTCCGTACTCTTGATGCCATGTTCGGTAAGCAGGTCGCCATCGACGTGCGCATCTACGAAGTCCGGCTCAATCAAGAGGACAACTACGGCTTGAATCTCTCGCTCGGGTACAAGAGCGGAAATGGGCACACCGGTGCCACGTTCACCGGGGTGGCGCCGCCAACGGTGTCGAGCAACGCGACACCCATGTCCGTCGGCGCGACGATTGTCGGCGGCAAGCTGGACGGTACCAAGGTGGCAGTGCAAGCGCTGTCGACGCTGGGCAACGTTACGCAGGTTGTGTCGCGTTCGGGAGTTACCCAAAACGGCAAGGTCATGGCAATGCAGTCTGCAACTTTGCAGGACTACATCCCGAGCTCGCAGACCACGTTGGCGTCGAACGTGGGTTCCACGTCTTCCATGCAAACCGCCCCTGACATCTCCGGCTTCACAAGCACGTTCACGCCAAAGGTTGTCAACGGCCGCATCTTGATCATGTTCGACATGACCCTGTCGAATCTGAACCCGCTACAAGAACAGACCCAGGGCAGCGGGGCCTCCTTGTCCAAGGTGCAGCTGCGAACCAAGCCACTGGCACGTTTCCAGCAGACCGTCGGCCTGAAGCCGGGCGAGTCGCTGGTACTTACCGGCTTGCGCGATCAAACGACCAGTACCACGAACAACGGCGTTGGCTCGCCCTACGTCCCAGTGACGGGCGGTGGGGTGGATGCCGCAAAGCGCGAAACGATGATTGCCGTCGTTATCACCGCACGGCTTCTTTGATACCTGGGGTTCATGATGAATCGACATTTCTTGTCTGCAGCGGTTGGACTTGCGCTGAGCGCCGGTGCAGGATTTGCAATTGCGCAGGGTGCCTCGGCGCCTCGCATGGAGAAGGCGATGCAGGCCGCTCAATCCATTCGTGATGCGCAGCCTTCGGCAACAACAACTCCGCCAACGACAACACCTGCGGCTCGTACCGCGCAAGTTGCAGAAACGTCTGTACGGCCAACCCAGGCTGCTCCATCACCCCAGGCGTCGATTCCTGTTGCGGCTGCGCCTTCGCCGAAGACCGAAGCCGCTCAGGCAGGTGCTGAGGCCGACGAACTCAGCATCCTGCAACGGCAAGCGGCAGTCCTGAAGGTCAAGGCTGAAATTGCGAAGTACCAGGCGGACATCAAAAGCTCGGAGTCGCGCGCGATGCAGGCTGCAACGAGCGTGACGCCTGGGCAGGCAGGGGAACCGGGAGTTGTTCCGTCGCTGGTCGTTCCCGGCAACGTTACGAAGCCACCGATTCCGCTACCTGCGGCCAAACATGGGAAACCGCGTCTGGTTCACATCGGGGGAGCTGACGGCGTCTACTCGGCTCTCATCGAAATCAACGGCATCACGATTTCGGATGCAGTGGCTGGCACTCAGCTCGGCGATGGCTGGCAAGTCATCGGCGTCGATGCGAAACAAGTCAGAGTGGGTCGCGGCAAGCAAGTTCTGAAGCTCGCGGTGTGACATGGCTCAAGTCCTCAACCTTCCAGGGATCAAGGGCACCTATGCCGTCGGCCTGACTTGGCGGCATGAGGATGCCAGGCCAAGCCGCGCGGCACTGCGCAAGAAGGCTCGTGATCTGCAAGCACGGTGGAGTGTCGTCCATCAGACGCGCACAGGGCACGTACAGGCCGGCTTTTGTGCGGGCCTCGAGGGCGCTGCCTCCAACTGGCGAACCAAGCCGCTTGCAGCCCTTGTCGCTGACTCACATCCTCAGCCTTGGTGCGGCTTCTATCGGATCAGCGCTGACCTGTATTGGTACATCGCGGTGCGCGACGGCCAGGAGGTTTTACCGGACGGGGACCGGACTGGCACGCTCGAAGAATTGGAGCAACTCCATGCGTTGCACAAAGCGTCCGGTGACTGGAACGTAGTCCGCGGGACCGAAGCCGAACTCGCAGACATCGTTCGCACTTCGCGATCGGTGAAGGGGCTGACCGATCTGGAGCCGGGGCCGCGACGCTACGTGCTACCGGTGGCCGGGGTGCTGACAGTGGCGGCATTGGCCGGCGTCGGCACGTGGTGGTATCAGCAACGGCAGGCTGAGGCACAGCGCGCTGCGGATCTCGCGCGACAACGTGCTGCACAGGCGATGCACGCGGCAAAGCAAGCCAAGCAACAAATTCCGCCATGGACACTTCAACCTGTGCCGTCTGCTGTTGTCGACGCATGTCGTTCGGCTTGGCACGGCAGGGCACTCGCCACGAAAGGTTGGTTGCTGACCGGCTGGAGCTGCCAGTTCGGTAGTCCCGTCACGGTCAACGTTGCCGCTCAATGGGAGCGCGACGGGGGTGTGGCTGAGGACGCGCCCGGCACGCTCCTCGACGATGGAAACCACTCTCGCTCGACGGAAGTTAAGCCCTATACGTTCACGATCCAACCAACAGGTATTGATGATTTTGAGGTTGCGAAGCGCATCGTTTGGAGCGTGTCGCACCGCAAAGCTTTCCAGTTGAAGCTGGCGGCGACGCAGCCCGCCGCGCTTCCTGGCGCGAATGGCCCCGATGCACCTGAACCGGCCCCGTGGATTGGGAATGCGGCCGATTTCACGCTTGCGATGGCTCCATGGTTCAGCGGTGCTTCTGCATTCGATCAAGTCCCAGGTTTGCGGCTGACCGAGGTCAGCGTCGACCTGCGAGATGGCCAGTGGCATGCGAAAGGGACGCTCTACGTTAACCGTTTTCCTGGGGCGACTGCTGCCCTCAAGGTGGGGAGCTGACATGGTGGCTTTGGTTGAGCGGTTCAGGGCATTCTCGCGCGTTGACGCGCATGTCGAGCCAATGCGGCTCCCGCCTGTTCCTGCCACGCTGATGCAACACGTCGTGTGGGCGGGGGTCGGCGAGAAGATTCAGGTCGATGGCCGCTATGCAGGTGGTTCGGCCTTTCTCACATGGTTGGCTGACCTCAAACGCCATGGTCTGGAGCCGGTTGTTGAATCTCTTGCCCCGCAGGAGCTGGCGCAAGCGCGCGAAAGCACGTCGGACGGGCAATCGGGCGACGCATACCTTGAGTTTCTGGAAATGTCGCGCCGGCGGCACGTCGAGGCTGCCGAACTGGGGGCGTCCGACCTTCACGTTCTGCAGCGAGAAGACCATGCTGAATTTCAGTTGCGCATTGACGGCGAGCTATGGACGGTGCCCGAGTGGGAACTGAACGCTGCGCAGGGGGAAGCTTTTGTGCGAGCAACTTGCGTCGGCCTCGCAACCGTCAAAGAGCCGACATTCAATCCGCTCGAGTTCCAGGAAGCGCAGATCAGCGGCAACAAGCTGCCTGAGACCGATATTGAAAGTGTTCGCATTACGCGCGGCCCAGCCTATCCGATCGAGGCCGGTGGTGGCGTCATGGTTAATCGCCTGCAACCGCGCAGGCACACGGCCACACTTCAGCGACGCGAGACGCCGGCGAGTCGTCTGCGACTGGTGAGACCGGAGGCGCCGGCCGGCAAAGTCGACTTTGAGCGGATGGGATTCACGACGCTGCAGCTCGCGATGTTCGAGCAGGTCGTCCTGATGCCGGATGGTCTGTTTATTCAGACGGGGCCGACGGGAAGTGGCAAGACCACGACCGGCTACGAAATGCTGCGCTACAAGGGGCAGATTTCGCCCGAGCTGCGGCAGATCACCCGTGAGCATCCGGTCGAGTACCCGCGTGAATGGGCAGTGCAACTGCTTTCGACGGGGCAGAACTCCTCATACCTCGTCGAACGCATGCTCCGGATGGACCCGGACATCATCGACATCGGCGAGATCCGCACAGGCAATGAAGGTGTTGCAGCAGTTCAGGCAGCGCAGACCGGGCACTTGGTCTTCGGCTCGCTCCACGTTCTTGATCCGTTCGAACTGATTGGTCGCCTGCAAATGCTCGACCACACGCTGCTTTCCAAGGAGTTGATGTGCAACCACAAAATCATCGCGGGTTTCATGGGGCAGCGGATGGTTCCCGTGCTGTGCACGGAGTGTCGGGAGCCATTGGCCAAACATCTCGACGCAATGCCGGGAATTCTGCTCGACCGCATCAAAACCTGGGGAAACATCGAACAGGTCCATGTGCGGGGAAAGGGATGTCCGCACTGCTTCGGCCGGCAAATCCGCGGGCGTGAGGCAGTTGCAGAGGTTGTCCTTAGCACCGAAGAGCTGATGGAAGACTTCCTCAGGGGGACGTCGTTGGCACGTCGAAATCACCGCCTGCGTGAGGGCTCCGACAAATCCATGCTCGGCAATGTCATGGAACGTGTGTTGGCCGGCAGGATCGATCCGCGCGACGCGCAGAAGAACGTGCCCATTGAGGCGTATCGCGAGGGCGTATGAATCTCCAGAAAGCTCTGCAGTGGCTGAAGGGCAATCCTCTGCCATGGAAGCTCCGAAAACGCCTCTATGAACGTGCGTCAACGCATCTGGCGAACGACGTAACGCTAGAGCGCGTGCTTACCCGGTTCGGGGCCGGCTTGCTACGACGGCGAAAACGTCGCGCTGCTGCTGCAATCGATGCCGTGACACAAGGCGTCCGCAACGGCCAGACGCTGGCGGCGGCAATGGACTCGTCGCTCACCAATCTTGAGCGAACCGTGCTCGACGCTGGTGATCGAGCGGGCAAGCTTCCCGAGGCAATGAAGCTCGTCATCGAGGTGCGCGAACTGGTGGATCGCATCTTTTGGAAGCTGATCCTCGGCTTCGCGCCGGCGCTTGTCTATGTCTACGCGCTCTACAAGGTACTCGGCTTTATCGGTGCCGACGTAGTGCCCGAGTTCGCAGGAATCTTGCCGGCCGAGAAGTGGACCGGATGGGCACGCGTCCTCTACCTGATGGGCGTGTTTGCACAAAGCGCGGCAATGCCTTTGGCGACGTACGGGCTGCTTACCTATGCGCTCTGGTGCGCATGGGCGTTACCGAACTGGGCTGGCCGTGGGAGGGCGTTCTTTGATCGATGGGTTTTTCCGTTCCCACTCTATCGGGAGATCGCAGGGTTCTCTTGGTTGCTGTCGTTTCTTGCTCTGCAGCGGGCGGGCATCCCTGAAGTGGAATCGCTGGCCGCACAGGTGCGCACGGCATCGCCATGGTTGGCGTCGCGGCTGCTCGCCATTTCATCCGGCACACGCAATGGCTTTGATCTTGCAACTTCCATGATGCGGACTGGGCACGACTTCCCTTCCGTGGATCTGATCGATGAGATCGGCGAGTACATGGGCAAAGCCGACTCGTCGGAAAAGCTGGCGAACGTGGCGCGAGAGAACGCGGCCTATGTCGAGCGAAAGGTGCTTGCGATCGGCGGTGGCATGGCGTTGACCCTGAGTCTTCTTGTGTACGCAGCCATGTTTGTCATGCAGTTTGGCTCAAACGCGCTTTCGTCGGCTCTCACGTCGTCGATGAGGCAGATGTAAATCGTTGGACGTGGTTTTACTTTAGGAGAGGGTGATATGGAACGGATCATTGGGGCGCTCGTGGCGATCGCGCTGGCAATCCTCGCAGTGGGCAACACGCTCAGCAACAGCGGGCAGGCGAAGTCGGATCAGAAGAGTGGTGGCGCGGCGACGGATATTGGCTACGTCATGACAAAGGCCCGAGCAGGGTTCGCGCAGAGCAATACCGGCTTTGCCAATTTTTCGAACGCGAACCTGGGCGGGCTTATTAACGGAGGCACCTTCCCTCCGACCATGGTCAAGAGCGGAGGCATTTTCGACAAGTGGGGCAATCCCATTACTTTGAGTTCGGCAAATAGTGGCACGAGCGGGGTGATCTCTTTTGGGGGTGGCGGGTCGCAAACAACTGACGAATGCACGTCCACCGTGACGAGTCTGTCAGGCTACGACTTGTTGACGGTTGGCGGTCAGAGTTTTACACGCAGCAACATGCCTGACACGTCGCAGGCCGGCGCTGTTTGCTCCGCGACCGCAACGATTGTCGTGACGTTCCACTGAGCCCCAGCGAGTCAGCGTTTCGATGGCATTCGCACTCCTTCCGCTCGCCGCAGTCATGCTGCTGTTCGGGCTTGGCATTCAAGCGTTCCAGCTCGCCGACAGTGTTCCTGGTGCCGGCCCCGCAGGCCAGATGGAGACGCGCTCGGTGGTGTCATCTCAGCAAGCTGCGATGTTTGGGACCGCATGTGTTAGCACAGCGATCGCGCAGCGTGGCGCAATCAGTCCAAACATGACCGTGACGCTACCGGCAGGTGTGTTGCTGCCTGCTGGTGCTGTTTGTATGACGACGGCGAATGGTAGCGGTCGCAACGTCTACGGGTACCTGCCAGCGGCACCTGGTGCAGCGGGAAAGTTACTCGCCGATGCGCAGGGCGGCAACAATTGGTTCGTCATCCGGGCCGCAGGTGTGGCGGTGAGTTTGGCGGGCGGAAACACCATGTCAGTACCCACGACCATCCCCGTTAGCTCACTCCTCAATTGGGTTCAGACGTCTTCCTGAAGGCGACGCGCAATGGATGCAATTCTCGGTTACATGATCGCCATCGCCCTGTCGTTGCTGAGCGTGGGGCAGTTCTACCAGTGGCAGGCGTCGGGCATGACAAACGTGCAGACTGCGGCCGCGGCAAGCCAGCAGGTGATCTACAACAAGGCCGCGGCTCAGTACGTTCAAGACAACGGGACATCGATCGCGGCGATTGCAACGCCTACCGTGCCGGTGACCATCACCACCGCAATGCTGATCAGCAGCGGTTACTTGCCGAACGGCTTTTCGACCACGAATGTTTTCGGACAGACATGGCAACTTCAGGTCCTGCAGCCCACCGCGGGGACGTTGCAGTCGGTCGTGCAATCGGTTGGCGGGAGGGCAATCGCGGACACTGTCCAGCTTGTTCAGATTGCCGCCCAAGCAGGGGCGCAGGGCGGATTCGTCCCCTATGCCGGCCAGAATGGTGACGCAACCATGACCCCCGCAAATGCTTACGGCGCATACGGGGCATGGAAGCTTCCGTTGACCAATTTCACCAATCCAGGCAGCGGTCACCTGGTGTCACTGCTTGCGTTCACAGGCGTGAGTGCGAACAACAGCTATCTGTACCGCGTTCAGGTTCCTGGCCATCCCGAGCTGAACAACATGCAGACCGACCTTGGTATGACCGATCAAGGGGGGGCGCTGCACAACATCAGTGGCGCACAGCAGATCAGCTCACAAAGCTTGCAGGCTCTTTCCGGTGGTTCGCTTGCCGTGCCATCGATCACGACCGCAAACGGCAAAGTAGTCACTTGGGAGCAGGTGGGCGAGGGCGGTGTGCTAGGCCTGAAAGGATCGAACGGTACATCGATCTACCTTGAGAGCTTGAATGGCACGTTCCGTATCGTCAACAACCCTTGGACACAGTCCATATTCTCGGTCGACCAGTCCGGCGATGTGGTCGCGGCGGGAACGCAGAGGCTGGGTAACGTTGCTTCGCCCAACACGGCGTGTGCCCAAAACGGAACACAGGCAGGCAATGCTGATGGCTCTGGCCAGCAATTAGTTTGTCTGTACAACGTGTGGAAACCAATTGGCGGGAGCTTGCAGCGCTTCGGGTATTACACCGCGCAACATGGTTCTGGAATTCCGAGGCCGACTTGTCCGGCGGGCGGAACCCCGATGATCGTTGTGACCCCGGCGAACTTTGCGGTCGATCCGACGACGGTCGTCAACTATGGAGCGTGGGGATCAGGCCCGTGGACTGTCTACATCATGGATGGATCAAATGCCGGCATCGGTGGCGCGACTGCCACTGTTGGGACCTATTGCGGATACTAATGGAGTCGTGAAATGAGGATGCTACTTAGGGTCTTGTCGGTGATTGTGCTTCTGGCGGGATCCAGACTTGCAATGGCGAACCCTGTGCTTTGTTCACCGGGATACCAAGACTCGACTTGCCCGAGCCCTATCGCAAGGGGCCCAGTCCCGGCACCGCAGTGTTCGTCTGGCGCTGGATGGACGACGACTTCAAGTCCCGTTTGGAAGGGTTCCTATTGGAGTGCGCCTGGCTGCAACTATCAGCCACCGCCTTCGTGTCCTTCGGGCTACTACGCTGCCAGTGGCCCTTCTTGGAATGGATCGAGCTGGGTAGGCCTGAACTGTCAGCCGACGGCACCTCCGCCCCCGCCGCCGCCTGCAGGTCACGTGTTGGTGGCAACGTATACAACCAACAGCTGTGGCAACCTTGGGCCCTTTAATGGATACGCAGACGGAACGTATGACGCCAGCAACTCCGATTGGGGAGGGCAGACTTTCTCTGGTACTTGGGACCAGATGTATTACAACGGGGTAGCGTATATGAACTCGAACTATGCTCGTTACATTGCTCCAGCTTACATCTCCCAGCCTTCGGACCCAGCGACGGCTACACAATATTTGTCGCGAGTGTTCTTTGTCTACAACCCGTGGGCATGCGGCGGCGGTGTTGGCTAAAGCAAAATGGCGTTTGTCCTGACCGCAGGCAAGTTATTGAGAGATCGGCGACACAAAGAAAAAGCCCCACGGTGACTGTGGGGCTTTCTTTTTGATGGCTAGACTGTTTAGCCCACCACGTTGCCGGTCGTGAATGTGAAGCTGCGCGTGAACGGCGTGCCGTTGATCGTACCGGACAGGTTCACCGTGTACGGCGTGTTCGGTTGCAGCGGTGCGGTCGGGTAGGCGACGGCTTCGAACGCGGGGACCAACTTGTTCGGATCAGTTGACGAGTTGAGCAGTTGCAACGTCACCGTGTGCGAGGCGTTGTCGGTCATCGTGCCGGAAGTCAGCACAACGGTGTCGCTCGGGTTGGCCGCAACCGCGACAGGAATGCCCCACGAACCGCTGGTGTTCGGCGGCGCCGGCGTTTCACCGTTCGACGAGTAGGCCACACCGGTGGTGCCTTGGCACGGGAAGGTCAAGGGCATGTTGCCCGGCATCGTCTTAGGCGCATCGAAGCTCATCGAGGCGCGCACGTCGGGGAAACCGTTGAACAGCGTCTTGGAGACGCCGATGCCAACAATGCTCGACGGCCACACGCCCGCAGCGATGTGGTAGACGCCGGACAGCCAGCCGATAATGTGTTGCTGACCGTATTGGGCGTCGGTCAATGTCGCATTGGTGTAGTAGCCCCCGCTCACGCCGCCGACGTACTGATTGGGGAAGCCAGCCGCCACCGCGCGATCCTGATAGGTGACACCGGTGAAGCCAGTTTTGCCCGCCGTCTCGCTATCCGCAACTACGCCATTCGTGCTCATGTAGGCAGCGTGTGCTTGGGCGGCAGTGTCCAGCACAGTGTTTTCGGACAGTGCCGGAAAGCCACACTGCGTACGGTACTGGTTCAGCGTGTTGAACGCTGCCAGTTGTGCGCTCGTGCTGCCGTACTGCGGTGTCGTCTGGGTGCCGGTGACAGTCTGTGCCGGCGGAGTCGTAGTGCCGCCGGTCGAACCGCCAGTCGTGGACGTGCCACCGTCACCGCCACCGCCGCATGCGGTCAGTGCGAGAGTCGATGCAGCAGCAATTGCGAGGAGAGAGAGTTTGTTCGTCATTGATTTTCTCCGGTGATTTTGAGGTCGGTGATCGATATGCGACCACTTGATTTAATCGTAGCGTGCGGCTCAAGAAGTCAAGGATGCACTCCAGGTACTTCAGATGCCGCGCTCAACGTGTGCGGGGGCGGTCGGCAGCAACGCGTTGCTACTTGACCTTGTGCAGTTCCACGGGCCCGAGCATCGAAACGAGCAGATACCCCGTCGTCGTTGGGAAGTCCTTGTTGCTCCAGTTCGAAGGGACATGGACGAGCGCAAAGTCCTTCGTGGATATCCCGCTGACTGATTCACTAACGGCGCGGCCGAAGAGCGCTTGAGCTTGCTCTTTGGTCAGATCATTGACCGGGCCCTGGATGGCTCGCCAATTGCCGTTGTGGAACTCCTGAACGGCGAGTTTGCCGTCTGCCTTCTCGATCCGAAGCGTTGGCTCGAGCCCGTTCTTTCCCTGGACGGAGTATTCGCCGACGATGTCGCTCGTCGACGAGCCACATGCCGTGATGATGGCGGTGGCGGCGATGGCCAGCAGGAGCTTTGCCTTCTTGCGCACGGTTGCGGTAAACGCCGGGATGTCGAACTTGCAGAATGTGGTCATGTGATTGTGGGCTGTGAGTTGTGTCGGCTGGGGCCGTCGTGCTGATCGTGGTGAATGCATTATGGGTAAGCGCGCTTTCTCGCTTGCCGGTGCCGAAGAGTTGCGCGCTCCTAGCACCCCTCTGCCGAGAAATAGAGCGTCTTGCCGCAGGTCTTGCAAAAATGGGCGCGTGTGCCGGGCGCACGTCGAAGCGCGTGCACGCTGAGATGCTTGGACGAGCAGCGATCACACGTGATCGTGCCAGCGTCAGATACCAACCCCGGATGCTTCTTTCGATACCAGAAAAACGTATGTGTTCGAAACCGGTAGAGCCGGTACCAGCGCGGTGCGAAGAAGATCATGAGCGCGAGACCGAGGACCAGCGCAGGAGCGGTGCCGGCGTGCGATTTCCCGACTAGGGACGCGCCAGTCAGTGCGGTACCAAACAGCGATGCGGTACCAGAAACGAAGCGGGAAGCAAGATGGCGCATATCGTTGTCCTTTGTGGATGGGGAGGCACCCGCCGCCAGTCGTGACGCCGCGGCAGAGGCTTCTACGTCTTGAGCGTACGCCGAGAGAATCAGAGTCAAGCTCGGGCGGCATCGCCAGCCCATCCACCATTCGGGGCCCGATCCAGCTATGCGAGTTGTTTGCGCGGTTTGCCCTTGCGTGGCGCCGTCAACGCACCTGTGCATGACGGGCAATAGAAGGACGCCGCCAGTTCGATTTTTGGCGTGGTATTGCACGTCAGATAGTGCGTGGAACAGGTGCGGCAACTGGACATGGACAAATCGCTGCCGGTGGACACTGATCGGGCCAAATGGAACGCCCGGTCCGGGGTCAGCCGCGCGGCATCGCCGAACAGACGCCCGACGGTGTCGAGTGCGGTGATGAACGCCTCTGGCTCGTTCGCACGTGCGGCAAGGGCGCTCCAGTACAGCCAAATCAGCGTCGTCGACTGAATGCGGCTCGACACCGACTCCACGTACCAGGATGACGAGGAGGGCATCAGGCCGCAGGGAGACGATTCGCCGTGGATTTGTCGATAGAGAGCGCGCGCCGTAGCCGCGGTGCCAGGGAACATCGAGGCCACGCTGGATGCGCGGCAACGCAGGCCAATGAGCGCCTCGGTATAGCGTTCCATCTGCGCGCGGCCGACGCGGAAATTTCCCCAGCGTTCACGTTGCAGGGGCCGCGGGGCACGTGAGTCGCCGGCGTTCATCACGTGGTGGCAGATCGTCTCTTCCGAGATGAGGTTGGCCGAATACTCAAGCCAGAACATCGGATTCTCAAAACGCCAACGGAACATCGGGAAGTTGGCGCCGAAGATGGCAAGCTCCAGCTCGTGCTGAGACACGGTCACGAGATAGTCAGCCAGGTCTTGCGGCATGCCCAGCAGTTGAGCGGCAACGGGCGTGGAGTGGAGTAGGTCGACTACCATCCAGACGTAATCCTTGTTCTGGTGGAACAAGCTCATCTTCAGGCTGGGATCAAGGTTGCCGAATTCCGCCTTCACCTTGTCAATGGCCAGGGTTGGTGTCGTCTTCTTGATGAGGCTGCGCCAATCTTCGACGTTCTTGAACATCGGTGTCACGACCAGGAACGGTGTTCCCATCAACTGCCGCTGCCCTGCAGCGTTCTGCGCGAGCATGGCCAGCTCTTCCGGCCGCACTCCAAATACTGGCGCCACTTCCCGGTGCCGAAGCATGCAGGTGCCCATGAAATCCGCAAGCTGGTAGTTGATGGAACGGATCCGGTCGGTAATCCGGTCGGGAAGGATGAGCGAGTCTTTGGCAGAAAGAGCAGTCGAACGAGTCATGGCGAGAGAGTCAGTTGTTGTTTTTGGGACCGGCGCTTGAATCAGGCGGTTTACGTGCGTGTCCGGCGGGACACGCGGTTTGTGGTCTCGGTGGTCGCGAGCGCAGCGTTCACTTCACCGAGGAATTTGGTCAGGACGCCAGCGAGGCCTTCGAGAATGGGACGGCATTCGGCCGATGCGTTGGCAAAGATGGCCGTGAGTTGCGCAGACTGGTATTTGTGTGCGACGGATTCGATGTCGGCAACCAGCGTGATCATCTTCGCTCTGGCGTCAGCAGACGAGTTGATGTCGTCCTGCTGTTGTGCGATTTCCAGGTTGAGTCGATCAAGCTCGTCCTGCTTGCGCTTAACGTCCTCATTGGCCGCTTCGAGGCGACGGTTGGCTTCTTGGAGCGCATCGTCCAGGGTCTGGAGTCCTGGCGGCAGAACGTGCACTTCGACTGTCTCTTTCACAGCCGCCGGTTGGCCGCTCTCTGCCCTTGCTGCTAGCGCGTTGCGTTCGCGCGTGAGACGGTCGATCTCTTGCTGTAGCGTGCTGACGGTCGAAGAGCTGCGGGTGACCTGGAGTTGTGCTTCGTCCATGGCACGCTGCCGATTGGCCACCTCCTCCTGGGACACCGTGAGTTGGGCAGCCAGAGTTCGAATCTGTGCTTCAAGATCGCGGTTGTTGTTCAGGTTTTCGTTCAGCTCTTCCTGCGTGACTTGGAGCTGCAGGCCGGTATTGGTCAGATCCTCTTCTGTCTTCCGAAGCTTCTCGATGATCGGCCGGATGTCGTCGCGTTTAAAGCTATCCGTCTTCAACTTGTGCTCGATGACCTTGTCGACTTCGTCATCGGTGATGTCCTTGCGGGCCAAGATCTTCATCTCACCCAAGGTCAGGTTGGTGATGGCCCGGCTGTTGTTCGCAAACTTCCTGTAGATGTTGATGTAGAGAGCCACGCGTGAATCGGTCATCCGAAGGACGGTGCTTGCGTAGCTGGACAGCATGGCACTCCCGCGCTTCCTGGCCACGGTCTCATCACCGAGGGTGCGCGTGAGGCTCCCCATGATGATGCCGTCAATGTGGACCAGCCGTGCCCCAATTGCGATGAACTCGGCCACGACACGGTTTTGCGACTGCCAGATTTCCTCGGTCGCCTGTGCGATTCGGCCAATCGACGATTCGTCCAGGTCCATGAACTGGGTCCTCGCGAATGTCATGGCGGAGACAGAACCGTCGTCCGTGATCGTTTGCGCAAGCTGGAAGTCCGTATGAGTCATGTCGATGTAAGCCAGTGGAGTGTTCTCGTGACCGGAGCCAGATGTGCTCAGGCGCCAAACGGGCGGTGCGATGCGGATGGTTACCGCGAATGCACCTCCTCTTCGAGCCATCGTAAGGCGGTCAGGGAGAAGTCAAGTGAACGCGTGGCCTGCGATGTGCGAGAGCAAAATCGAAGGTCATCGGTTGGGGCGGGTCGGAAAGCGGCTACATACGAACGGCCTATTACGAATTGCTAAAGGAAGACGCGACTCTATCGTTGTATCGTTCGCCGAATCGCAATACTTAACCCCAATGAGGTGGGGTGTGGGTGCAGTATTTGGAGGGGTGCGTGAATTAAATGAAGCTAATATCAGTCGTCAAAGCGAATTAAGATTTTCTGAATGCATCTTCAAATGCCCCACAAAAGGGGGGCATCCGATGGCATGAGCGTCGCGTCATCCACTGCCTTGCAGCGGATAGGCTCGCGCGTGCGAGCTTGCGCGGATCCACTGCATCCGCTAAAGTTCGTGACATCTCCGCGTCGTTGACGCATCGAACTTGCGCTTGATGGAGCAACTCCATCTGGCTTCACAGCCGCTCAGCGCCATTCTCCCTTTCTGATTTGTCCCGGCTCAGCTTGTTTGCCTGACGCTCGCGCGTGAGGCAAGCACGTTGTTGCTTGCGGGATTCCTTGCTCATCCGAGCATCGAATGATCGCCTGGCAGCCGCCAGGAAATCCCTTGCCGCGTTTTCTGGAGAGAGAACCATGGAATCCCTGCTCAAGTTCGTCAATACCCCCTTTCGTCTGTTCTGCACGATGCTGGTGCTGTACATGGCCGCGCATTCGCATGCCATCGCCGTTGTCGTAGGCATCGTGTTCCTCTCGGTCATCTGGCATAGCCTGAAGAGCGAGAAGGCTGCACCGATCCCTGCTGCACCCGTCATCATCCCGCCGAAGCCTGCACAAGCCGAGGCGGACAAGGCCGCTCCCGCGGTGCGCCCGGCTGCCAACACGGCACGCTATGCGAAGTCCGCGGTTGTCACGCCCATGCTTCGCCCCAAGGCCGCCACGCGCCCTTGACCTCAGGCCTTCCCTTGGAAGGCGCCTTTAACCCCCTGTTGGTGGGAGTCTTCTCCCGCCAGCAGGTGGGGGGAGGCTGCCCCATGGAGAAGTCACCATGAATACCAATGCAGTCGCGTGGCAACTCGATTTCTTCGGGGATGCTGCTGCCGTAACCCCCACGCAACACAAGCAAGACCCTCTCCCGGATCCGGCCTACTGGTCCGACTCGGTCAAGGAGAAGATGGTCGACGCTCTCATCAGCCTCGCATGCGACAGCCGCCGAGGCGACAACATGCCCGAGTCCCTTATCGACTGCGCCGACATGCTTCGCGCGCGGATGCGCGGAACCCTCTATGACTTGGAGGATTACCGCATGACGCTCGGCTGGATCTTTCACTACTGGGACGGTGCGCTGCCGTACCTGTACGTGTGCGCAGTGACCGGGGTGAACCCCGAAGTCCTGCAGGACGTCATCCTGAACCAGCCTAGGCTGAAGAAGGATCTCGACGAACTGAGGCATTCGTTCTGCGGCACGCTGTTGTAGGAGGCCGCATGACGTTCCTCGAATCGCTCGTGAAGGTGCTCCTTCCCAAAGCCGACAACCCTCAGCGTCACGCAGACGCCGAACCCATCAAGGTTGGTGCTGGCGGCAACAACGAAACACAGATGACCATCAGCGGTGAGCCGCACCTGTTTCGCGATGAAGGTGATCGAGTCGCGCATTTCGTTGCGCTCTTCGAGAGCCGTCTCACCGAGACCCCGTTCGGTCCCAAGCTGCTGCCTGCCTTAATCCCCCATTGGTCTCTCAAAGCAGTCCACGAGGGCTTGAAGGTGACGGAGGTGGTGGCACAGGTCATTCAGGGCGGCGTCCAGCCTTCCTCAGTCAAGCAGGAGCCGACTCGCAGTGCGGCTGCCCCTAGACGGGCAGTGCCCGAAACGACGGAGGAAGCACCGGTTGAGGCCGATGCGCAGGCCCGCCGCGCACGTGCCCCTGAAGCGCGCTCGCGTGCCACCTATCACGGTCGCATCAAGTCGTGGGGCGAAGAGCGGTTCCCTGATCGCAAACGTCCCGGTAAGTCCTACAAGAATTTTGCGTTGAAGCTCGAAATGGCCTCAGGCATGGAGACGCTGCAGGGCGAAGGCCTGAAGGACGCAATCTCGGAGGCGGGCTGCAAGCTCGGCGACGCAGTTGAGGTCAAACGCCTTCGCAAGATCAAGGTCCCGGCCTTCGATGAAAAGAGTGGTGACCCCGTTCTCGATGAGAACGGCAACCAAAAGGTTCATGACAAGTGGCTGTGGTCCATCTCCGTAGCCCATTAACCAAAAGGTAATTCCGTATGGCTTCAGTCAACAAGGTCATCATCGTGGGCAACCTCGGTGCTGATCCGGAAACACGTTACATGCCCAGTGGCGACGCGGTCACCAACATCCGCGTGGCAACCACCGATCGCTTTAAGGACAAGGGTAGCGGTGAGATGCGCGAAGCCACCGAATGGCATCGCATCGCGTTCTTCGGTCGCTTGGCGGAAATCGCTGGCGAGTATCTGAAGAAGGGATCGTCGGTCTACATCGAGGGTCGTCTGAAAACCCGTCAATGGGAGAAAGACGGCCAGAAGCAATACAGCACCGAGATTGTCGCGGAGCAGATGCAGATGCTTGGCGGCCGACAGGGCGCCGGTGGTGAAAGTGAAGGCGGTGGTGGTTACTCGCGCGGTGGCGATGATACTAGCGGTGGCCATGGCGGTAGCCGCAGCCAGGCTGGAGGAATGAGCCGCAGCGCAGGCGGCAGTGGCCAGGGCAGTAGTGCACGTCGTCAACCCGCGCCGTCCAACGGCTTCGAGGATTTTGACGACCCGGACATCCCGTTCTAGTCCTGATCGACAGGGCTCATTTGTAGTTCTTCTCAAGCGCCTCTGGGCTTCCACGAAAGTGGAACCTGGAGGGGCAACTTCCTCTCCTGCGCCGGCGGTCGCTTGGCGCATCCCCCTTCGAATCTCACCCCCAAGACGTCGTGCTGAAAAGACGGTCTGCCCGTGCGGGCCGTCCTTTGAGCAAGCGTTCCCTCGCCTGTCTCAGGCATCGACCAACACTCCACCTGGAGTCATCCCATGAAGAAACTGAGTGAAATAGTGCAAAACTGGACGCCCACTCAATGGGATGCTCTGGTGAACCAATACCTGCCGGCGGCTTTCCTCACGGAGAGCTTCTGGAAGGGTAGGCCTGGCCCGTGCCCGATCTGTGGTGGGCACGATCGATTTACCTACGACAACAAACGTGGTCGCGGCGATTGGGTCTGCCGCAAATGCAACGCTGGTAGCCCCAAAGCCGGAGACGGCATTGAGCTCGTGTGTCGCGCGACTGGTATGTCGTATCACGAATTGACCTGCAGATTGAACGGCGAACCCGTTCATCCAATCGGTCCCTTGGTCAATCGGCCGGTCGCCTGTCGGCAAAAGAAGTCAGCCGATCCCGTCTGGAAGAAGCGCCGCATCCATAAGCAGTGGGATGAAGCAGTGTCTCTCACGCCAGGCGACCACGTGATGCACTACTTGGCCGCACGGGTTCCGGGGCTCCGGGCGCCGCGTCCGCAATCGTTGCGGGTTGCGATGCAGGACTACCTGTTTGAGGACGAGGTGATCGGCCGTTATCTAACCATCATCGCCAAATTCACCTTGCCCGATGGCCAGATGGCGACCGTGCATCGAACCTCGTTGGACCCCGTCAAGCCGATGAAGGCGACCATCATCAGCAAGGACGGGGAGGTATTGCCCGCCAAGCGCAATGACGTGTCGGCGTTGCCGCTCGCCGGCGGCGCGGTGCGGCTGATGACGCCTCGTAACGGTGAGATCGGGATCGCGGAAGGGCTGGAGACTTCCTACGCTGCCTACATGCTCTTCGGTGTGCCGATGTGGTATTGCCTCAATCGCGTGCTGGTCAGCCAGTTCGTTGTGCCAGAAGGTCTTGGCATCCACACCGTGCACATCTTTGCCGACTTTGATGCAGTGGATCCAAAGACGGGAAAGTCGCCGGGAATGTCCGATGCCTTGACGCTCGCCAAGCGCTTGCGTGCGGAAGGCTTCACGGTTGTCATCCATCGGCCGAAGCTGCGCGGTACAGATTTCTGTGACGAGTGGTGTGCTGAATATCAGTCGCGCGCTGTGCATCACGAGGCGGTTGCCGCCTAAGTTCGTTGCCGCCTTCGGGTGGCATTTTCTCTTTACTTCTGCCCTGTGGGTTCGTCCCACAGGGCGAATTCCCTGGGCGCATTCTGGAGTTCGCTATGCCCATGAAGGGATTCATTCAAGTGGTCGGAAAACTGCAGATCCACGCGATGCGCATTGTCGATTCGCTGGAGGTTCCAGCGGGCAAGTCTGATGCGCAGTGCTACCACGTCTTTCGCCGCAGCGACGGCGGCAGCATGGAGTTCGTTGGCAAGGACAGCGATCTCGATTTCGTCGAGACGTTCTGTCTGCAACGTGCATCGCTGCACTGATTGAAGTACCCAACCCTAACGAAAAACGCCCGGCACTGCCGGGCGTTTTTTTTCGCCTTCGATTCGTGATTCGCCGGGCCGTTACTCGTGGCCGACGGGCCGCTGGGCAAACCGGCCGAGCACGACGCGCGCGGCTTCCAGAATTGCCATGCCGGTGCCGGCGATCAACCAGAATTTGGCGGTATTGACGTAGTTGAGGTGAGCGAAGAAGTCAGCCATTTCAATGCCTCCTGAAGGGTGTGAGGTTACACGAACGCGGTTGCCTTTGACCGCTTGATGTCTTCAGGATACCCGGGCTGTCGCCATGTCAACCTTTGGCGCCGCTACGCTGCAGGGTTAGTTTGGAAAGAATCGCGCCATGGCTTCACCGAGGTGCTCGGCCATCGCCGTTGGCAGTCCATCAGGCGAAGGCGAGTCGGACTCGGACAAGGCGGCCGGATCGAAAGCGGGGGCGGGCGAAGGATTTGGCCGTGCCACAGACTCCGCGAGAGCGAACGGCGCTGGTGCTGCAGACACGAGTGTGGCGACAGCCGGTGCAATGGCCTGTGCCGGCACCAGATTTGTCTGCACCGCTTGCCTAGCCAGGAACGCGGTGTAGCCGAGTTCTGCCATGTGCCGCAGCGCGTGCGCGCGTTGTTTGGAATCCAGGATGCCGGCCAGATAGGGGAAGAGAGTCGGCGCGGTGACGGGCGTCAGCGTGACCTTGATCGAGAGCTTGTCCATGGTGGAATGGCGCCCCCGATTACTTCTGCTTCACCGGGCGCGTGCTACCAATGTCGTAGAAGCCGCTCACATTAGCGAAGCACGGGGAGGAAAGGGCATGGATGGGGGTGCGCGGGAACGCGGCACGAATGGCAGGCACATAGAGTGCGCTGCCGCCGCCGGCGAGGATGATCGCGCGGATGTCTTCGGTTCGGCCGACGCGGGTCTGGATTTCCTTGACGGCGAGCTGGCAGACGCTGCGCGCTTTTTCCAGATACGGCGTGAGATCGATCTCCTTGTCGAAGAACAGCATCGGCTTTTTGTCGCGCAGGCACTTGTCGATGCGCTCAATGCCGGTGACAGGCTCACCCTCGTCCTGCTCAATCAGCGATGCGATCTGCTGATAGATCTTGGACGAGCCGCCCGGTACGCCGCCGCTGCGATTGTCGTCCATCGTGAAGCCCTGGGCGACCACCCAATCGGTGGTGAAGTAGCCGACATCGATGACCAGGTGCGCGTTGTCGGCATCGAACTTGGTGTTCTGTTGGCGCATAAACGTCACCAGCGCGCCGAGCGGTTGCGGCAAGCAGATGACCGATCCGATCTCAACGGGTTCGCCCCCGAAATCAAGCGTTCCTGTGAAGCGATCGCGCAAGTAGGAAGCGTATTTCTGGGTCGTGTGAACGGGCAGGCCTAGGATCAGTTGGCCCACCTCCGATACCTGGGCGAGGCGCAGGGCGCCACCCAGCAGCGCGGCGTACTCGTCTTTGGTCACAAAGTCCTCCGACAGCGTGCGGCCGGTCTGACCATATGCCGAGGAGAGCGACACACCGGGGCCGACTTCGTATTCCACGCCGTCAATGGCAATGGTGATTACGTCGCGCGCTTTGAAGAAGCCGTTCCCGTGGTTGGCAAGCGCGCGTGGCGCGGCTTGCGGCGCGAGGGACGGGAACATGTTCAGCTTGGTCTCGGAGCCCATCGGGAACGCGAACTTGGTGTTTCCGTATCCGACGTCGACGGCAACGGTGGCGGCTTTCATGGTGCAGACCTTGTGTTGGGGCGGAGCAGCTTCCGCCGGGGCAGTGGAATGACGCGTGAGGGCGACATGACACGTAGCTCCCCCTTGCGGGAGACGTAGATGTCACGACGAGCTGGGCGAGATTGGTCAGCCTCTGCTAGTGACACGTAGCTGCACCGTGCGGTGCACGTGAGTGTCACGTGGTTCAGCGCATAACCGATCGGTGCCCGCCGGTGACACGTAGCTTCCCCTTACGGGGTATGTACGTGTCACGTCGCCTTACGTTGGGACTGTACGAGGCTGCGCCGGCTGTTTGATGGAAGAAAGCCCGTCAATCTTGCGTAGCTTTCGTGCGGCGCAATTCACTGGGCTGCCCTATCCTTGAGTCACCACACGCGTCCCCCGACGCATCGATAGCTCCGCGAAGACCGCGGAAACTCAGGGTGAGCCGGCGACCAAGAGGTTGTTGGGCACCAATGTTCGTGCCGGATAGTCATCCGGCATTTTTTTCAAGCAAATCAAGTGGATGGGGCCGGAGAGTGAGGCCACCGGACACCGCGATACCAAAACGATCAGCGCGCTGGCTGTGAAGCTAGACCGCAGTGCGTACAAATCCGAAGCCGAACACCGAACAGTGTTTGTGGATGGAACGCGATAAGACGCACCCGTTCAGCCAGAGGGCTGGGCACGAATCACAAGGCCCGATACACAGCGGCGGAGATGGTTCGGCTTGTGGGTGGGATACGAGAGCGACCCGAGCAAGGGTGACCGCACGTATCTGAACGTGACGACCGGTAGGCGCAGCCGGCACCAGAAATGCGCAAGGAGAATCTCACACCAGGGCAAAAGCCTGTGGGCGAGTGAAGGCCGCGGAGTCGCGTGCCTTGCTCGTGTCGGCAGGAAGGCGTCGCAAGATGCCGGCCGGTGTGTAGGCCGCGAAGCGGTGAGTCAGCGCGCAAGCGCAGGCTCGCTGCAGGACGGACAGTCAGAACGCATTGCTTCCATGCGTCGGGCTGATCGATTGGAATCGCTAAAGGCGGGGAAGTTGGGCCTGGCCGGGGGAACCGGCAGCCGACCGTGGTGGGTCGGGTAAAGGGGAAGCCAGCACGGGGGTGCGGATTCCGTGAGTGCGGCGCGGTTGCCGGCGGGGAAACCTGCGTCGAGGACGTGCGCGCTGCGCAACCAATACTCGGAGTCACGGTGCAGACGCGCATCAATCTCAAGCCGATCCTGGCGAACTACTCGCTGCCGGAACGGTTCAAGTCGGAATTCGCGGTCTTGGCGGGCGAGAACCTGCACAAGCCGCACAGCCAGACCCGCGTCAGCGGTCGCGCGCTGTCGTCGATCTCGCAGAAACAGCGCGCGCAGATGTTGCTCAGTCTCGCAGTGGAGCTGCGTGAGGGCGGCTTCACCATCATGTCGCCCTACAACCTGGCGGAGAAGCACCTGCGATGGTTGGTGCAGCGTTGGGTGACAGAACGAAACCTCGCGGTGGGCAGCGTTGAACTGCGCCTCTCACACCTGCGCGCGCTGTGCTCGTGGATGGGCAAGACCAACATGGTGGGCGGCATCGATGACTACGTGGAGAGGCCGGCAGGCTACACGCGCAGCTACGCCGCCGAGACCGACCGTTCTTGGGACGGCAACAACATCGACGCGCTAGCCAAGATCGAGGAGATCGCCCAGACGGATGCCCACGTCGCAATTCAACTGAAGCTTGAGGCAGCGTTCGGGTTGCGCGCGAAGGAAAGCTGGCGACTGCGCCCAGCGCGCGACCTACTTCCATCGGGCTATCTGCACGTGCAGGACGGCACCAAGGGAGGCCGGCCGCGACAGGTGCTGATCGAGTTCGATTGGCAGTACGACCTGCTTGCGGAGGCGGCTGAGTTGGCCGCGTGCACGAATCCCGAACGGGGCTCCCTGATCCCGGCGACCTATACGCAGGTGCAGTGGCGCAGGCGCTTCTATACCGTGCTGGAAAAGCACGCCGTGACCAAGCGCGGCGACGGTGTCACCGCCCACGGTCTACGACACCAGTTCCTGCAGCAGATGTACCAACGGCTGACCGGTGAGCAAGCGGCCATCAAGGGGGGCGCACGCGTTCTCGACCGTGAAGCGCACAAGGACGCCATGACGCGGGTGGTGGAAGCCGCCGGCCACAGCCGCAAGGAGAAGGCCAACGCCTACCTGTCGACGCATTCCGCGATCGCAGCCCGGAGCCGGCCCGTCGTCACACGTGAGATGGCCGTCGCGGCGGTTGCCGCGGCCAATGGGGTCAAGCTGAAGGCGGCAGAGGCCCTGGGCATTTCGCGCCCCGCACTGTATCGCCTGCTTGCCAAGCCCGCCGAGGCGGGTACTGCGGCCGGCCATCGGCACTTCACGGGATGAGGTCGTGCGATGACTGAAGATGACGCAATGGCCGATGGCGATTGGGATACCTACCTGTTTCCAGAGCCAGAGCTGCGGGCGTGCACAGACGAAGAACTGTACACACTCATCCGAGAGAACCTGCCAAACGCGACCGCGGAGACTGACGGCACCGACCTGTTGACGGACGTGGCCATCGATCACGCTCAAGACCTGATCGAGCAGGCCCGCGATTTGCTGCTGGCTCGTGGGGCTGCTATCTCGCCGCAATGGCGCGCAGCGCTCCGCTTCCTGCGGTGGCCGCTGAGCCCAGCGGAAGTCACGGCCAACCAAGCTCGGCGGCTTCGCGAGATCGAGGAGGATCGGCTTCGGCGGGCGCACGCCGCGAAACTCGGGGTGGACATCCTCCAGGCAATTCGGACGGTGATGGACGGCGGCCGGCTACCGCTCTCCCTCTCGTTAGAGGGGGTGACTGTCAGCATTGGCTGGGGCCTGCGGACATCGGATGGTGAGCGCAGGAGCATCAGCCCCAGTGGGGCCGAAGTTGTGCGTATGCGGGACGCACTTGCCGCAGCGGGGTGCTGCCACTGTCAGATCCACGGCGCGTCCCAAGATGGGATTCCATTCGAGGAGGCGCCTACGCCGGAGTGGTCTCTCAACTTCAGTGTGCCGACGAATCGTGCCGGGTGGGATCTGCTGAAGCAATGGTGGAAGGAAGGGCGGTTCAGCCACGCGCCACACGTCTGGATGTACCGGCCAGAACTTGGCGACCCCGAGTTCTTCTGGCACTGGCCACTCGATGCGTGTTGGCCGGGCAGCGCACCTGCGTGGCGGCGCCTGTATGGGCATCTTGGTTACGTCGACCTCCCTTGGGTGCGCTTTCATCGTCGGGTGCACGGCAATTGCTGGGAGCGCGACGAAGTGAGAGTGGAATGGGCTGCAGGAGAGCTCCGGTACATCGAGTGCGCCGAAGAGGCTGACCGAGAGGCTCAGCGGTTGATCACGTCGGGCGAGATACTCGCCTACAAGATCTCGGCCAGAGCTGCTATGGACGCACATGCCGGTGCCGGTGCCGGTGCCGGCCCGGCCCCGGTTGTGCGATCGCGACTCGCAGAGCTGCTCGCCCGGGTTTGCGGAATGCTTGGGCGTTCGTGCTCATCGGGCGCGGCCGACCCAACGAAGAACTGATCGCGCGCTAGACGCGTTCAGGACAAATAACGCAAAAGCCGCCAACGGTGTGGCGGCTTTTGCGGGATTGGTCGGCGGGTTAGAACGGCGGGCTGGTCCCGGCGATGTAGGAAAGGTACAGCGCGACGGCCACAGCGATCAGCCAGAAGCTGACACGACGGCCCAGGGTTTGGGGAGATCCGTACGGTTGTTGGGCTTTCATGGGATGCCTCCATTTAGATTCCATCTTAGCGAACGGCGGCGCTGATTGCGCGGGCCAGCCGCCATACGTTGGGAACGCGGGCCACGGCAGTCGGTCCGACATCTTCCACCTCCGCTGCCGGCGCGCGGCTCAAGAGATCGTTGAGGGTGGTCTGCCGACCAGCCTTCTCGTGCGGATGCGGGGTGGGCGGCGGCAACTCCATCGCCTGATCGCGCGTCGCGGCCGGCAGCCGGGGGAACGGGTCGACGCCGGTGAATTGTGCGAGTTTGGCGATGCTGACCACCGCATATTTCGGCGTGGCATCGTTGGGTGCGATGTAGGCTGCTGCGCCGACGCCCGGGACGTAGATCGCTTTCCACAGATAGTCGGGTACCCGTACATGTTCGTTGAGGTAACGGGCCTTGCCGTCCGTGAATGCTGGGCCGGTCACCACGTAGGCTTCGCCGGTCTGCCGTACCAGGCGGCGGGTCGACGTCTCCAGGTGGCTCCACATGCGGCGGTTGCTGACCGAGTTCTGCGGGACGACGTTGGCCAAGCTGAAACTTTCCTGTTGCGATGCCAGGTCGCCGAAGTCCCCGCTTGGCGACATGTGGCCACGGTCAATCTGGACGTGCGAGCTACCGTGGTAGTCCTGCAGGGTGGCGCGGGCGGTTGCCGGCAAAGACGTCTCTTCGAAGAAATCGCTTTCGCGCGGCAGCTCACGCGCCTGGTTCACCGCCTGCGCGGTCAGGTGTTCGGCTGACCACAGCGGTGTCCGGGTCGCCGAGGACACGAGCACCGCGTAGGCGCGGTAGCAGAGCAGGTGGCTGGCGCCAGCGTGCTTGCTGGACAGCACCTTCGGTTGCGCGCCGTCCGCGACCGATGCGCCGCAGTGATCGGGAGAGGCGCCGGCGACCTGGAGGAATGCAGAGAGGGCAACGAAGAGCAGGGTTTTTTTGAGCACGGCAGTTGGGATCCGGGTTGACCTAGATCCATCGTGCCTTGTAACGGGCAATGTCAAGTACCCGAAAGCGAGAGCTTCTGCGGGCCGATTTGCGTGAAGGGTTTGGGAGTGCTGGGCACGGAACGAGATCCGGCCGGCCAAAGCATGGCCGTTACCGCACGGTCATCTACCGCGCGTCGACGCCATCGTCAGTTGGAAGGTCAGCGCCTCGCCGATCGCGCGATCATGGTGGCGAGGGGCGCTAGTCGAGCTGAGGCTCCAGGGCATCCACCGCACGCGCGACGAATACGTCCATGCGCGCGAAGGCATTTTCTTCGCCTTCAACCAGTTCGGCGTCGAACGCGTCGAGTGGTTCGAAGCGGATCCAGGGACGGCCATCGACGTAGATGACCTTGGCCAATCGCACGAGCTTGCGATACCGGCCGGCGTCTTCAAGGACGGTGGCCATTGGTACTTCCGCGGCGGCGGGGGAAGCGGGCCTGCTGAGCTGGGCGGCCATTGCCGCGAATATCGGTCCGCGGGTTTCCCAATCCATGGCATTGCGGGCGATCGCGTCCAGCAGCATTGGGATGTCCACCGGCGTCAATTGGCGACGCGCGATCGAGGCCAGCTCGTGTTGATCGGTTGGGCGATACTCGACGCGTCGGTTCCAGATCAAAGCCAGCTCGTCGTAGGCCGCTTCTTTGGAGGTTCCGATTTGCACGGGCGGCGTGCCAATGCCGCACTGTGTACACACAATGACGGCCTCCTTTCGGCCAGCGAAGAACCTGGCCCGTCCGCCGCAGTGACCACAGCCGATCAGATCGTCAAACATACCGTTGGGTCTCGATGATTGGATTTTAAGTCCGGATTATGCCTGTCGCCGAGTTTGTTGAACCACCACTGCAGACGGGTTTATGTTGCAGCGGCTCCAAAATATGCGTGAGACGTCGCCAAAATCCTGATGGCGGCGCTTTCCATGAAGCCTTGGATGATGGCTTCAGCCTCGGCGCGGGCGCGGCCGAACGCCCAGAACTCGTGCAGCCAGTGGCCTCCTGGGCTGTCTGGCCCCTGCTGGAGGCCGATGGACAGGGCGCCGCGCACGGCGATGATCGTTTCAGGGTGGGGAAATTCGGAGGAGAGATCTGCTGGGGGCATGTACTACGTTATTTGGTAAAGGCCAACTTCCTCACTGCGCTTTTGAGGAATGGCTGGAGATAATGCGGAGAATAGCTGGGCGGCACCAGAATGTATGTTCATTGTGCGTGCCGATTGTTGCTGTTGTGCGGGATCAAGTCAGCGAGGCGACGTGGACGGCGCCGCGGGTTTGAGCAACTGGTCGAGCATCCGGCAGCGAAGCTCGCAGGCTGCTTTGCCCCAGGCGCTACCGCTCTACCTGTGGCGTTCGGCGAAGGGAAGGCCGGTCGTCGGGCTGCGACCACTGAAGATGCTGCGGAGGTTGACGTGCTCACGCATGGCCGCCGCCGCCCACCGGGGCGCTGGCATGTGGCTGGCCGGGAAGGCTGGGCCACATGCTGCTATCCGCTCCGGAAATGTTCGTGTGCCAGTTGGCGAGTGCCGCAGCGGTCGTGATCGTGTGATGCAGCGCCTTGTCAACGTTGCCGGCCTGCAGGTACATCATGGAGCGGGTTTCGAGGTGGCCAACGAGAAAGACCCAGTCCGCTGGCGACTTGTCGGCGTCCTTGGCAGTTCCCCAACGCTGGCGCTGGTGGGCGGCTTCTTGCACGACCCCGCGGGCAAAGTCATGCAGCTCGGGGCTGTTGAGCAGTTGCTCTGCATTCAGTGCCCGGGCTCGCCAGTGGTCGAGCTCTGCGATCTGAGGGCGCGTGATGTCGAGAGAATGGCGCAGTGCATGCCAAACATGCGAATCCAGAGATCCCCGCTTGTGCGCGTAGACCGACTGGGCGAGCACCTTGCGATCCGAAGTGCAGCGGCGCAGTGTCACCCAGGTGGAGCCGTCGTCATCGGCCACACTGATTTCCCAGCCGGGAGGTAGCCATGGCGCGGCATTGTTGGATTTCTGGCATGCCCGGCAGGGAACCTTGCCTTTGTACACCGTCAGCTCGCTACCGAAGCCGTGGCAACTCGCACATGGCGCCTCGGGCATTGCCGTTGCCGCCGGCGTGGTGGTCGATTCCCCTTGTGGCCAGCCAAGAGCCTTCTGAGCCCGGTCAAAGGCGGGGCGGACGGTATCCGGAATGCCGTCTTCCTGGCCCGCCCACCATTGCACTGAAAGAACGAGGTCGGCAAGCAGCGTCATGGCTTCGTGTTGAGTTGTTGCCGGGGAAGCGTTCTCATTCGTCTGCTGCATCGTTGACCTCCGTCGTCGTTGCTGTGCTGTGTGGAGCGGCCTTGCCATTGCCTCGTTGGTAGCCTGGACACCCACCGCCCGAATAGTCGAAGCCGGAGCAACCATCGGTTGCGTGTGGGCACAGCGCGGCGCCGCATTCCTTGCTCATCGGGAGTACCTTGTGGCCCCTTGCCTTGTCGATCGTCAGCTTGGTGCGCGCCTCGGCTGGCGTGAGCGAGCGCCCGGTGGCATCACGGAAGAGGCCAATGTAGTCGTCCGGGTACGTGCTGCTCCGCACGAAGCCCTCGATGTCCAGGTGTATATGGAACCCCCACATCAGCGTGGGCCCTCGTCTGCGTCAATCGACGCAGCACCGGGCGTATCGCGCAAAACTGTGTGGCCATCGGCGTCAGCGTTGGCCGTGCCGACTCCGTCAGCGCACAATCGCAGCTCCTGGGGTCCTGGGTAGAACTCGACCACGTCGTAGCCATGCTCCTTCCAGTCGTCGGCGATCGCCTTGCTGTCGGTGATGGGCACGCACACAGCGGGATGCGTCGTTTTCCAGATCGCGGGCCGTGACGTGTCCGGCCGGCCCTTGTCGGCCAGCTCGTCATCCACCGCCGTTGGCCCCAGCCACTGAGAGCCCTCGCCGGGGCACTCGACGTCCCAGGCGAGCAGTCCGTCCTTGTAGGGCACAACGGCGACCTCTGCGTCGTGACCACCGAAGAACTGCTGCAGGCTCTCGGCCTGGCGGAGGGTGATGAGCAGCATGGGGCGCCGCGCCGGTGTAATGCCCGCAGTTTGATGATCGCGGATTCGCTGCAGCACAGCGCGGGTGCGGGGTCCGCAATGGCCTTCGTCGAGACACCAGTCGATCTCGGCAGCCAGCGCGGCATTGTCAACCTCCAGCGTCGCCGGAACGACAGGGGCGCCACTCAACGCCGGTGGCCACGGCTCCGGCATTAGGTGCGTGACGTTGCGTGCCGGCTCGGTACCGGGCTCGCCGTTGCGGTCCGGATCAAGCTCGTAGAAGTCGGTGGCCTTCAAGGTATGGAACCGCTGGCCACCGTACAAGGGGTACACCTCGACTTCACAGCCACGGCCTCGGAAATGCTTCGCGGTGTCGTCTGCTTCACTGCGCGTGCGTACCAGCAATACTTTGTATCCGCTCACAGCCACGTCGAACGCCCTCGGCTCGCCCTGCTGTAGGTCGGAGTGGTGGGGGCAATCATCGTTCGTGCACTGAAACTCCTCGCCCATCTCGGCCAGTGCGCTTTCGATCGTCGGATATGCCGCTGTGTCCCAGCAGCCCGGGTAGTGGATCGCCGCCGCCAGACTACTGCCCAGGACTTTGCGGACGGCGGCCAATGCTCCGTTCCAGCCTTCGTTGTGGTGCTCGGTTGCAAGATAGGCTTCCGTGCCGCTCCTATGCGGGTTGTGATGTTTTTCGCTCAGCATTGCGCTTGTTCGCTGTGGTTTTCTTGAGGTCCGGCCGAACGGCTGGTCCCCATTCTGAAATGGGCTGTCAGGAGGCAAGGCACCGCAACCGTCCTCATGGACAAACAGCTCGTGAACGCCGCGCAGCGCGTCCATGACGCCTTTCGCATGCGCATCGGACAAGGCGATGGCGCCAGCTGGCGCCTCTTCCTCGGCTGCGCGCCTCTCGCGGTCCACAAGGTCCAGCATGGACAGGCGACGTATCACATCGTGGCCGTCAATCTGGCCGACGACCCTGATGGCGGCCAACATGTTGCGAAGGGTGGAGGGTTCACCGGCACCGGCACAGTCCGCGGGAACTGCTGCCGCGGGTGGCATGCTGGCTTGCGGGGCGTCGGCACGCCGCCATTTGTCGAACTCTCGAAGGAAGACCGTGTCGGCGAGCAGGCCAGCGATTGCGTTGGCAATCAGCCCGCGTTCCCGTGGAGTCGGGACATGGGACCCCAGCGTGCCGTGTAGCTGGTATCCGGACACAAACTGGTCGACCACCGCTTGCACCGGCGCGTACGCTGGTTCCTGTCGGTCAGCATCATCTACGGCGGTCACCGCATTCAGCGCGGAGTGGTAGCCGCAACGAAAGCCTGGCACAACGAGTGCGCCATCTGGCACGCATTCGACGCAAGCATGATCGAGGGTGCGGTCTCTGCTGAGCAGAATCCATTTCGCCATGGTGAGCGTGGCGTTCGCGCGGGCGCGGCCATCGGGACCGCATGCGACTGCAGGGCTGGAGGATGCGGAGGTGTTCATCGTCAATTGTGTGCGAGGCGGCTGGCCTCGGGTGGCAATGGATTCAGATCAGCGTAGCCAGCCCAGTACAAAGTCAAGGGATGGCACCAGCCGCTCGGTGGTCATGCCGTCGCGAGTTGCGCGTCAAGCGTGTCGAGTGCCGGAACAGGCAAACGTGGCGAGCCAGTGGTCGGCCCAGCGCGAGGGCGTTCGGTCGACGCGTCGAAGGCCGCCGATTTGTCGCGCGTCAGAAGCTCCCCCAAACGAGAGGGAAGTTCTGCCAACACGAACGCGCATAGGTTCGTGTCTTGATCATCCAATGCACTGGCCGCGCGGCGCCGACCGTCGGTGCCGGCGTTCGAGCGCCGGCAATGTCGATCCCCAGCGCCAGCCATCCGAGCCAGTAGCGGCTGCGCTTCGGAGGGAACCGGTGCGGCGCGATCCTGCACCACCTGGAGCACCCGCAGAAGGTCTGACGCTTGCTCACGTGCGCGTTCCAAGTCAGTGAGGTAGGCCCGCAGGTGGGCAATTTCAGCGTCGAATTCCTTCAATTCCTGGTAGCGGATCTGACTGAGATACGCCGTAAGCGCGTATTGGAGGATCGACAGCGACTCACGGGTTTGCTTGCGGGGAAACACCGCAAGGAATTTGCGCCCGCGGTGGAATTCCGCGATGACGTCGGAGGTCATGAATGCGGGGAGCCTGACCTGAAGCGAACGAACAACCGACCGAGAGACGGCCGGCACCAATATGCCGACCTGCGCGGCGAGATAGGCCGTGCGAATACGCTGCGCAGCACAGAGCTGTGAGTGCACCCGGTCGGCACGACGGCTCAGTGCCGACAGCGCCTTGGCCAGCGTGCTTTGCGCTGCGTCGATCAATTGCTCTGCCATTCCATCCTCCGATGTCGTGTACGCCCGGGAGTCAGTCGTTCAGGCCACCTGCAGGTCGCCGGCGGCCAGCGCTGGCACGCGTGTCACCATGAAGCGGCGCACCGCGCGCAACCCCTGAGCCGAGTAGAAGGCCTCATTGGCCACGGATATCGGAAGCGCAATTACGTAGCAGGGATTGCCGTTGGCAAACTGGATCTGGGTCGACCCGTTGGGCAGCGCCACGTTGTGCTCGCGCCCACGCAAAAAGACGACTGCCACGGTGGGTTTGCCGGGCTCCTGAAACAGTGCATAGGTGGGTTGAGTCGCCAGCACATCGGCCGGCAGGCCCGGCTCCTCGGGATCGCCTGGGAGGAAAACGCGCCGCTCGTCGGACCAGACGTAGATGCGAAGCGCGCCGGCGTGGCGCATGCCGTCGGGTGCCGCGCCGTTCCACCAATCGCATAGAACGCGCACGGCCGGGTCAGCCTCGTAGTCGCTGCCACGACTGGGCATCTCGCCGCCGGCGGCTGTGAGTGCCTTCACCAGTGCGTCATAGTCACCCGTGACCGTCTGGTTGTCGCAGGCCTGCTCGAGGTCAGCGCGCCGGCGCTTCTTGGCCAGTGAGACCGGAATGCCGTGGAAATCAGCCAGGCTCGTCAGGTTGATGCGCTCGACGATGGGCCGATCTGCATTCCAGATGCCGGACAGCCATTCGTCCGTGCGATACAGCAAAACGAATTTTTGGCCTGCATCCGTTTGCGGAGTGGCCGCGAGCGCCTGTTCGAGGTCGCTTGCCGCAATCTCTGACTCCTTGAACCAGCCCAGGAACGCATCGTCGGGCTGCATGAGCATCAAGAGATCCAGGATCAGCCCTACCTCTTCCGGGTCGCAATAGAGCGACGCAAAACGAAGAGCATTGCTTTCGAGGTTGGGCGAGCGCATGACGACCCCGTACACGCTCTTGTCGTCCCGCTCGCTCAGCACCAGCACCGGCCAGTTCGAGAGGCTGTCCTTGGCAGTCAGGCCCCACTTGACCGGCCAGCTGTCCTTGAGCACGTCGTGCTCTGCAAGGTGCAATTCGGCGGACCGGAAAGGCGATTGGGCCAGCAGCTCGCGCACGATGTCGTCGGGCTCGGCAGCGAACGTGCCGGTAATCGGAACCGGGCGCGCCAATGCATAGTGGACCGTCGCGCTTTTGACATCGCTGTCGTTCGGAACAACGGCCACGTAACGGAACAGGCGTGCGGTGCCGGTCACCCTGTCATGCTGGTCAAACAGCCAATCACGAATTGCCAAGCATTGCGTGTCTTGCATGGGGGGTTCCTTGTTGACGATGTTACCGGTCATCGCCGGCGACTTGAGTGAGCTGAGCGGGGCGCCTGGTTGCATGCGTGCGCCATCGGCAGAGCGGTTCAGTGGAGTCTTCATCACCGGTCTCGATGTGTCGGCGGGAGGCGGGTGTCCGCTACGGGGTGTTTGTTCGGGTTCCATTCGACCAACCGGATACCGTTGGTCGCGTAGTACTCGCGCTTTTCCTGCATCCGCCGGTCGTACTCGCGGTTGCCGGTCATGCCGAGCACTTCGATAACGGTGCGCTGGTCGACATCCTTTAACTCGAAGTCCGGGTGGACTGCGGCGGCGCCCACATGGCGCAGTGGCTTCTCGAACCTGCGCTGCAGGCGAATCAGGTGGTCGGCCATGACTGCCTCGTGCGACGAGTCGCATGGCAGGAAGGACGAGTTGGTCAACATGGCTGCCATGTCGGCGACGTGCAAGTAGCCATTGGCGGTCTTCTCGACGGCCAGGACCGCCACGCTCCGCAAATCCTTGCGGCCGAGACCGGCCAGCGCAGTCGCGTAGGAGCGTGAGACCTTCTGAAACAGCGCATTGGACATGAAATACCGCTGGTGGCTTTGGCGCAGCACCAGCATGCCGCCGTGAGCGCTCGGTTTGAACTCGCCGACCTCGCCGATGATCAGCCCCCGGTGCGTCGTGGTGCCAGCAGTGGTCAGCCGCGCGACGAATGCATCGAACTCGGCAAGGATCTCGGCCTTATGTTCCGGGTCCCACCTGCGCATGATGTGCAGCACATCGGCTGCCGGGCGGCCGTTGATTTTCGCGTCGGCGAACTCGGCACTGAGCATGGACCAGCATGCATTCCAACCGCGGTATCCCTGATCGGCCCACGCGTGCAATCCAGCCGCCTCCCAGGCGTATTCGAGAAATGCGAGGAGAGGTGCCGATCGGCGATGCGCTCGCGGCGCACTGGAGGCCTGGGGTGATCGCGGGCCAGGCTGGCCGGTGCCGGGCTGTGTAACCTCCAAGGACAGATCAAGCTGAATGAGGTGCTTGCCGTTCCGGGTTTGGAATGGGCCCTTGGTTCTTGCCGTCGCCGTGGCGTGGCCTTTGCGTTCCTGAAACGGGCACCCCTGACGATGCTTGTAGTTGGCATCTGGCCAGCGCGCCAGGATGAACGCCGACCGGAGGCGCCGGATGACGAGCTTCGGCCGAGGGGCATGCTCTGTGCAGCCGCACTCGGCGAACCCTTGAATTCGCTTGGCGCGCTCGAGCTGGGTTGTGTAGCGGCCCGGGTTCTCCAGCACCTCAGCAAGGTCGAAGTCGGACGGGCCGATCCGGATCTTGATCATGGTGTGCCCCTTTACACCCCGGCATCCCGGAACATTCTGTGCATGTCAACTTGGATGGCAGTGATGTCCAGGTTGCGCTTGGCGCGCGTGAGTGCGACATAGAGGAGGCGCTTCTCTTCCGTGTCCATCGTGTACTTGCCGTCGTCGTCCGTCTTGAACCTGAAGTCGCCGGCAATGCGGACCGAGTCGTACTCAAGGCCCTTGACCTGATGGATGGTCGAGACCACGTAATCGGCTTCGGACTCTGGGCTGACAGTGCTAAGCAGCTGGCGGACGTAGGGGATGCCTTCATCGTCGATCAGCTTGACGAACGGCTTCAGGTCTCGCCCGGCAAACGAGTCGGCGTAGTCCTGCACCTCCGACCAGTTGGCGAACAGGGATAGCGCGGTCGGATAGTCGGTCCGCTGGCCGCACATCAGCCGTTCGGCGCCGTCCAGGAAGGCCATGATGTCGCGGATATTGGCGCGGATCGCGACCTTTTCGCCGCGTTGGAGACCATCGGCGACATAGGACAGCACCGTTGCATTCTTGCGGCAAAGCACGGCGTTGACCTTCAGCTCGCTCGGCGAGATGTCCTTGTGGATACGCGATGCAATGCTGGCCTGGCCCCTGACGGGCACTTCCTCGTCCATCGTGCGCAGGATGCGGGTCGCCAGCGCAGCGATCGGCTCGCCAAAGCGGAAGGACAGCGTCAGCGCACGCTTCTGCGCCTTGATGTGGTCCATCGCGTTGACGGCACCGCGCCACTCGTAGATCTGTTGGTACGGGTCGCCGACATAGATCACCTGGGCCGATTGGCGTCGAAGCACCGAAAGCATCAGGCCGTTTGCGTCTTGCGACTCATCGAATAGGATGTAGTCGGCAGGGATGGTCGGCCGGCTCAACTGCCACAGCTTGACGTACACGTCGTGGGAGATAGCGCCCGGGGATTGGGGGTTTTGTGATTCCTCCCAGAGCTTGACGACCGAAGGCAGCAGCGCATGGCGTAGCGCTTCAGCCGCTTGCTCGGTGATCAGCGGATCGACCGGGATGTGCCAATCGAGCGGCGTCGGCTTGGCAGAGCCACAGAACCTGGCCAAGCCGTCTCGCACCATCCGGCCAAGCTTGGCGGAGGTCAGTTCAAGGTTCTTCCCGATCGTTGTCGGGACCTTGATAGGCTGTAGGCCGAATCGCTCTGCGAGGAGGTAGTTGGGCTCCAACGGATTACGGAGCTTCCGGGTGATGTCGGCCGATACGGATCTGTATGCCTGGGAGTTGACCGTTCCGCACCGCACGGACAAAGGGAACTTGCGCTTGGCCTCCTCCGCAATGAGGCGATTGAAGGCCAAATAGACACCACGAGCCCGCCCTTTGGCGGTCGAGACGAGGCCTAGGGTGGAGGTCTTGCCGGCGCCCGCACGAGCGTCAACCTTCAACGGTTCGCCATCCAAGGACGCATCAACGACAGCGGTTTGCTCTTCGGTAGGCTGCATGTCAGGCGAGGGTCAGTTGTGTGTCAACGAGAGACGCGCGAAACGCCGCATCCCTCTCCCGGATCGCCGCACGGCGGCGCTCGCCCTCGCCGGTTTGCTGCTCAACTACATAGATGAAGTTGTTGGGAGTGGTGGGGCCACGCCATGCTCGCCACGCTTCCTGGATGTGGGCACGAACGGCCGCCGGTTGGGCGAAGTACATGCTGCGACCTTTGCGCCAGTGTTTGGCCTGGAGCGCGCGCATACGCAGCTCCAGACTGTCGGAACGACGCTGGCGCAGGGCGATTTCGTCAGCGACGGTGCGTTGTGACTCGGCTATGTGCTCGGGAAACAGGGGATAGCGCGCACGCTCGCGGGCCTGCTTGCGAGCGAAAGCGGCCTCGCGGCGCGAGGTAAAATCGATCGGGTAGTAACGGAGATAACGTGTGAAGCGCATGTCGGAAAACCATCGGGATATGGTTCCAAGTTACCGGCATGGCTGCGAAGTCAATGGCGCCGGTTGAGCGAACTGGCCGGTACGATTTTGGGGCGGGCAACGACGATCGAATCAAGCAAAAGCTCGATATTCGCGTGGGCTTTCGCCGCATTCCCACACCACAGCACACGACATGCGAGAAGTTGAAATAGGCGGCCGCCCAAAGGCCGAACCCTGCTCCCAGTTTGGGGAGGCTGAAGACCAGGCACTGGCCAGCATTGAGGCGCAGGCCTTCGCGCGCATGCTGGATCGCGTCTTCTGGTTCCCGGAGCCGCATGTGCTGCGGTTCGAGGCGCGCGTGCATTCGGATTCGCAAGGCATACACCACACTGTGGTGGGGGTTGTTGGGCACGGCGGCGAAGCGTGGTTCAGCGAGGACCTCATTCCAGCTCGTTGGGACTATGTGGCGTTCAAGGAGATTGGCTGGAGCGTCTCCAAGCTACTACGCAACAAGCTCATCGCTGACGGCGTGCTTCGTGAGGACGCACCGGGCCTGCTGGCGGGGTTGATGCCAGACTTCTCAGGGATGCAAGAACCAGAGGAGAAGGACCACTATCGCTGGGCCGTCGTCAATCGCTTGCGGAGCGCTGCAATGACGCGGCCGATGCCAGGAAGGTGGTAGCGGGCTGGGCGCGCGTGCGCGCAGCTGCTGGAAAATGCAGAGCAACTGCGATATTCTGAAACGGTTTGCCGCGTCTACGACGCATCGATTTTGACCGCCATCTGGGCGGCCTACATCTTGTTTCCCCCACAGCTGTAGGGTCCGGTTTCATCTCCGACACTGCACGTGTCGGCCTATCGTTCGCATTCTGCGGCCGGTCTTTCCCTTGAACACCTGAGCGAACTTCGCTACGTCGCGGTGTGCCTACGCACGCCGATTCGTTAGCGCTGGTCGGTCAGGTCGTTCCATCTTCTTCCCCGCTGGGAGCCGTCCCAGCAGGGACGTCTCTCGTCCATTTTCTGGAGACGTTCCATGTTCAACGCCGTTATTCAGCGTTTCAAAGAAGCACAGCTCAAAGCCTTCGAAAGCTACCTGGTGGTGGCTCGTTTCGAACAGGAGGCCTTGCCAATCCTCGATCCATCGTTGCGTGCAACGCGGATCAGGAAAGAAGCTGAGGTAACACACGAGTTCGAGCTGTTCTGTGTGCGAATTGCACGTGCTGTTGTGGAGACTGTGCGCAGCAATGCTTCGACTAGTGTGGCATCGACTATCGATGTGGAATCGGAACTCCGGGTCGCTGAAGCCGACATCAAAGCCGCTCTGGCTATTGGCGCGGTCCCCGACATGGATGCCTTTTGCGCATCGCTGAACCAGCGCTTCAATGTGCGAGTTGGGGCTCTGCAATGAGCAGGGCAGCACAACGCCGGCACCTGGAGACCGCCGACGAACACCAAAAGGCCTTGGTCGATTTGATCAAGGCCTTCGGGTACCGTCACCGCGCAAGCGATGTGTTCTCCGACTTCGTTGAGATGTCCGCACTGAGCCTCAGCAATGCGGTCGATCTCGCTCAGCGAGACGGCCGAGAGGCTCGGTACATGGAGATCGTCAAGAAGTACACCAAAGAAGAAGTGGACCAGTTCCCGAAGATGCTTGGCCACCTCGTGCTCACTTACGAGCGCCGGATGACTGATGTCCTTCCCGGGTCGCCGGCGCCGGTCAGAGTCGCCGGTGGCTTTGGCGATGTGCTTGGTCACACCTACATGCTGCTTGAGCTGGGCAACGATAGGGCGGGGCAGTTTTTCACGCCCTATTCGGTATCCAGCATGATGGCTGCGATGCAGGTCAATGACCATGATCCGGACGTCGCGGAACATGGCTTCATCACCGTGATGGAGCCAACCTGCGGCGCTGGTGGCATGGTGATCGCAATGGCGGAGGCTATGCATCAGGCGGGCCACAACTACCAGACGGCCATGCATGCAACGTGCATCGATATCGATCCACGGTGCGTACACATGACGTATGTGCAGCTGGCCTTGCTCCATATCCCTGCGGTTGTCATCCTTGGCAACTCATTGATGCTTGAGGAGCGCGAGGTTTGGTACACACCAGCGCACGTGCTTGGCGGGTGGAACCGGAAACTGGCTGCGCGTGAGCGTAGCCAGGAAACCTCCCCGCCCGTTGATTCCGAACGCAATTTCGTGCCCGCAGAAATGGGTACGGTCCTGTCGATTCTGGAGGCGATTGAACCGCCGCAAGCGCCGGCCATCATTGAAGCGGTGCCGCAACAGCACGCTGAAATTGCCCGGCAACGTGAGCAATTGTCGTTGTTCTAGGTTGGCCACTGGCCGGCCTCGCGCAAGAGCGGGTCCCCATCTGCGGAGGGGGATCCGCTGTCTGGCACCGCAGACGTGTTTCCGGTATTCTCAAAGCTCACTCCGCGTCTTTGACGCATCGATCTCCTGATCGCAGGACGCGCAGCGTCTCGCGGTTGTCCGAGGGCCAGCGGTTCGGTGGCCCTCGCTTTCATTTTCCATCCCATCGGGAACCTGTTCCCGGTGCGGCAACGGGTTCCCCTTTTCCATCCCTGGAGAACCCACAAATGCAAGAAAACCAACAGAGCGTCACCGTCAAACTCGGCCAAATCCGGCCGGGCAAGAACCCCCGGAAGTACTTCGATCCCGCGAAAATGGCGGAGATCACGGAGTCCATCCGTGAGGATGGCGTAATTCAACCTGTACTGGTGCGCCCTCTTGAGGACGGCACCTACGAACTGGTCGCTGGCGAGCGCCGGTACCGTGGGGCGAAAGCTGCCTGCGGTGACGATTACGACATGCCCGTTGTCATCCGTGAGATGACGGAAGGGGAAGCGCGCCGGCTGGCGCTCATCGAGAACGTTCAGCGCGCCGACATGGCGCCGTCTGAAGAAGCCGTTGCGGCCGCGGACATCGTTGGGGACCTGAAAGGTGACCGCGATGAAGCTGCCCGCCAACTCGGCTGGCCGCGATCGACCCTCGACCGCCGGCTGGCGCTAATGAACTGCAGTCCTGCGGTGCTGGACGCGCTGAACACGCGTTCCATCCAGCTTGGGCATGCCGAGCTGCTTGCGACCCTGACGAAGGAAAAGCAGGACCTGTTCTTGCCGATCATTCTGCAAGAGAAAAAGACGGTGGCGGACCTCAAGAAGGCCATCGAACAAGCTGCCTGCAACCTGAAGGACGCGATCTTCGACAAGAGCGAGTGTGCGACATGCGCGCACAACTCGGAATTGCAGTCGGTGATGTTTTCCGAGGCGATTTCCTCCGGTAGCTGTACCAACCCGACCTGCTACAAGGGCAAGACCGAGACGCAGCTGGAAGGTATCTCGTACGGCCTGAAGGACGAATACCCGGTTATCCGTATCGTCCGCGCTGGCGACAACCACACGCGCGTGCAATTGCAGGTGGAGGGACCGACGGGAGTCGGTGCCGAACAGGCGAAAGCATGTCACGGCTGCCAGAATTTCGGCGCCGCGGTGAGTGGTCTGCCGGACAGCCTGGGCAAGGTCTTCCGTGGTCAGTGTTTTGATCCGTCCTGCAATGCCAAGAAGGTTGCAGCGAGGATCAAGGCCGAGCGCGCTGAAGCGCCGTCTACTGTTAAGGGCCCCAAAGCCGCGCCGGCCAAGGAGGGCGCGGACAAGGGCGGAAAGGCCGAACACGCGGCCACGTCGATTGCCGAGTCGGACAAGGTGAAGACCTACCGACAAGGGGTGTGGCGCAAGGCGCTACGCCGGGAGGTGGCGGCCAACGAAGCAACGGCCAACCACTATCTCCTCGCACTTTCGCTGTCCGGTCATGCACGCACCATCACCAGCGACAAGATGGGGACGCTCTTTGAACGGATCGCGGACGAGACCAGCTCTCCCACCGATCTCTCGAAGAACCTTATCTCTGTGGCCGGCCTGGCTACTGACAAGCGGCTCAATCTGACGATCTCGCTCGCGCTTGCCGCGATCGAAGGAATCGATGTGCCTGTCTTGACGTCGCTCTGCAAGTACCACGCGCTCGACCTGACCAAGCACTGGAACCTTCAGAAATCCAAGGATTTTCTGGAACTCCTGACCAAATCGGAGTTGAAGGCTCTCGCCGACGAGCTGGGCATGCGCAACGCGCTCGGCGATCGCTTTTCCAAGCTGTTCAACCAATCGAAGCTCGAAGTCATTGAGGCCCTCCTCAAGGTAGACGGGTTTGACTACACGGGCAAGGTGCCCAAGGTCTTGAAGTTCTGACCACGCCTCGCTTCCCCATCCCATTCATTTTCAAGGAAATCCCTATGTTTCAAGAACTGGTGCCGCTCGTGAAGGCGAGCGACAAGGTTGTTATCACCCTTTCAATGCAGGGTGACGAGATGACCGTGGTCGTCGCGCCGACCGTCAGCAAGCCGGACGACGCAGCCCTGGTTGCGCCGATTGCTCTGACGGCCACGCCGGCGGAGTTGGATGCTGAGTTTGCCAATGCGATCGGTGGTGTGACGCAGGCCCGCCAGGGTCTCGCCGAACAGGTCGAGTCCACGAAGGCGGTGATTCAAGCGGCTACCGCTGCTCAGTCGAACAAGGCGACCAAGGCCCTCGCGACATCCAATCGCGCCAATCCGAAGTTGCCGGCGCCCAAGTCGAAAGGCATGGACGACGACGATGACGATGGTGTGGTCGATGTTGAGGTCACTGAAACGACGTCCGGTAGCACGAGTTCGTCAGCTAAAGATGCGCAAGGCGACAAAAAATCGTCTGGCACCTCCCTCGCTGATCTGCTCGGTTAAGGAGAAGCCATGGCTATCACCATCAACACGGTCAAGCGCGAGTTTTCCTACAACGGCATGACGCTTGCCGATCCGGGAACGCAGTTCACTCCGGACCAAGTGCGCGACATGTACACCGCCCAGTATCCCGAACTCACCACGGCAGCCGTGGAGGGTCCGGAGTACAAGGGGGAAAACGCTGTGTACAAGTTCGTGCGTGCCGCGGGCGCAAAGGGCAACCATGCGTAAGCGCGATCTGATGAATGCGTTGGCCGATCCGGTCAGCATCAATGGAACTGAGAAACCGCCCGATAGGGCGGTTTTTCTACATGATGAGGAGGTGGAATCGTGTTGTTCGATTCTTGCCAAGGTTTATCAGGCTTCAGTGAAAGCCTCACCGGCGGGGCGGCATGTCGATTCGATTCCCCTGCCGGACATAGAGCTGCCGATGGTTTTCTAACACTCCCGGCCATTTCACAATGCGTTCCAGCGATTGCACGCCTTCGGCATACCGACGAGGGAGACCTTACCGGTCTGATACGGGCGCATTTCGAGGCTGGTCCGCTCTCGCCGCGCGACGCTCGCTCCAGCGGCAATGCTGGTGACATGTTCGCAGAGGCGATGTTCGCGTGGCTGCGGCGACGCACACCGACGTGCAAGCGGCTTCTGTTTGGGTTCGCTTTGCTCGACCAGGCGGCAGCACGCGATCAGGTCGATCAGTTTGGATGGGAGACGGACCTCTCGGCGCCGTTGTACTTGGCGATCGAGTTGCCTCATGAGCAGATCTTCGAGATTGGCGCACGGATGCACCCACTGCAGCGCGCCCACCCCGGGCTCTTGTGCTCTGTGATGGCGCTGATCAACGAAGCGTCCTGCAACTCGCTCTTCTTGCGCACACCGAGTTACTTCCTGGAGATGTTCGCCAGGTGGTGGTGGGATTGGGATGAGGGTGTGTCCGACGAGAACGCGAGGGAGAGTCTTGCTGATCGCCTTGGGGCTGACAGTGAGGACATCGAGCGCTACCTGCCTTCCAATGTTCGTCCGGTCCTGGCGCCGGAAGAAATGTTCCCCGAGCGCGGCAAGCGCAAGGGCCGGAAAGGCCCTCGGCGGTCCGTTCTCAAGAGGTCGGAGGTGCTGGAGCTGGCGCGTTCGTCAAGTCGCTGGATTCAGCGGGTATGCCGCGCGATGCTGCAGCTGGAAGATGCACTGCAGCGCGCCAAGGGCTCGAAGCTCTTCGAACATTCGCAATGGGCCGAACCTGCATATTCGGCCGCTTCCATTGCGGTGTTTTCCGAAGAGTGGATCGGCGAACTGCTGGATGACCATTTCGAATGCATTAGCAATAGCGGAGAGGCGACGATGTACCAGGTGCTGATTCCGCTGGCGAGCGACCCGCAACAGGTGCCCAAGCAGTATGAGGACCTGTCGCGCATGTTCGAGATCGTAAAGGCTCTCGACCAATTACTGACCATCATTTCACGATAGGAGGCCCCATGGCCAAGATCTTGACCGCCAGTCGGTCTCATGACGTGGCCCTGCAAGGGGCCATTTTGCTGTATGGGCCGGCCGAGGGGCAGTTCACATACTCGACGGCACACCGCATCACTCACGAGGCGGGGACTCGAAAGCCTGCAATCGGCCCGGGTGTTCCGCTCAATCGGCGAGCACTCATTCACGCTGTGACCCAGGTTGCTTTGTCAGCGTTGCCGAAGGGCGAGTTCCTGACGCCGAACGTACTGTCCGTGAGCACGCGCGCCGTAACGTGGTGGTGCCCGCCGGCGATTCGCCGGGTGTTCTTTCAATGCAAAGAATTGGGTACGCGCAGTGCGGTAGTGCCGCACCCGGGCTTGGTGTTCCAGGCGGCCAATGACGGGTTCAGCGTGTTTGCCTTGATGGAGGACGTCAGGCCGACGCCGGAATCCATGCTGCACGAGCCGCCGTACTTCAATACGTGGGACGTGGGAAGGATTTGCATCGGCTCTGCGCAGGTTCCGAAGCAGATCGATGTCGCTTCGATTGCCGGTTGGGAAGAAGCCTTCTTCTCGTCGGCCTTCACGCATCCAAACCGCGGCGCCCAACGCGTCAAGTTCGAAAGAGGTGTGTACGCCTTCTGGAAGGAGATGCTCGATGGCAACTTTGCCGAGTACCCGAAGGAAGTGCTCATTCCGTTGAAGAAATCGCTCGGTGATCTCATCGCCGGCAAAGTTGGAGGTTGAAATGCATCCGATGGACATGACGCTGCAAGCGTCTTTCCCGACGATCATGGTGCCGAAATTCGGTAGCCTGACACCATTGTCTGGTAGTGGTGAACGCCTGCTGGTGGGAACCAACGGCGTGTTCCTCGAAGTGGTTCGCCCGTGGCTGCGGGTAGTTCGCAAGATCGCAAGCTACGAAGTCGAAACTGCCGTCCCCTACGGGACTGTCAATGAGGAGACCGAGTTGCCATGCGGTCAACTTCCAGCTGAACTGGTTGGCCAGTTTGGCGAGATGGCGCGTGCGTCGATGCCGAACGAAACCGGTGCTTGGATCGTCTGGAATGGCGTCTCGTGCGAGTTCCGGCTCGTCCCTGTCGCAATCTTGGATCACGGCTCCGGACATCTGCGTTACGACCGGCCGGTGCTGCAGGAAAACGAGCACTTGGTCATGGACTGCCATTCCCATGGCACGTTTGAAGCCTTCTTCTCGGGAACCGACAATCAGGACGACAGGCACGACGTGAAATTTGCGTTCGTGCTGGGCAACTGCGCAAGCATTCGCCCGTCCATGGCGTTAAGGTTGTGCGTCAAGGGCATCTTCGAACGTGTCCACGACATACCGGCCGCCTGGAGGCAGAAGTTCGGCATTCGGGAGGTTGTGTGACCAAAATGACGCATAGCATCCCTCGCGCGATGACAGAGCGGGCATGGCGCATTGCTGTAGTAGGCGCCGGCGGAACGGGGAGTGCGGTTATCCCAAGTCTGGCGCGGCTCCATCACGCCATGCTCGAACTTGGCCATCCCGGTGGTATCGACTGTGTCGTCTATGACGATGACACGGTCAGTGAGAGCAACGTCGGCCGCCAGGGCTTCTATCCAGCGGATGTCGGTCGGCACAAGGCTGCTCTTCTGGTCAATCGGTTGAATGTGCTCATGGGCACCAACTGGCAGGCGGAAGTGCAGCGTATCAATGCCAATGATCGGTTCTGCTGTGATTTGGTCGTTGGATGTGTGGATACGAGGGCGGCGCGAAAGGCCATCCTCAAGGCCATGCAACGCGGCACGGGCGGCTACTATCTCGATTGCGGCAATGAGACCGATCGTGGTCAAGTCATCCTTGGCCAAGTTCGCGGCCGGGCTGAACATCGCCTACCTCACGTCGGCGACCTGTTTCCTGAGCTGATTGATCCGAAGCGCGATGCAAAGGACACGGCGCCGTCTTGTTCGATGGAGGATGCGCTGCGCAAGCAGTCGCTGGTCATCAACCAGGCGATTGCAGTGCAAGCCTTCAATTTGCTTTGGACATTGTTCCGCACCGGGACGCTGCAGTACAGCGGTGTGTTTGTAAATCTCGAAGCGGGGCGCACGAGTCCGCTCCCGGTAGACCCGGAGGCATGGGCGCGATTCGGGTACGTGCCGAGTATGCGCAAGGCGCAGAAGCCGCCGCGAATTGCTGCTTGATTGAACATGGCCATCCTCCGAAGGATGGCCTTTTTTCTTTCTGAGCGGCATTGAGAGTCGACCGGGATGTTGTGCTGCAGCCGCTGCGCGAGGTTGCCTAGGAGTGCGCAGAACGTGCCTCTGGTGCGTGTTCCTTTGCATCGAATATCCTGCCTTCTTATCTCGCGCTTCTCGCGCATCGATTCCGCGCCACACGGTGCTACCAACAGGCCTTGCCACGTTCTTCGGGGCATCTTGGCTTTCATCCCACCGGGAACTCATTCCCGGTGCGGGCATGGGTTGCCTCGCATTGACGCCGAGATAGAGCGCACCAACGCGGAGCTGGATGCGCACATTGCCCAGTCCACGGCTTCCGCCGAGCAGAGCGCGGATCTGCTCGCCCTGCTTGGGCAGGTGAAAGCCAAGAAGGTGCCGTTGCCCGCCCAGGCAGAGGCACAGATCAGGAAGATTGCCGATGTTGCTCGCGAGAGGACAGCATTGAATTCTCGTCGTCAGCAGACCAGTTCAATGCCTTCCAGACAGCAGTTCGTCGGAAGCGACAAGCTGTCCAGCGACAGCGATGATTTTGATCTCTGGCTGTACATGGCGACAGATGTTCCGACCAGCCTGAGAACGCTGCTACTCAGTGCGCTCAACTCGTATCATCATGGCATGCCGACTGATTCACATGGACAATTCTCGGGCGCTGGGACGTCCGGGAACTGGGGCGATGACGCTCCGGATCAGAGAGCCTCGGATGCTGCTGCAGCTGCCATGGGGCTCGAAGCGCTGGCTATCTCGACAGATGACAGTCTCGGGCGCTACTCCTGACACGTTCGAAATCTTGAGCAAGCGGGGACGCGAGATGATCGAAGAGGCGAAGAGCGAGAACGCACCGAGCTTCTTCCTGCCGCCTGGGGGGAGCAGCTACTGCCGGACGCGTCCTCGGTGAAGTGCTCGCAGTGCCAGTGTTCGGATAGTGGGCCGGCCAAGCCCATACCCGATGCCAGCCATTGAATCCGAAGAAAGGCGGCAGAAAAAACAGGGCTCTTGTCGATCATTCTGTTCTGCGCGACAGACATAATCGTGTTGCGGCGGTGCCAAGGTTTGCGCGCACAACGCCGTTGCCCCCAAAGGGTTTGCAACTCCTGACCAGGAACATGTTCCTGGCAGTGCAGAACACACAAGAACCTGGATTTCTCTATGGATTACCTCCTCGGTCATATTTGGCAGATTGTGGGTGCAATCGCAGTGATCAGTATCGCAGCAGCCTACCGCCAAGTGCTCTGGCTGTTTGGCGTCATCATCGTCCCCGATGACAGCATTGGCGTCGTGACGAAGAAATTCGTTCTCTTCGGCTCAAACCGCAGTCTCCCCGACGGGCGCATCTTGGCGCTGACCGGCGAAGCTGGTTACCAGGCGGACACGCTCGCCCCGGGCCTCCATTGGGCGCTCTGGCCGTGGCAGTACGCAGTTGAGCTGAAGAAGTTCGTGACGATCCCGGTGGGGAAGGTTGGGGTCGTCGAAGCCTGTGACGGCCATCCTCTGCCGAGCGGCCGCATTCTTGCGAAACGCATCAACTGCGACATGTTTCAGGACGCGCGGCAGTTCCTCGAGGGAGATGGCCAACGTGGCCCGCAGATCGATGTAATTCCGCCGGGCACGTATCGGGTCAATCCCCTGCTGTTCAAGGTCACGCTCGCGGATACCATCACGATCCCGCCCAGCCAGATCGGCGTCGTGGAAGCCCGTGACGGCTCACCGTTGCCGGCGGGCCGCGTAATCGCCAAGCAGGTAGTGTGTGACTCCTACCAGGATGGCGCTTCGTTCCTGGAAAACGGTGGTGAGCGTGGGCCGCAGAGTGGCATCATCGCCCCGGGTTCCTATCGCATCAACCCGGTACTCTTCGATGTCAATGTGGCCGAAGTGGTGGACATTCCCGACAACAAAGTCGGCATCGTGACTACGCGCGAAGGCAAGCCCTTGGGGCGGGGCGAAATCGCTGGCCCGGAAGTGCCTGACCACAACATGTTCCAGAATCCGCAGGCGTTCATCCAGAACGGGGGCTGCAAGGGTTTGCAGGAACAGGTGCTCCTCGCCGGCCGCTACTTCATCAACCCGCGCTTCGCCACCGTTGACGTCGTCGATATGACCGAGGTACCGATTGCCCACGTCGGCGTGGTGATCGCCTATGTCGGCAACGAGGGACGGGACGTTTCCGGCGATTCCTTCAAGCATGCCAACCTCGTCTCGCGTGGTGAGAAGGGAGTATGGGCCGAGCCGCTCGATCCGGGCAAGTATCCGATCAATCCCTACACCCACAAGATCCGCAATGTGCCGACCGCAAACGTCGTGCTGAACTGGGCGGCAGGGAAATCGGAGGCCCACAAGCTCGACGCCAATCTGTCGACCATCACGGTACGCTCGGCAGATGGCTTCAAGTTCAACCTCGATGTCAGCCAGATCATCCACATTCCGCGCAACGATGCTCCGAAGGTCATTGCCCGATTCGGTGATATGTCCGCGCTGGTGACGCAGGTCCTTGAACCGACCATTGGCAACTACTTCCGTAACAGCGCCCAGGCCTCCGACATCATCGACTTCCTGCGTGAGCGGTCGAAGCGTCAGGACGACGCCCGAAAGGCCATCGGTGACGCGCTGGCTGAGTACAACGTCGGCGCGGTTGACACGCTGATCGGCGACATCGTGCCACCCGAGCAGCTGATGCAGACCCTGACCGACCGGAAGCAGGCCGAGCAGGAGAGAGTCACGTTCGAAACCCAGAAGCAAGCCCAAGCCGTCCGTCAGGAGCTGGAGCAAGCGACGGCCCTGGCCAATACCCAGGCGAAGGTGGTCGACGCAGAGCGTCAGGTGTCCATCTCGGAGTTCAACGCTCGGGCGGCGGTGAAGCAGGCCGAGGGTGAAGCGCAAGCTAAGACGATCAACGCGGAAGCGGACGCCAAGGTGGTCAGGCTGGTGGGTGAAGCGGAGGCCGCGAAGGTCGAGGCCATCGGTACCGCGGAGGCCAGCGTCATCAAGCAGAAGATCGACTCGATGGAGAGCGGCAACTACGCCGTCGTCCAGGTCGCGGAGGCGCTTGCCGGCTCCGGGATGAAGCTGGTGCCGGATGTCGTTGCAACCGGCGGCAGCGGTAGTGGTGGCGGTACTCTCGTGGAAGTGCTGCTGGCCAATCTGATTCGCGATGGCATGCACAAGGGAAGTGGTCTGCCCTTGAATGGCGAGTCAGCGGTCAAGCCCGAAGCCCTCCCGGCCCCCTAAGCCAGCGCGATGAACGCGGGGAGACATAACATCGGGACGGAGCATTGGCGTGGTGCCGGGGCGCCTTTTCTGCGTCAGCGCGCGAAGCGGGGATTGGGCCGACTGTTACTGACGGCCCTGATGTCAGCTCCAAGCGTTGCGCTCGTGTTGGCGGATCAACTGGTTTCGGCCACGCACGAACTGGAGCTGGTGCTCTTCAATACGCTGCTTGCCAGCACGCCGGGCCCGATCGCGGAGGAGGTCTATCGAGCGATCGCCGGTGCCGAGAGCACCATTCGCGTGCTGCAGCGGTCGATGTTTGCGGCTCTTGTCGTGGCCACAGGCTTGGGGGCGGTGGGTGTCTTCCAGGTCTGGCGCGGTCCTCGCAAGCGAGCAGATGAGCCTCGCCGTGCTTAAGCTCCCGGTGATGGCGGCGCCGTGTCGAGTTGAGGTCGTGGGCGTGCCACCAGTGCGCCCACGGCCTTTGCCGTGCGAAGTCGCGCGTCTGCGTTGTGAGAGCGTACGAACGACCATTCGGAATGTCTGGTGCACACAATGAACCCCGAACCCAAGCCCAAAAAGCCACTCAGGTGGCGGATTCTCGCCCTCATGGTGCAATGCGCCGCCGTGGCGATCGCACTGAATGCGGTGCTGGTGCTATTTGGCGTCATCTCGAATCCCGCAGAGCAACGCCGCGAAGTTGATGCCGTGACGTACCGCATCCTGGCGGACGGCTATACGGCGGGCTCACCCGTGTACCGCGCAGCCGTTCGTGATGCGGTGAAAGAGCGTGGGGCGATCATGCTCGCTGATCGGGAGCGGCTGATGGGCATGTGGGCCAAGGCCGCGCCGGTTGGATATGGCGTGCCCGCTGCTATTGGGCCGCGCGAAACCGAGCGAGCGCGCCTTCTGCGCCTTGTGAAAGGCGAATCAAACTAACACTGCCAACAGTTTGCGACTACGTAGACCGGCTAGGAACTTCTTTCGGCGTGTGTGCGCTTCGCGCGTCGGCTACGCAGGTAGAAGGAAAGGGTGAATAAAACAAGGGCGCAGGCTATGCCAACAACACTACTTGGCCAAATCGGATTGGCACTCATCGGAGTGCTCTTCATGTCGGCTTTCAGCCTGGGGGTGATTGCACCATTCAATCGATCGGTTTCATTCGGCGTGATCGCCCTGTGCATTGCGGCGGCAGTCGCATCGTTCGTCATACCGGGATAGGAAAAACGCCGGCTGCGCCGGTAGAAGGAAACAGACCATGTCAATTGCGAACAACAGTACCGATCCGCAGCACCTGCTGGGGCACCTGGCCAGCCAGCCTGTCGCAGCACCGTTCAAAGTGGATTTGTCGAAGCCGACCGACTTGGTTGAAGCGATGTTCGGGCCAGGCGCCAAGATCGTGCATCCGTGCGATGCATTTGCGCGCCGGGCAGGGTGTGCGGACTGGGCGTCTGCGGTGCAGGCGATGAAGGCAGGCAAGGTGCTGGTCGCGCAGGGCCCCAAGGTTGGAAAGTCGATGATGGACCTGATGATGTTCATTGAACAGGTTCGTTCCGAAGGACTCCATTCCTACGCAGACGACCTTGGCCGGATCTGGCTGGGGCTGAAAGAGAACTTTCCGCAGTCCGTGCTCGACCGGCAAGAGCAGGAACAGCATCTGCGTGACCTTCTCATTGGGCGGTAGAAAGAAACATGCCGAGTCGCCGGCCGCCACACTGGGACGAACCACTCTCGCCGCTGTGTGAACACGGCAACGGCTATAGCTGCAAGCATTGCCGCGAAGTGCTTCCTTTCCCGACAGAGCCGTTGCCTCACCAGACCGGGCATCGCCCCAGCGGGAGCAAGCACATTCGCAAGGTGGCGGCCTACAGGACCAGTGATAAGTGCGAAGGAAAGACGCCGGCACCGCGCGGGCTGACGAAATAGGACAACGACGATGAATGCAAAATATGCGCTGCCGGGGTTAGTTGATGCGGTTGGTAGTCTTTTGTGGATGCAGGTTGATCGCTATTCGTTTAGTTCGTACTGGTGGGTTTCAACGCTGATCGCTTTGCTGGTTGCCATGGCCTGGATGGTGGCAGACGGTAAGGCGGAAGGTTGATCGGAAGAACGGATAATGCGTGAGCACGTTGAAATGCAGCTCGGCGAGTGGTTCGTGCGCTTGTTCTGCAAGCTGATCGCACTCGGCGCCGCGATATGCGGGGCTGGTGGCTTCGCGATTATCGGGATGCGGACCATCCTGCCGCTGCTGGATGATGGCAGGTACGTCGAGACCGCGTGCGCAGCCATCGCGTGTGTCGCAGTGCTGTACGGACTCACTCCACTCGCTTTGGCCGTGGACGGATCGCTTCTCCATGCCTTCGGCATGGAGCCGTTGAAAGGGCTTCGACAGGACCCGAATCAAGAGCGATAGAGGGAAAGCCTCGGACGCCTGATCTGATCGTTGCCGCTGTGAAGGCAACAGTCGGACCCGAAAGGGGGTAGCCGGCCGGTGCCTTTTCGGGGATGCTGCGAGTTTTTCAAAATGCGTGTCGACGGCCCCTTTCCGGCGCCAAAGCAAGCTGCTACGATGCCCTTGCTTTCCGCGTCTTAGGCGCATCGATTCACACCAGTCTTTGGCTGGTATCTCTTCTCCCCCCCTTACGGGCCCTCACGCCCGTAGGTGTGATGGGCCCGTTTTTTTCGAGGCCCATCATGTTCAAGTCCTTTTTCTCCGCTGCTCTCGTCGCCTTCTGCGTTCTAGCATCTGGATGCGCTCTTCAATAGAGCTCGCCCGACGTCTACCGCGGCATGGAAGTCATGCGCCGCGGTGATGCCGAGCAGGTCACTGTTGTTCGCGTTCGCAATGTCACGATCACTGGTGACGATGGCTACATGTCCGCATCAAGCGGCATGCCCGGTCTCATCGGGGCAGGCATCAGCGCATTCCTCGGTGGCCGTTCCATCGGTAACGGCAATGGCCGCTATGTCGCCGGCGCAGTCTCCGGCGCCGTGGGCGGTGTGATCACGCAGCAAGTCTCCCAGGTGCTGAACAAGCGCCCGGGCGTAGAAGTCATCGTTCGCACGGATGCTGGGCGAACGTTGGTCGTTACCCAGGATGCCACGCAGCAGTTTGTGGCTCGGGAGCGTCTGTACATGATCTCCAGCGCGGCGGGCTTTCGCCTGACCCGCTGATCCTCTTGGTGGCCGCCGCAAGGCGGTCACCGCCCTGTTGGCGCTGCCAACGCTGCTCCCCCTCCACTCAATGGCCACCCCAACCACAGACGATCTGGCTGTCTATCGTCGGGATCACCGGACGCTGGAAGTCTTCAGCCACCTGACGCGTGGCCGCTGTTCCACCGTCTTCTTCTTCGAATTCAGTTCGCATCCCTCGATCGTTCCGTTCCTGATTCCCAGCTACATGCAGGGCATCACGACGGAGTTGATCCGGGAGGCGGGCCAACAATTCTTGCAACGCGAGGCGGCAGTACTGCCCGTCTAGCCGACCCATCATGAGCGAACAAAATCTCATCCGCTGCACTTCCTCGAAGTACCCAAATCCCGGCGAGGCGAGCGACGCTCTCTCGGGTTCCAGCTGCGTCCCGGGCTTTCGCTTCGGGTATGTCGATCAGGATCACCGAGTGGTGGTGTTCTTCGATGACGCACACCCGGAGAAACCTCTGCCCGAACGCAAGGGGCTGTTGCGCGTCACCGCGCGTGTTCCGCTGCCGCAGCTCCAGCGCTAGTCCGCGGCGCTCCATCCCATAGCAAGCCCGAGAGGGCTTGCCCAACTGCCAACAGTTGGGCAAGCGCTTTTGATCGCGTCACCGACGCATCGAGCTTTGTCTGGCATGCCCAGACCATACCCATCGCGGGACACCGTCCCGCTGGGGTTGGTGTACCGCACTCTTTCATAGGACACCAACGATGAAGATTCCTCAATCCTTTACCCGAAGCCGCTGCCCGTCGAACACGGCCGCCGGCGCAATCCTGCAACGTGATGCTTCACGCGTTCTGCGTCGCGTCGCCAATGACCTGGCGCTGCGTCAACGGGAATATTCGATCCGCACGCGTCGCCAGCGTCGCCGCCTGGTCGACGTCTTCGCGCTGCACACCGACGCGCTGTACTTCGAAATCTCGCACGCGCCGGCGGACCCGAAGGTGTTGGTCCGCTATCGCACCTGCGCCGGCCGTCACGATCTTGGCGGCGGCCGCAACAACGCCGTCTGCCTGGAGTCGCTGGCATCGCCGGAAGGTTACAGCCAGCTTCTGGCCAACCTGCGATTCGTTGCCGGCCGCCGTGGCTAAAGCGAGGCCGCCATGTCCAAACTCATCAAGGTCATTCTGCGCTCGACCAGCGGGGACGAGACATCTGGAAGGGCAGCCATCCAGGCTGACACCGATGTTGTCGTGTTGCCCAACCGGTTGGTGCAGCAGATCGAGTCGGCCAAGGCCGCAGGCGAGGCGTACGTCCTCGTTGCTGCCGAGGATGGCTACGAAATGCCGCTCGTGCACGTCGAAGCGGCGACGTTTCGCTTGAACCGCAAGGGCCGGGCGCGCAAGTCGTTGTGGAGCGTGGTGCGAAGCGCACTTCTCGCGCCAACGCGCGATCAGCGCCAGCAGTACGGTCGTTTCGCTCATACGCTGTCGGCCGCGGCGCTGATCGGTGCTGCCAGCTATTTCAGTGGCAGTCGCGCTTGGACGCTGGGTGCCGTGTCCGATGTCGCTACGTTGATCGCCGTCACTGTTGTACTATTTGTAGTAGGCGCTGTTTTGTCCAAAGGAGACTGACCATGACGCTCGGAATGTTCGCCGCTGTCGTCACGACATTGATCGCGGCATATCTGCTGTGGGCCGACCGACGTGGTCGTCAGCTCAACAACGACTAGCGATTGCTCGACGCTGGCCCAGCCAGCCACACCAAATGACGCACCCATTCGTGGGTGCGTTTTTTTTGCCGTTTCGGCTTTGGCCGAAGCGGCAAAAGCCCTCTTAAGGAGGCTCAACCATGATTTCAATCCGTTCACCCGAATGCCAGGCGTTGGCATACAACTGTAAGCTTGACCCCCTCGGGGCAAGCGTTCTCATGTCGCTCTCGCGCGTCTTGTCGTCGGTTGACCCGATCGGCAGCCGGGAGCTGCAGGAGCGTGCCGAATGGGCGGCAGAACTTGCAGGAATGCAGGCCATCGATAGCGACCGCATTCCGGTCTTTGTAGCCGATGGCGGCTCGCTTGAGATGCACTTTCGCGATGGCCGCCGGCAGGGAAAGGAAGATGACGAATACGCCGAGCGTCACCCACCGACCGTTTGGTTTGGCAGGTGGCGAATGGACTTTGACGGTCTGCGCGAAACACGCGCGAGCGTTGCGCAGTCGCCAGCAGGCTACCTCCCGGGGCTGGAAGTCTCGTACCAAGGCGGAGATTGCGACGTGCATTACGGTGAAGCCGTGCCGACGCTTGAAGAGGCTGTTGCAGTCGCAAAGGAGCGCGAGAGCAATTGGCACCAGGCTGACGATTAAATCTCCACCTCAAGTCGCAGGATGGTCGTCAGTCATTGACGCCGCCGCATCACCATTTCATCCAACAACCCACGCGGGGTGCGTCCCCGATGGGGCACTCCGCGTACAACAAGGAGTTCTCCATGGGCCATCAAGTCGTCGGTGCCGGCTTGGCATCATTCCCAGCGGGCGTGACGATCGCCGTGCAGCTCTACACGGATATGCACGTCGCAGTTCATCTGCACGCGGCGGACGACGGTCTGCGCTATGCCTCGTTGTCCACCAACATCCGGCACGCTCCGCTCGCAGACGACGAGTTTGCATTTTCTTCGGGGCTGGTGCCGCAGGATATGTGCCAAGCACTGCTGCACACGGGCGCGTTTGCTGATACCGGGCGCGTCATTCGCAGCGGCTATGCGACGTTCCCCATCTGGCGCATTGCCGACGAGCAACTGATCGGCCAAGTCGTCGCGATGCGTGTCGACGCTGCTGCCGCGACAAAGAGGCGCCGCAAGTCGCACTGACGCGCGGCCTTCAATTCCTTCCATCCCACCAGGGGCAATCGCCCCGGTGGGGCGCGTTGCCCCAGTCCTTATTGGAGCAACGTTCATGTACATCATCACCATCAACCATACGAAGACCGAGACCCGCACAACGATGGCCGGCGTCTTGGCCCTCCTGAACGCCGACAAATCGATTCCGCGCAAATTCACCGCGGACTCGTTCACTGTACATACCGTCGAAAATGGTCCAATCCCCGTCGTTGGTCTGCCACGCGGCCGAATCGGGCTGCGTCCCGACGGCACGGTGCACGAGATCCTCTTGCACGTGATCACCGAAGTCGAGCGGATCATCCTGAAACCGGACGGCAAGCTGCTGCGGCCCTACGAGGTCAGCTTTGAATCCTGGGAAGCTGTCCTTGCCGCAAGCGCGCTGGCCTACGAGAGCGAATACCTGATCGATCCTGAACGCCTGAAGGAGGGCTCGCTTTTCTCGGAGTTCCAAGTCGAGAGTCCGCAGCGCTTCATCACGGACGAGCTACTTCGCCGGTTTGGCTTCGGAACAGGCGGGCCACACGCCTATCCGGGCGGAGGGGCGTGCAAGGGGCATGAATGGCACGTCGCCTACGCGCTACAACGTGGCGAGCGCGTCAAGGATTGCATCCTCAACTTCTACCGTCACACGAGCACGGCGATCCCTCACGGCTTGGAATGGCTGAACGCTCTCATTGAGTTCCCAGTGCTACGCGGCGCGCTGCCGGCGGAGACGCTGCGGGACCTGTGTGATGTGCTCAGACGCGAGAAGATGGCGATGACCGAGCAAAACGTGTCGAAGCTGCTCGCCATCGTTCGGGCCTTGCCGGTCGGTAGCTCCTATATCGACATCGACGACGCGTTCTACGACGCGAAGATCCTCGGCCCACTCACGGCGCCGACACTTCAGCTCGCAGAGGGGCCTGACGCAGAGCCGCTTTCGCCGTTGGCCAAGCGCGTGACGGAGTGCGTCAACGAGAGCGTGTATGAGAAGACGGTGGCGCGGCTTCGGCAGGAGCGGGAGGACGGTAACCTTTCGAAGCGCCGTTTCGAGCTGCAGATGATGATGGCCGAGCGCCAACGCAATTGCAGAAACTACCACTACGGCAACATGATTGCCTCGCTGTTGTTGGAGCGTAATGTCGCTGGGCTGCTCGAGATTCTGGACCAGCCCAACAACAAATCGAGCAAGCGCGCCATTCGTGAAGTCATCGGGGTCAACCTGCTGACGGTAACGGGAGCAGCGCGCCGGCGCGCCATCTTCAGCATGTGCGGGTTCGCCCAGCAGGAGCAGGACGTGTGGGAGCAGCATGCGGCCGAGGCCAAGGCGGAGAAGCGCCGCATTGAGGCCATGGAGCAGGCAAAGAAGACTGCTGAGTCGGTACGCTATTCCGTCGGCGGTGGGCAGGTCATGACCGGCAAGCAGTACGTCGACCTGTGCATCGCGGAAGGCTTCTCGCAGATTGTTCCTTCGCGGCGCGGCAATGCTGTCAGCTACCTCTTCGTCGATCCGAAGCGCGACCTGGGCAGGCCACTGAAGGTGAAGGACGGCACCCTGGACTATGCACGCGCTTGCTTGAGTACACCGGCAGAGCGTGTGCCGGCGTACGCCTGACGCCAATCTCTTTCACGCGCCAGTCCCTGCCCCTCCATCACGGGGGCAGGGCGGCCGTTTCTACCCCCTTGCGCGTGTGGCGCCGCGCCGCGCAACCTGCTAACCTCTCCTTGCTGAAAAGCGCTGTTCGGACTGGCCTGAGCCAACCCAAACACTGTTTTTCCTCGCGTCTCCGACGCATCGATCCAACGCCGGCAGCATCGGCCGTTTCTTCAACCATCCCACAGGGGTCTACTCCCTGTGGGCGTGGATTCCGTGGGTTTTCGTCAAGTGATACCCCATGGACAATACCCTTACCGATCAAGTTACGCCCCTCACCAATCAGGTTTCCCCGTCGCAACTGGAGACCCTGTTGGCTGCCTACATTCCGGCACACCTGCCCGTGCTCGTGACTGGCGCGCCAGGTGTCGGGAAATCCGACATCGCAGCCGCGGCTGCAGAGCGCGCCGGCTACGACCTGCTGATCTCGCATCCGGTGGTCGAGGACCCGACAGACTCCAAGGGCCTGCCGTTCCCCGGCGCGGATGGCCAATCCGCCAGGTTCCTGCCGTTCGGGGATCTGGAGAGGGTGTTACACGCGAAAGAGCCGTTGGTCTGGTTCTTCGACGACCTCGGTCAAGCGTCTCAGGCGGTTCAAGCCGCCAAGATGCAACTGCTGCTCGCGCGCCGCATCGGCGAGCACAAGCTTCCCGAGCATGTGACGTTCTTGGCGGCGACGAATCGCCGGACCGACAACGCCGGCGTGTCTGGCATTCTCGATCCGGTGAAGTCGCGGTTTGCGACCATCGTCGAGCTTGTGCCAAACGTTGATGCCTGGGCGGCATGGGCTGTGAAGTCGCAGCTTCCCGCTGAACTGATCGCGTTCCTGCGCTTCAAGCCGGATCTGCTGGTGGCGAAGGAGCGCACGCGTGATATCGAGAACCTGCCGTCGCCGCGAGGCTGGGGCGCGGTTGGGAAGCAGATGCCCGTGGTGCCAGCTGGCTTGGAAGCAATCGTGTTCACCGGTGCTGTCGGCGCTGGTGCCGCGACCGAGTTCCAGGCGTTTCGCGAGACCTTTCGCAGTCTCCCCTCTGTGGCAAGCGTTCTGTTTGCGCCGGACACTGCCTCCATCCCGGAGGAGCCCTCGGCGCGCATCGGGATTGCGACGGCAGTTGCGAGTCAAACCACGGTCGCGAACATCGATCGCGTCCTCGTCTACGCCGACCGCATGCAAGCGGGCGGTGACGGTGACTGCGCAACGATGATGATCAGCGACGCGATCCGCCGTGACGAGTCTATCGTTTCCGTGCCGGCTTTCATTGCAGCGCAATCCGGCTGGATCGGTGCCGCGATGGACGGCCGGTAAACCGGTTCCCTTTCAAGCAGTACATCCCATGCGGCGAGCTTTGGCTCGCCGCTTTTCATTTCAAGAGGCTATTTCCATGAACATCCTCAACGTTCACGAGCGTGTCATGCTCGCATCCCTTGGCATCTCCGTTTGGCGCGCACGTCGCTTCGATACCCGCGCCACGGAAGAGGTGGAAAAGAACCACGCCACCAAAGACATCGGGCGCTTCAACAAGAAGCTCCTGACCGACGATGCCATTTCTTACAAGAGCGTGTGCAGCATCGCCACGCAAGCACGTGCCTTCTTCAATGCGCACACCCTCGAATACGACCAGCTTGGCGTGCGTTTGCTGCCCACGGCTGTTTACCTAAAGGTCGCTGACCGGCTGCGCGAGTTTCAAGACGAGTTCCGTGAAGCCACGTCAGCCTTTCTCGCCGAATACCCAGCGTTGAAGGAGCAGGCCAAGGGTGCTCTCAACGGGCTCTATACCGAGGCGGACTACCCGACCCTCGAAGCGCTGTCGACCAAGTTCGGTATACGCCTGTCTCCCTTGCCGTTTCCGGACGCAAGCCAGTTCGGCATCAACTTGCCGGCCAACGTGCTGGACGGCATCAAGGCGGATATGGACGAGCGGGTGTTCAGCGCGGTCAAGACGGCCAACGAAGACATCGTCGGCCGCCTCTACGACGCTGTGCAGCACTTCGCCAACCGTCTGTACGCGGGACGCAACGTCCGGCTGGGCGTTGTCGACAAGGTGCGCGAACTGTGTGACCTGCTTCCGACGTTGAACTTCACACAGGATCCGGCATTGACGGACATCCTGAACGAGACGCGCAATCACCTGGCTTGCTACACGGGCGCCGAATTGAAGGATTCGGCCGATCTTCGCCAGAAGGTGGCGGAGAAGGCGATGGAGATCGAGGCGCAGATGGCGGTGTACATGACCGGCGCGCTCAGCACGCCGGCAGCACCGGCACTTGGCGATTCGTCTGCGCTCAGTTTCCTCCTTGCCTCGTGAGGTGTGGCCATGCTCGAACGGATCATCAAGCAGCGTGGTCAACTGGTGCTGAACCACCCTTTCTTCGGGGCGCTGGCGCTTCGTCTGAAGCCTGTCGAAGACCCCACGTGCCACACGTTCTGGGTTGACGGCCGGGCGCTTGGCTACAACGCGCAGTTCGTGGCCACCTTGGACGATCTTGAACTGCGTGGGTGTCTCGCTCATGAGGTGCTGCACCCCGCCAGCGGGCATTGCTGGCGGCGTGGCAATCGCGATCAGAAGCTGTGGAACGCGGCCTGTGACTATGCGGTCAATCCGGTTGTGCTCGCTGCCAACTTGAAGCTCCCGAAAGGCGCACTGCTGGAGGAACGCTTCACTGGCAAGTCAGCAGAGGAGATTTATGCGGTGCTCCGCCAGGAACGGCCACCTGAGGCTCCCCAAGAGCCTCAGGCCCAGGGCGCTCGCGGTACGGGCGCTGGGCTGCCATCGCGCGACCCGAACGCATCCGATGCGGCACAAGGGCAGGGCGCTGCCGAAGGTGGCAACGCCGACGGCAGCCCGACGTATGAGCCCGGCGACATCCGCAAGGATCGCGGCAATGACCAGGCCTCGACGGAGACGCAGTGGAAAGTCGCGGCGATGAAGGCTGCGCAGGTGGCCAAGATGCGCGGCAAGTTCGGTGCGGATCTGCAGACCGTGGTTGACCAACTGGTTACGCCGGCGGTCGATTGGCGTGCGGCCCTCGCGCGCTTTGCAAGCGAGTCGGCCCAAGCCGACTACAGCTGGTCGATACCGAACCGCCGCTTCACGCACCTTGGTCTCTATTTGCCGGCGCTTCATAGCCGGCGGGTGGGGGACGCCGTGTTTGTGCGCGATTCGAGTGGCTCGGTGTTCGATGAAACGCAACGCCAGTTCGCATCCGAGATCCACCGCGTTTTCGATGAAGTGAAGCCATCGCGGCTGATCGTCATCGACTGTGACGCGCGTGTCACGCAGGTGCAGGTGTTCGAGCCCGGTGATGCGCTTGAACTGGCGCCTGTGAAAGGCGGCGGCGGTACCTGCTTCGCACCGCCGTTCGAGTGGGTGGAGGAACAGGGCTTTCGGCCGGCGTTTCTCGCCTATCTGACGGACATGTATGGCACGTTCCCCGAAGTGCCGCCGGAGTATCCGGTGCTGTGGGCCTCAACCACACCGTTGCGCAGAATCCATACCCCGCCATTCGGCGATTGCATCGAGGTCATCGTCTGACCATTGCCCCGGGCCATCCCGGGGCATTTCTTTGCTCCGGCATCGGTTGGTGGGTGTTCCGCCCAATTTGACCGCGTGCCGAAATCGATCAAAATTTTTGTGGCACTCGACATATCTAGTCCTGTGCCCGGAGGAGCAACATCATGATGGACAAAGAAGAGCCGATCGACATCGAGTCTCTTCCTCGCGCGGCCGACCTCGGGTGGATTGGCCGCTGGAAACAGGCTGTAGAAGAGGGTGGTACGGATCTCGGGTTTGACGACTGGTTCGAATCCGCACTGATCGGCGCGGCCGGTGGCCGCGATGGCCAGCCGGTGCAGTATCGACAGGGATCAGTGATCTTCGAACTGCAGCACGGCGCGGATTTCGAGATCGAGCAGGGCGGCAGCGCGAAGCGGCGCTTCCACTGCCTCATGGATGGACACGTACCGTTTGTGTCCTTCTATGGTGATGGCGACGCAGAGCGCCGGCCCTGGATCTCGATCAGCCGGCTGTTCACGGCTGAAGAGTTGCACACGCTCATCCTGGTGCCCGGACCAGCGGCCTGATTTGCGCTAGGCATGGCGAAAGGGCTGATGCGCGAAGCGGCTTTCTGTGGATTTATCCTGAACGCGGTAAACGCGTGTGTCAGAACCCACCCGATGGTGGGGGTGCAAACCAAGGGGGCCAAGTGCCCCCTTTTTCTTTTTCTATCCTGAAGAGCAAGTGCGGCAGCGCCCGCCTCAAAGGTACTCACGCCCTCGAGGGCCATAGGGTTTGGGGTCAGGGGAACCCAATACGTCAAGAACTTCACTGTAGTGCGTGACGACCATGGGTGCACCGGCAGGACCATACGGTAGCGGCATCCAGTCGTTGCGTTCACGGCTGAATTGCAGCAAGTACATGCCGCCGGCGGCATTCGGTAGCAACTGCACCACCCAGACCAGGTACTCCTTATAGGGTGTTTCAGGCGGGGAAGGCTTGCGTTCACGACAATCAATCCAGTCGATCAAGGTGCTCACGGGTTCCACGGCGTCTCCAATGATTTGTTCAACACGATATTCCGACTGGCCCTGTTTTCCGAGCAAAAAACGATGCACGGAGCGATGTACGGTGTGTCTTGTAGGACGAGTCCATCCGGCGCCAGGTTGCTACCCGGCCTTGAGCAGGCGTCGATCGCGCTGCCCGCCCGCTTGGCATGTGAGCACATAGGCCGCTGGCGCGCGCGGTTCCCAGACGATCACCGCAGCGGGTCCTTCCGTGCTGATGCGTGCCTCGGGCATGGTGCAACTCACCGGAATCGGATTCACAGGCGTCCCGTGCGCAGTCACGCGGATCGTAGACCCGCGACCGGTCATGAAATTGCCCTGCAGGCCGGCATACAGGAACGTGACAGTGGGTACGAGCGGGGGTTCGAGACCAGATTGGTCATCAGCCTCGTCGTCGGCGAGCGCGTCGATCTTGGCCTGCAGCCAGTGGCGGTCACTGTCGGAGAGATCGTGGCGGCTGAGCAGCGCCACCAGGAACGCGGTGCCAAGCCATCCCGGGCCGCTGCTTTCACGCTCGCGGATAACCTGCGCCAAATGAGCGGAGGGCTGTGCGCCACCTTCCAGCAGACTGCGGCGTGTGCCGCGCGCCCGCGCGCCTGGCGTGCTAGTCTGCGCAAGGCTGTTGGTCGCTGGTCGGTAGGTGCCGGGCTTGCTGGCGCCGGCAGACCGCGAAATGCCTCCGGCACTACGACTTGCTGTCGAGCTACCGCCAGCGCCACCGCGGCCGGCGTCTGCGACCTGTGCCGCGCTCAAAAGCACGAGGGCAACGGTCAGGGTCGAGATCTTGCGCATGGTGGTTCCCCTAGCGCCCAGCGAGAGACAGCACGGTGGGGTCGAGTGCCGCCTGTTCGGCCTGCCGGATCGCCGCCGTGGATAGGCGGCTGCGTAGCGATTCCGCGTTGACCGGGCGGTAGCCGTCATCAGGATGGCACTCGGCTCGGCAGCGTAACGCCCAAAGGTAGGCGTTGTTCAGGTCATGCAACGAATCGTAGAGCTGCGCGTTGTTCGCCGCTGCGGTCGGGTCGCCCGCCAACCAGGCGCGCGCGAACAACTCTGCCGCCTTGTCGGAGCTACGAATCACGTATTTTCCATCGCGCACGATCTGGCCAGCAACACGCAGGAGCCGACTATTGACTGCGGTACCCGTGGAAGCCTGGGCCGCCGCGAGAATGCGGGGCGCCATGTCGTCGCGTAGGGGCAGCATCGAGTCGCCCTCGAAGTATTCCGCCAGCTTTGCCGGCGTGAGCCGGTCCATCGCTTGCTTGATCCGCGCCGTGCGTGCGTCGTCCAGGTTGGCCATGGCTTGCACAATATCGCCACAGACGACTTCGCAACCAGTCAGGGCATCTCGACCACTACCCTGCAGCGGATCGAGCTTGGCCAGAGCAGAAACCGGGTCGGAGATGGTCTTGGTTGTCTCGATCTCCCGGTTGATCTGCTTGGCTGTATCGGTTGTCTTGTCGCTGCAGGCGGCCAAGCCAAGGCAGAGTGCGGCGACCGGAATGAGGGCGGCGTATCTGGATGCAAGGTGCATGATCGACCTGTCAGTTGGGTTTGTTGGTGCGGCTGGTCAGACAGCCAAAGAGCTGGAAGCGCGGCATCTCGTGTCGATCCATCACGCCGTCGGTGATTTTCATGGTGTTTGCGTCGTGTCGATTTCGCATTGCCGCCATGCTGTGGCGAGAGGCCAGCGTCAGGTACTCGATTCGAGCGCATCTTCGACAGGAGGCGCGGGCGCCGCCGCTGAAAGGCGCGGAATGCGCGTGATGCGACCCTCCAGGTTGGCGTGCGGGCCGAGCCGAATCGTGCCGGCGTAGCGGATCTCGCCTTTGACCGCACCTTCCACCTTGAGAGAGACCTGGGCATTGACGTCGCCTTCGACTGCGCCCTGGATCAATACGAACTGCCCGGTGACCGACCCCTTGATGACGGCGGCCGGGCCGATGTGGAGAAGGCCGCCTGACGAGACGACGTTGCCATTGACGAGACCCAGGATGGAGCCGCCATGGTCCATGTCGACATTGCCGTGAATCGCCATGCCCTCGTTGATGATGCTGATTTCCATCTGCTCTTTCATGGTTTGCTCCTCAGAACATCTTCACGTCGCCGGACGGACGATTCGCTTCCGTGGTGCGTGCCGGTGGTGTAGCGGCGCGCGGTGCCGTGGCGGTTGGTTGGGGTGCCGGCGCGGGCCGCGTAACAGGGGCTTGATCGGGTGCGGTGCGCTCGGTACGCCGAGCAGCGGGCTGAGCCGGGGCTGTTTCGACCTTCTCCGGCGCAGGAACGCGCTCGCGGGGCGCCACCTCGGCTGCGGAAAGGGCGGCTCGCTGTGGTTGAGCCACCGGTGCAGTGGGCGCGGCCGTGACAGATGCTGCAACCGGCGCTGAGGGCGTCGAGCTTCCGATGGCTGCCGGCGTGGCTTGGTTTGCGGCGACTGCAGGTTCCGGCGCCGAGGCAGGGGCGGCCGGCGCTTGCGTCTGTACTGCGTGCGTGACTTGCTCGGGCCCGGCCGCTGCCGCCGAACCCGCCCGGCCCTTCTTGGCGTACAGGTCCCCAAGCCCCAGGCCAGCAATCGTGGCCAGCACGATGAACGCGCAGCAGATCGCAGTAACCTTCAAGGCAGGCTTGTGCTGGTCCCACCGGCGCTTGCCGCCGGCGGCGTAGGTAAGGGCCGGTGCGGCCGCATGATCTTCCGCCGTGCCCATGTCGATCGTGACAGGGGAGTGCGAGTACTGCTGGTGCAATCGGTAGATTTCGCGAATATCCATGGCTCTCTCCAGCGGTTGGGGTGAGGGGGGCGCCTGAGAGGTCGTTTATTCGGTCCGCGATGCCTTCGCGCGGGACGACAATCCCCTCTGGCCTTCGTACCGGCCACTGTTTCGGGCGCCGTGTTGGCTGCTAGGTCGGATATGGCGCCATGCCGGCTGCCATCCCGATGGGTGCGTTGGGTGGTGTGGTTGGCTATCCCGCAGGGGTGTCGCCGTCTTGTGCGCCGTCAGCAGCGAAACGGTCGTTGTCGGGGATGCAGCTCTGGTGGATTGAAGCGATCTTGCTGCCGGCCACTTTCATCGTGCCCTCGAATTCGAGCGCCGATATGGAGTTGGCGACGCGGGCGAAGATGGCGAGCGCGAACAGCCTGTCGTGCTGGTTCAGGAGGCGAATGAGGCGCCCAGACAGCGGATGTGTGACCTGGACCTCAACGGTATCGGTCTCGATGGGGATGGGGGTTTGGCTTTTGTTCGCGTGCCACGCGATGGCTTTTTCGAACCAAAGCTCGGCTTCGCGGAATTTTTCGTCGAGCGCTCGGGTCTTGCCTGACCTGGCGACTGAGAACTTGGAAGAGCAGAAGTTGTACGCGGAGCGCAGGAAATCGCGAACGTACACAGAGGAATAGGTGACTTGAGCACTGGCGGCCGTCTCGGGGACGATCCGCTTAATCCTGTTTTCTCCGACCAGCCGCGCGATCGGCTTGAGTCCGGAGTTGGATGTACTCGGCTGTGGCGCGCCTAATGGCGCCTCAAGTTCCTGGGGGTGTTGGGCAGCGACCATGGTTCATGTGTGGTATCTCATCTCTCACTCGAAATTTTCCGGCACATGAACACGGTGGCTGCTTACAAAAGCCACGCTATTTTGGCGAGCTTTCCGGGATTCCTAATGGATTGTCTGGTGCATACTGCAATCACTCCTCGCGTCATCGACGCATCGAACTGACTCCCTAGCGAGTCCATCTCCTTAAAAAAGTCGTGCCTTGCGCATGCGCCGACCAGTTGGCAACTGGTGTGGAAATCCCCCCTTGTGATGAGTGCTTAGCCAGACACTCCCCATCTATCAGCCGTAATACGCGTTCCCGTGTGTATGACCCTAGGTCATGCCTGTGAACACCGTCTGAGCCCCGGAAATGTGTGGTCTCTCTCTCCAGCGCCTCCGGGTGCAGGACGGTTGTCGTCGACTGATCCGTGAACCTGCGGTGGACGAAAGTCCTAAATGGGTTGTTGTGCGGCGTGAACATGCTGCACGAGAACGACTTTACGTTCTCCCCCCTGAGCGAAGTGCATTGGCACGACGCTCCCTGTGAGCCACGCCCCCGAAAGGGGCGTGGCAGCAGGTTTCTCACAAGAAGCCCGCTTCCGGTTACCGGAGCGGGCTTTTTTTGCTTTTAAGTGAGAGACCCCACACGGAGGAGCTGACCATGGCACTCGAAATGACGTTGCAATCCCAGATCAAGGCGCAGATCGCCGAACTGATCCACGCCCGTCGACCGAAGTACAAGGACCAGCCGTACAGCTGGAAAAATTTTTGCGAGGCGGCGCACGTTGCCAGCCTTTCCGACGCCGCGCGAGCGGCATATCTCAACGAAGTAACGACCCAACGCGGGGCCGACGCCGCCCTGCATCTTGGGGACCGTGCTAAGGACCTTCGTTCCAAAGTCGTTCAGTACCTGAACAACAGGAGCGTTTCATGCACGCAATCCCAACCCACCCAGGCTTCGCGACCCCGCGCAGCATAATTGAGGAGCGGCCCCTGCGGCCGCCCGTCATTGGAAAGATCCGCCCTGGCATCAAGGTCCTCACCAAGAAGGCCAGGGAGAATCCCCAAGCCGTCCAGATTCACGACGCGCTTCTCGCCCAAGGGCTCTCGTTCGAGGACATCGGTTCCGAGATCGAACGAAGAACCGGCCTGAGCTACGCCCTCATCCCCCGCAATACGCCGTACTTCACGTGTCGTGGCAGTGATTTCACGAATCCTGCCATCGCGGAAGAGATTCTGACCCGCTACGGGGAGGATCGCGGCGACGGCCACAAGCTCTGGCGCTTTCCAGTTGTCTTTGCGTTCGATGACTGGTTGCGCAACATCCCCAACGAGCTGGCGGTATTCAACGGCTCAGGGCGGGTGTTCTGGTCGCAGTACGGGGCGGACGGTCTTCGCCAATGCAAGACGTACGCACCTGTCGAGCGCAGCGATCGCGCCAGGCGAGCCAAGCGCATCTTCGGCGGCCGCACGATCATCCTGCGGCAGGACGACGCCATCCCCGATGGCGTATGCGACCCGCAGGTCTGCCCGCAGTACCAGGACCGACACTGCAATCTCACCGCCAGCTTCCTGTTTGCCATTCCGGACATCAAGGGTCTGGGCTTGATCGAGTTGCCAACCAATTCGATCTACGTCCTGCAGAAGGCCCATGCGGCCATGCAGACGGTGGCAATCGCCCGCGGCGGCCGACTGGTCGGCACCAAGTTCTGGCTCTCCAAGCAGGAAGTGGAGATCTCCCGCATCGACGATAACGGCTTGCCGGTGCGCCAGAAGCAATGGCTCACCACGCTGGATGCCGAAATCGACCTGGGCGCGCTGCTGGACGGCGCAGACCAGATCGGTGCGGCGATCGATGTCGGCACGCAGACGGTTGCCCTTCTGGAGCAACCGACTGCCGAGCAGGCCATCACCGCCACGCCGACGTCAGGCGAGGAGGGTGGTCAGCCAGGAGCGCAGAACGAGCCGCCTGCCGGAGCTTCTATCGCCGAGCAGTTTGAACGTCTCATCGTGGCGCTGGGCATGGAGGGGCAGGAAACGCGCGAGCATTTGCGCGTGTATGCACACTCCAAGTTCGGCAAGGGCTGGACCAAGCGCGAGCAGGACATGCGAGCGCTGATCGATGAGATGGGTGTGGCTCTCGTGTCTCCTCCCGCCTTCCGCGAGAAGGTGAAAGCGGAGTTCGATGGCAGTCTGTTCTCAGCTTGACCTGCGCCGGCTTGGCGCCTGGTCGTAGCATCAACGTGCGGCGTCGGGAGTTTCCCCGACGCCGTTTTTCTTTTCCGTTGCTGTGGCCGTTCTGGTCGCAGCTATTCCATAGGAGGTGAGCATGCCCAACGATGGCGAGAGCCTTCACGTGGGTCATTTTTCCGACCTGCACTATTCGACTGAGCGGTTGGTGGAAGCGGACCGGTGCTTCGGTTTTGCAGTGGAGGATGCGATCTCGCGCGGCTGCGATTTGGGTGTTGTTTCCGGCGATGCAACGGATCACCGGCTCGATGCACACACACCGGCGCTTCGCGTGCTGGCCGAACGCATTCACGCGCTGTCGGGTCACATGCCGGTCCTGATGCTGCAGGGGACGTTCTCGCATGAGCCGCCCGGCACGCTGGACCTGTTCCGGTTGATCGGCAGTCGCTATCCCGTGTACGTCGCCGATCGCATCCACCAGGTTGCGCTTATCGGATCGACGTTCCAGCCGTCGGCTGGCCCGCTGTTCACCGCCGACGAGCTGCACACGCTTTTGCAGGAGGGCACGCCCTCTGCGGTGTTCACCTGCGTGCCGACCGTCAACAAGGCTGTGCTGGCGGGCATCGTGGGCGCCATGGAGGCGGCAACCGCCGTCGGCGACCACCTGGCGGTGTTCCTCGGTGCTGCCGGCAAGGTGAATCGGCTGTTGCGTTCCAAGGGCATCCGAACCATCGGTGTGTCTCATGGAACGGTCAATGGCTGCTACACCGAACACGGCGTACCGATGGCCGGTTTCGACCATGAGTTCTCGCTTGGCGCGCTGTTCGAAGCCGAGTGCGATGCCTTCATGCTGGGACACATCCATGCAATGCAGTTGTGGGAACGCGAAGGCCGGCTGGTGGGTTACGCCGGCTCCATCGGGTGCTTCCACTACGGCGAAAAAGGCAAGAAGGGCTACCTGAACTGGCAGATCACGCCGGGCCGTGCAGAAGCGATGCAGGTGGAAACGCCGGCGCGCGAAACGGTCTGCGTCGATTTCGATGGTCCGCCGGATCTGGAGCGCCTAGCCAACATCGCCGAGCAGACGCAGGACAAGTTCGTGCGCATTCGCTGGACCATTGACGAGGAGCATCGCCAGCTTGTCGACCGCGAGGCCATCCGCACGCTGTTCGCCGGCGCCGCGGAGCTGAAGCTGGATCCGCGTGTGTTGCCCGCCGTCAGAAGCCGTGCGGAGGGCATCAGCCGCGCTGCGACTCTCGGTGAAAAGGTTCAGCGTTGGTGCGGTTTGACCGACGTGAAGCCGGATGCGTTGCTGGAGCGCCTGTCCATCCTGGAGGCACTGGAGCCGCAAGACATCGCGGATCGAGTGGTCGCCTCGTTGGAGAGCGGGTCTGCTGCTGACAGCGGTGAAACGGTGGCGTCCGCCACGGCTGAGCCGGTGACAGTTCAGCCGGCCTTGCAGCACGCTGACCAAGTTCAGAACCAATCGTCGTTGGATTGGCTGACCGATGACCTTTTCGCGGCAGATGCCGCCCAACCCTTGAACGTGTGAGCCACGTTCCGACAGCCTTCGGGGCTGTCGAAACTCGGTTTTCCCCGCGTCTACGACGCATCGACCAGCAGTACCTATTCCTTTGAACCCGGACGGGCGCACAACCCGTTGGGGATGCGCTTCGCCCAATTTTTGGAGTGCATCATGATTCTTTATCCCGCAGGTTCCCAGTGGACCCGTTGCTTTGAAGCCGACCTGCCGGCCTCCGAGTTGGCCGCGCGGTTGGTGAGCAAGCACGAATTCACTCGTGCGATGCTGTTCCAGCCGTTTGGTCATGGTCGTGGCGCGGTGATCGCCACGCGCGGCCACATGCTCGTCATGGCTGTCGAAACGGACGGTGAGCGCACGGTTTTTACCGTAGCGCCCACGGTCCAGGTGCAGAACCTTCTGTGGTCCCTCTCCAACGGCTACACCAGCCAGTGGAGTGAGGCTGAACTCAAGGCCTTGACCGCATGCACCACCTTTCCGCAGGTGCTTGACCTGGCGCGGACGCAATTTTTCGCGGCCGTGCGTTCGTTCGAGCGTGCACTCGCCGGCAAGCCTGAAGTCGACGTCGTCGTCACTTATGACGACTCGCATGAGGTGCTGGAGATCCCCGGCGACTACTACATGACTGGCTTCAGCGGTGAGGGGGCGCCATGCGACCTCTCAAACTGACCCTGTCTGGCTTTCGCGGCATCCTGGATGGGATGCACCGCGACAGTGTCACGGTCGACCTGCGCGAGCTGCCGACCGGACTGATCGCCGTGGTGGGACCTAACGGTGCCGGCAAAACGACGATCATGGACAACCTGCATCCGTATCCGCTGATGCCTAGCCATGCATCGAAGATGTCGGCCGATGCGTTTTCGTACTGGGACCACCTCACGGGTACCCGGGCCGAGAAGGACTTGGAATGGGAGCACGATGGCCAGCAATACCGGTCACAGTTCGCGTTTCGAAATTCTGGCAAGACGCGCAAGGCCGAGTACTACCTGTTTCTGCGCGGCCCGGACGGCGCATGGCAACCGGTTCAACTGGCGGACGGATCGCTGTCTGACGGTAAGGCGGAGACGTACAACCGCTGTGTGGAATCGGTCCTCGGATCATCGGAGGCCTTCTTCACCAGCGTCTTCTCTGCCCAGAACCGACGGCCGATTGCTGGCTACCAGACCTCTGAGATCAAGAAGTTGCTTGCTGAGCTGCTTGGTCTGGAGCGGATGCGTGAGCTGTCGGGCAAGGCTATGGACGTGGCGAAGTGCCTCGGCCGTGCTTTGGATGTCGTTCAGCACAACATCACAAGCCTGGTTGGTCGGCGCGATCGTGTTGCACGACTCTCCTTGGAGATCGAGCAGGCGGAGGCCTCGTTGGTTGAGACCCGCCAGGCGCGTGATCGTGAGCTGGAGGCCAATGCGCAGATGGTTCAGGAGCGTGCGACGCTTGCAGCCAAGCGGGCGAGCAGCACCGTAGCAGAAGCGCGCATGCGTGAGCTTGGCCAACAGAAGGTGGCCCAGGAAGCAAGGCGCCGAACGCTTGACAACGACGAACGGGCTGCCGTGCAACGTACCGAGGCGCAAGCCAAGGAACTGGGGGCCGTCATTTCAAGCCGCCGCGCAATCCTGGCCAGCAGCCCCGCCATCCTGGCGGCCGCAACCTCTCGCGATGCTTTGCAATTAAACGTCGCGCAGCGACAGTCGGAGGCAATTCGGCTGCAAGAGGGGATTGCTCAGCTCGAAAAGGTTGTGCCTGACCAATCGCGCATCATCGGCGAGTTGCAAAACATGGCCGGTCAAGGTGAATCGAAGGCTGTCCTTGAAAAGTCGCTGAAGGGCCAGGCCGACGTCATTGAGTCTGTTCCGTGCCGGGACAATCCGATGCACTCGACGTGCCCATTGCTGGCTCAGGCGCGCAGGGCGAGCACGGATCTCACGGAAGTGCGGATCTCGTTGGCAGAGCTTCGAACCGGCTACCGGGACAAGCTCAAGCTCAAGACGGCGCTCGATGAGCAGCTCGCGCCGTTGGCGGGCCAACGTGCTTCACTTCGAGCACTGCAGGGGCAGGTGGCGGCCGACCAACGGGAGTTGCAACGGCTGACCGAACTTGCTGCGCAGAAGCCATTGCTTGACGACGCCCAAGAGGCGCTGGCGAAGGCCGAGCGTGATCTGGTCGAGCTGAACGCCGAAGCTGCCGCCCGAAAGGAGCGATACCAGCGCGACGTTGTTGCGACGGACGATCAGTTGGCCACGATCAACCGGGAGGTTACGTCACTGCAAAGTGCCGACGTTACCGGAAAGATCGCGGACTTTGATCGTCAGGTTGCCAGCTCGCGCGAGCGCATTGCCCAGTTCGAAGGCCGGATTGAAGCACTGATCCGGACTCAGACTGCGCTCAGCACCGAGCGGCAGGGCCTCCTGGTTGATCTGGAGGCACTACCCGTTGTGCAGCGTAAGGCAGAGCGGATCTCCGACGAGATTTCGTCGTGGAAGCTGCTCGGCAAGGCCTTGGGCAATGACGGTGTGATTGCGCTGTCGATCGACGATGCAGGCCCTGAAATCACGAAGAAGGTCAACGACCTGCTCCTGGCGTGCTATGGACCCCGATTCACAATCGGTATCCACACGCAAACGGAGCTGGCCAACGGCGATAAGCGTGAGGGGTTTGAGATTCGTGTCCACGACGCTCAGGCTGACAGCGAGAAGGAGTTCGCGGTCATGTCCGGCGGGCAGAAGGTGTGGATCAACGAATGCCTGACGCGTGGTATTGCGCTATATCGCGCGCAGGGCGCCGGCACCGCCTTCCAGACGTTGTTCACGGACGAGGCGGATGGCCCGCTTGATCCGGAGCGCAAGCGCGAGTTCATGAAAATGAAGCGCGAGGTGTTGCGCCAGGGAGGGTATGAGCGGGAGTTCTTCATCTCGCAAACACCCGATCTGGTCGACGAGGCCGATGCTGTCATCGATGTGGTCGCACTGGCCACTCAGTAGGTTCCACCAACCATATTGGTCCGCTCTCACCAGAGGCGGACCATTTTTTTTTTGAGATATCGAAATGACTACGATTCAAATCTCAGCCGTCGATGCTGAACGGCTTCTCCCACAGAAAAAAAGAAGTGCACACGTTCATTCGCAGTCTGGGCTGGATGGGGGCAGACGTGACGCGCGAGAAGGCGCTCGCAGCCTTCAAGGCCTCGGTCCGCGTTGATCTGTCGGATGAAGCGGACATGTTTGATCACCAACTGGTCGTCGCGATGGATGGCCTGCGCACGTTCGTCGAAACCGATCAGCAGGCGCTGGCCACGTTGTTTCCGCAGTTTGCGGGGTAATTGTCCTTTTCGTGCATTTTCTTACGGTTTCCCCGCAGAGCCTTTATTCATAAGGGCCCCAGGTCTCTGCCGACAATTGTCTGCTGCCCTCCAGTGACTTCGGGAGTACGATATTCGCCCGCGATTTCGGATCGCGCCACCTTGACGGGGGCACAAGATGCCGGGCTTGGAATTTCGCTATGTGGGAAGAGACTCCCTACCCACGCGTCTGCCGGAGTTCGACGTCGAGCATTACTTCGCGTTGACCGCTAGCGATGTCGCCGCGATCAACCAGAAGTTCCGACGCGCCAGCCGCCCTGGAGTCGCCATTCAGTTGGTCTTTCTGCGCGCCAGCGGCCGTACGCTGGACCAACTCAACACACTCCCCCGTCAGTTGCTGCGCTATATCGGCGAAAAACTCGCCGTCGAGACACCAACGATCGCCTCGCTGCGCACCATTTACCAGCGATACCCGACGCTGTATGAGCATCAGGTCTGGGCCCTCCAATATCTGGGCCTGACACGCCTCGATGACGAGCAATGGGCCGGACTCGAAGCCTGGATGCGTCAGGACGCCGCCGAATCGCTGACCGTTGAGGAACTGCTTCAGCACGCGCACTACTGGTTGTACGAACGGCGCATTCTGATCCCGTCGACGCGTGCGCTGCAGGATCTGGCCCGCTCCATCTGGGCGGGCATCGAGCGGGATCTGCTGGCCATGATCGACGTGGTGGTCTCGCGCGAGCAGATCCTGCGGGCCGAGGCTGCGGTGTTTGCCCAGCACGCCACATCGGGCACGACGGTGCTGGAATGGCTCAAGACCCCACCCGCGCGCCACAGCCCGTCAACGATGACCGAGATGCTGGCCAAGATCAGCTTCTTGAAGGACCTCGGCGCGCATACCTGGACATTTGACGCGGTCCCCATCGAGAAACAGCGGGCCTACGGCCAACGTATCCAGGCCCGCCGTCCCGCCAAAATCCGCGAACTCAAAGCGTCGACGCGCACGCTCGAACTGGTGTTCTTCCTGCGTGTCACCTTGCTGGAGTTGACTGACGCCATGGTGTACCAAAGCGGGCGCCGTATCTCAGACCTGGTCCGGCAGGCGTACAACAAGACCACGACGAAGCAAGCCCGCTCGGCGATCGAATACCGGCAGCAACTGGTGGAGATCAAGGCCCTGGTGGACGATACCCGCCGCTCGGCCGAGGACCGACTGGCCGACATCGGCAAGCTGCTTAAGGGTCTGTCCAGTCGGCCGCCGGCAAGTCACGCCGCAAGCGTGCGCGAAACCCTTACCGAAGACCACCACCGACTCCGCAACCTCCTGACACCCTTGCGGGCGTTGGAATTCGCCAGTCACGGTAACGATCCTGCCATGCGCCAACTCGATCTCGTTGGCGGTTTGCACGATCGGGGCATGACGGAGTTGCCGCCAGACTGCAATGTGCCAGTGAGCGCCAGTTGGCGCGACCTGGTCGACGGTGAGGACCGCCAGCGCGCGCTGCGTGCCTTGGAGGCCTCTGCTGTAATGAGTTTGCGCAAGGGGCTGCGCCGCGGCACGGTGTGGATCAACCATAGCCTGTCGTTTCGAGAACGAGACCAGTTGCTGATTCCGCCGGCACAGTGGGAGGTCGACCGCGACCGGCATCTGTCTTCGCTCGGCCTGCCAAGCCAAGCGAGGCTCTATCTTGATCGCCTGACCGAGCATTTGAAGGCGGGTCTCGCTGCGCTGGACGAGGCCCGTGAGGCTGGCCACTTTACGATCGACGCGGACGGCATCCTGCATTTGTCGCCATTGGAAGCGCAGACCACGGATACCACGCCTCAACGCACCCGAGATCTGCTGTTCAAGGACATCGGCAGCGCACAGTTTGCCGACATGATTCTGGAGATGGATGCGCGCACCAATTTCAGTGAAGTGCTGTTGGCGCGCAAGGCGCGGGATGCCCACGAACTCGTCTCCCTTTATGCAGCCCTGATCGCGCACGGCACCGAACTGGATGCCAAGGGCGTCGCGGCGATGATCCCGCAGTTGGACCTCGCGCACGTCTCCACCGCGATGCGCTCCCTGGAAATGCCCGGCCGGCTGCGCCGCGCCAACGAACGTGTGGTGGAGTTCCAGCGCACGCACCCGATCACCGATCTATGGGGCACCGGCCAACTCGCCTCCAGCGACTCCATGAGCCTGGACACGTCCCCACATCTGTTCTACGCGCGCGCTGATCCCCGCCGACGCACGCACGCCGCTGGCGTCTATACGCACGTGCTGGATCAGCATGGGATCGTCTACAACCAGCCGATGGTGCTCAACGAGCGCCAAACTGGCGCGGCGATCGAAGGCGTCATGCGTCACAACGAAACCCGCGCTGACGGTGGGCTGCTGCGGCTCGCCGTCGACACCCATGGCTACACGAACGTGGGGATGGCGGTGGCCAAGCTACTTGGCTTTGACCTCTGTCCCTGGCTGCGCAACCTGTCGGAGCGCAAGCTGTACCTGCCGCGTGCCCTGTCGGTGACGGAGGGATTGTCGGCTGCCGTGTCGCACGAGGTCTCCCTCAAGGTGGGCGGCGACAATCATTTCTGCCGGTGTAGCGACAAACATCATTGCCGATGGGGCGAAGGCGTAGGCGGCGTAGCCGCCGGAGGCTTCGCCCCACCGGCGGCGCCGAGTCGGCCGGGTTCTACGATGGCTGATCGCACCTTGCGGAGCGGTCAGCTAGATGACTGGAACTCGAATCACCGACCATCAGGTCCGCCTGTATATGTCCAAGCGCAAACACCACACTCAGGAAGTCGCCGCCGCCAAGGCGGGCATCAGCGTACGTAGTGCGCGAAACATCGAACACGATGGCAGGCTGCCATCACAGAAGCCTCGACGCTATTGGCGATCCCGTCCGGACCCGTTCTCAGAGGTCTGGGAATCCGAGGTCGTGCCGATGCTCGTGAACGCGCCGCGCCTGCAGGCGATCACGATCCTGCGCAAGCTCCAGGACGACCACCCGGATCGGTATCCCGACAGCACGCGACGCACGCTGGAGCGCCGTGTGCAGCAATGGCGGGCAGTGTCTGGGCCGCCCAAGGAAGTGTTCTTCCCACAGCAACACGAGCCCGGCGTGCAAGGTCTGTCGGACTTCACTGACATGGCCGATCTGGGCGTGACGATCGCCAGCGCGTCGTTCGCGCACCGGCTGTACCACTACGTGCTGGCCTTCTCGCGCTGGGAGTACGCCTGCGTGGTGGAAGGTGGTGAGAGCTTCGAGGCGCTGTCCGGTGGCTTGCAGAACGCACTGTGGCAGGCCGGCGGCTGTCCTCGCGAGCACCGTACCGACAGCCTGTCAGCAGCGTTCAAGAACCTGCAGGATGAGCAGGACTTCACCACGCGCTACGCCGCGCTGCTTGAGCACTACGGCATGATCGGCACACGCAACAATCGCGGCCAGGGTCATGAGAACGGCAGCGTGGAATCCTCCCACCGCTATCTGAAGGAGGCCGTCGATCAAGCCTTGATGCTGCGCGGGCATCGTGACTTCGACGATCGGGCAGCCTACGATGCGTTCCTGCGTGAGGTCGTGATGCGCCGCAATCGGCGCAATGCGGCGGCCTTCCGCATTGAGCGGGAGCGGCTGGTAGATCTGCCATTGCGGCGAACCACCGACTTCGTTGAGGAAGAAGCGCGTGTAACGCACTGCAGCACGTTCACGGTGCGCGGCATTCTCTACAGTGCGCCGTCGCGGCTGATCGGCCACCGCTTGAAGGTCCGGGTCTATGCCGACCGGCTGGACTGCTACCTGGGTGGCGCACTGGTGCACAGCGTCCCTCGGGGATCTCGGGCCAACAACAACGCGCACGCGCTGGATTACCGGCACTTCATTGAGGGGCTCAAGCGCAAGCCTCAGGCGTTCAAGGGGCTCGCGTTCCGGGATGCGTTGTTCCCGCGCGAAGCCTATCGCCGGACGTGGGAGCAACTCGAAGCGAAGCTCACGCAGCGCGAGGCGTGCAAGACCATGGTCGGCTTGCTGGAGATCGCCGCGCTCGATGGCGTGGAGGCCGTGCTGGCCGCCAAGCTCAACACCTTGCTGGTCGAGGGCGTTCTGCCCGAACTGAAGGCGCTGCGCGAGGAGTTTGCGCCACGCCAGGCCGACTGCCCCGTGGTCAAGGTCGAGATACCGCCGGTCAGTTCCTATGACGATCTGCTGACCAAGGGGGTGGCTGCATGAACGCGCCCACCTTCGATGCCGGCCGTCTGGCCCTGATGCTGGGTGAATTGCGCCTGCCGACCATCGCCCGGCTGTGGCCAGAGTTCGCGCAGCGCTCCGACAAAGAAGGCTGGCAGGCTGCGCGTCTGCTGGGCGCGCTGATGGAGCACGAGCTTGCCGAGCGCGCCAAGCGGCGTATCGAGCGGCACCGCGCCGAGTCGCACTTGGACCCGACCAAGACGCTGGAAGCCTTCGACTTCGGCATGGTGCCGATGGTCTCCAAGGCGCACGCGATGGCGTTGGCCACCGGCGACGCGTGGCTGGAGAAAGGCGCCACGGTGCTCCTGTTCGGCCCGCCGGGCGCCGGCAAAAGCCATCTCGCATCGGGCATCGGCCACGCACTGATCGACGCCGGCTACCGTGTGCTGTTCACACGCACCAGCGAGATCGTGCAGAAGCTGCAGGCCGCGCGCCAGAGCCTGCAGTTGCCATCGGCCCTGGCCAAGCTCGACCGATTCGACCTGATCATCCTGGATGACCTGTCGTACGCCCGCAAGGACCAAGCCGAGACCAGCGTGCTGTTCGAGCTGATCGCCGAACGGTATGAGCGGCGCAGCCTGATGATCACCGCCAACCAACCGTTCTCCGGCTGGAACGACGTGTTCCCAGACCCCTCGATGACGGTGGCCGCCATCGACCGCCTGGTGCATCACTCAACCATCTTTGAAATGAACGTCGAGAGCTACCGGCGCCGCACCGCCAGCGACAAACAGGCCGGGCGCCGCCGACAACCATCTAGCGACAACCATGACGAGGGAGGAGCGACAACCATGCCCGACTAACCACCGACAATTACCCCGGCCGACCGGCAATGATGATCGACGGTAAACCGGCAGTACTACTTGACGCTATCTACTCAAGGCGATCCGCGACGGCTGGGATGGCTTGCTACGCCTGGTGGCGTCCATTCACGCGGGGCGCGTGAGCGCGATCGTTGCGCTGCAACGCTTCGGCAGTGCTGCCCAGGGTGACCCGATCCACCGGGCAGCGGATCACCTGGGCAAGCTGCTGCGCACGCTGTTCCTATGCGACTTTTTCAGCAACATCGAGTTTCGTCGCGAGTTGCGCACGCTCCTCAATCGGGGTGAATCCGTGCACCATCTCCAGCGGGCGATTTATATGAGTAAGGTCCAACACGAGCGCGGTCGCCGCCAGGACGAGATGATCGCGATTTCCGGGGCGCTCTCGCTGCTGACCAATCTGGTGATTGCCTGGAATACCGAGCGGATGCAAACGACGGTGGATACGTGGCAGCGCAAGGGGCAACGGATCGACGATGACTGGCTGCGCCGCATGGGGCCGGCACACTTCGCCCATGTGAATTTCCGGGGCGTTTTGAGCTTCAAGATCCACCAATTTCAGGATGCCCTGTTGGAGGCGGCACCTCGCCGGCGTGCGAGCCAAGCATGAAGTCCTGCTTGGCACGGGTCGGCCGCAATCGCGTTTATTAGAGGTTCATGCAAGGTTACTGCGTCAAAGCAATGGCAGAGGTCCGCCAGACCGGACCTGTCAGACTGCAATGCCCGGCCGGGGTGCGACCGACAGCGCTGTTTCGATCCGATGCTGGGCAAATGGGTCGGCCGCGTCGATATAGCGCATGGCCGAGCGTACGTCCTTCCAGCCGACGTATTCCATCAGCATCTTGAGATCCCACTGGTTCGAGTTCGCCCAGGTTGCAAAGCCCCGTCGTAGTGAGTGGCTGCTGTAGCGGTCCGATTGCGGCAGTCCTGCGCGATGGAGCAGCGCGCGCAACAAAGGCACGATGCTGCTGGCCTGCAGTCCATCGGCTGCGATTCGGCTCCAGCGGTCAATCCTGCGGAACGCGGGGCCCTCGGTCAGGCCGGACGCCGCCAACCAGGCCTCGTAGGCGGCGACTGGGCACAAGCGCGACAACGCGGGCGCCTTGTGGGTCGTACCGACATGGTTGCGGTCCGTCTTGGTGCGCGGCAGGAAAATCGTCATGCCCCGGCCGGGCTCCACCGTGATGTGCTCGATCTGCAGCCGACTCAGTTCGTCCGACCGGAAGCCCCGCCAGAAGCCGATCAGCACCAGCGCCTTGTTGCGGGTATGCACCTGGAGTTGATGGGCGTTGCCCTCAGACGAGGCGGTCGCGATCTGCGCATCCAGCGAGGCAACCAGTTGCTCCAACTGGGCGAGCTGCAATGGCTTGGCGCGCCGCTCCTGCGCGGGGTGCAGTGCCTGGATGCCCTTGAGCACCTTGCGGACGTGCGGTGCTCGCGTGGGGTCGGGAAAGCCCTGCGAAACGTGCCACTGCGCGATCGCAGCCAACCGTTGGCGCAGCGTGTTGATGGAAAGCGTCTGTGCGTGCTCAGCCAGATAGCGTGCAACGCTGTCGGCGCTGGCCGGCAGGAAGCCACCCCACTCTTGCTCGAAATGACGGATGGCGGACTGATAGCTGCGCCGTGTGTGATCGCGGGTCGCTGCCTGCAGATACCTGTCGATATCCGCCATTGAACTCTCAAATCAAGGTAGCGACTACGCTTTGCTCGATGCCTTCTGCGATCGGAGGTTATACGCGAAGCTGAGCACAATGATCAGCAAGATCGCCACCTGTGCGATCACCGTCTGCATGGACGGGTAAATCCCCAGCACGTCAATACGCGGCATCGAAATCGGCGTGATGTGCAGAAAACCAACCTTCTGCAACGCCGCAACGCCCTTGCCGATCAGCACCACTGCCAGGACCGCGACCAGAGCCGAGCTGAAGGCAAAGAACTGGCGGATCGGCAGGCGCGCCGAGGAGCGCAGCAGCACGACGGCGATGATCGCCAGGATCGCAATCCCGGAGCCCAAGCCGGCCAGCAGGTAGATGCCGTTCCCTTCGCTCCACAGCGCGGCGTAGAACAGCACGGTCTCGAACACCTCGCGGTACACCGTCACGAATGACAGCACGAACAGCATGATCGCCGAGCGCTTGTTCAGCGCGGAGGACAGCTTCTGCTTCACATAGGCCTGCCAGCGACCGGCCAGGCTCTTCTGGTGCATCCACATGCCCACGCCGAGCAGGACCACGGCCGCAAAGATTGCCGAGAAGCCTTCGGTCATCTCGCGGCTGGCACCGCTCAAATCCACCAGGTAGGTAGCGACGGCCCACGTCAGTCCACCGGCGGCCAGCGCAACAATCCAGCCGGCATGGACGTATGGCAGCACGTCGGTGCGTTCGGCCTTCTTCAGGAAGGCCATCATGGCGACCACGACAAGCAGTGCCTCCAGGCCCTCGCGCAGCAGGATCGTCAAGGCGCCCAGGAACGTCGACAGCGGGTCGTTGGTGCCACCCAGTGCATCCTGGGCTTCAGTCAGCATCGTCTGCAGATGCTGCGCGATGTCCCGTACCTGCTCGGCCTGACCGGTAGTGATCGCGTTGCGATACAGGCCCATCATTTTTTCGATGTCCTGGAACAGCGACTGGTTCTTGGCGGCCAGGGCCGGTTCGACCGGCTCGAAGCCGTCGAGGTAGGCGGAGAGCGCCAGGCGCGAGGCAGTCGCTTTGTCGCCCTGGTCGAAGGCGGCTACGCTCTCTTTGAGCTTGTCCTTGGCGATTGCGAGACTGTCTGCGTTGGAGGCGTTCAGCACATCCGGCGCGCTTCTCAAATAGGCGGTCAATTGCCGCGCGGCATCCGGGCTGATCGTCTTGGCCAGCAACGCTTCTGGCGTCTGGCTGAGCTTGGCGAGCGTCGGCACCGCGCTATGCAGCTCCGGGCGGGATGCCCACAATTTGGCGCCGGCTTGCCGGTCCGCATCGGAATAGGACAAGGTCGACGCAAAATAGGCCAGTGCCCAGCGATCATCGTCAGTGAGCTGCGCGAAGCTCGGCATCGAGGTGCCCTCGACACCGCGCGTGATGATCTGCTGGAGGGCGAAGACGCTGCGCTCCTGGGCGCGCTGATGATCGGCCAGGGCTATGGGGGGCGGGCTCAGCTTGGCGGCCAGCGGACCATCGGCGTGTCCGGTGTTGCCATGGCAGGACGCGCACTGGCTTTGATACAGCGTAGCTCCATGCTTCAGGTCGGGCACCTTGCTGGGCGCCATCGGCACCGGGTAGGCGGCCAGCAAGCTGTCCGCGAGCTTATGCGCCTGTTCACCGACGACGGTGGGTGCGGCCTTGTCGGCGATGAGCGTGCGCAACGCGCCAGCATCCTTGAGCAAGGCTTGCGTCTGTGGCCCCGCCGGCAACTCGGCAATCTGGCGCTGCGCCGCATGCGCAAACTCCTGCATTTCGGCGTACTCATCGGCATTGGCCACCTGGCCGTCCTTGACGGAGCGACCGTAATCGACCGCCAGATAGTCGAGTAATTGCCAGACCTGCTTGGTCTTGTCTTGAGTGGACAGCGTGTCGGCGTACGCGCTTGAAACCGATGTCAGCAGGTAGAACAGGATGAGGGTGACGACGCGCTGCAGTTGCATGAAGAGCCTACCGGCGAAGCGGGAGAAATGGCTTTAAATGAGAATGATTGTAATTCATGTTTCGTGACGCAGATGTCGCGCTGGTCAAAAAACATGCGGCCGAAGGGGTCACATAGCGAACCCGTTCGGCCATTCCCCTTCGTGTCAGCGGTGCGTGCCGTCTCCAGTGCACGTGCCGCTACCTTCGGACAACCCCTGCAGGATTCCGCAAGCTTCTGCAGCTCGCCCGTCGGAACAGGTCTCGCGCAGCGCGCACAAATGGTGCTTTAACACCCCCAGTGCCTCGATACGCCGCTCGACTTCCTCGATGTGCTTGTCCAGGAGGGTGTTCACCGCGCCGCAATCCTCGTCCGGTCGCTCGCGGTAGCGCAGGAGTGTCCGCACGTCGTTCAGCGGCATGTCCAATGACCGGCAGTGGAGGATGAACTGCAGCCGCTCAATGTGCCGCTCGCTGTACAGCCGGAAGTTGCCCGAGCTGCGGTCCGGCGGCGGCAACAGGCCTTCGCGCTCGTAGTACCGGATGGTTTGAATCGGGCAGGCCGTGCGCTTGGCGAATTCACCGATCTGAATGTTCATGATGTCGGGCCGAAGTCCCTTGACTCTATAGTAGCTATAGAGTGTGTACTTGAGTCCAATCCATTTCAAGCGACAAAGGGAGGTGCTGTGAGTGATTGCGGCTCCAAGGGGTGCGGTTGTGCTGCCACCAACGTGGTGACGCCGGCGGACGGCGATGCGGCGGCTGTTGACCTGAAACGATCCCGCTACCGGATCGACAACATGGACTGCCCGACGGAAGAAACGCTCATTCGCAATAAGCTGGCGGCGCTGCCCGGCGTGGTCAACCTTGAGTTCAACCTGATGCAGCGTTCGCTGGCCGTCCAGCACCGGCTGCCATCCCCGGCGCCGATCGAGCAAGCCTTGGCAGCCGTTGGCATGCGAGCGGTTCGCGCCGATGAAAGCCCCGCCGGGCAGAGCACAGTCCTGACCATTCGTCAGATGGACTGCCCGACCGAAGAAACGCTGATTCGCGGCAAGCTGGCGGGCATGGCGGGCGTGTCAGACATGCAGTTCAATCTCGTCCAACGCACACTCGCCGTTCAACACGCTGCCGATGCGCTACCGCAAGTGCTGGCTGCCATTCAGTCGCTTGGCTTCGATGCCGAGGTGCGCGACCGCTCTGCCGCAGCACCGCTTCCCGAACAAGATGCCGCGCCCACCAAATGGTGGCCGCTTGCCATTGCCGGCGCGAACGCCGTCTTGGCGGAAGTGGTGTATTGGCTCAACGGTGGCAACCATTGGGTGGTGGTGATCCTGGCGCTGGCCGCGATCCTGACCGGCGGGCTGTCCACCTACAAGAAAGGCTGGATCGCGCTCAAGAACCGCAACCTGAACATGAACGCCCTCATGTCGATCGCAGTCACTGGGGCGATGGTGATCGGCCATTGGCCGGAAGCGGCGATGGTGATGGTCCTCTTCGCCTTGGCGGAGGTCATCGAAGCCCGTTCGCTGGACCGCGCCCGAGATGCGATCCGGGGGCTGATGGATCTCGCCCCGGAGACAGCCACGGTACAGCGCAGCGACGGCAGTTGGTCCGACGTCGATGCCAAGACCGTGGCCGTTGGCAGCCGTGTGCGGGTCAAGCCGGGCGAGCGCATCGCGCTCGATGGCACGATTCTGCAGGGGCGGTCATCCGTCAATCAGGCGCCGATCACGGGCGAGAGCCTGCCGGTCGAGAAGGCAGCGGGCGACTCCGTGTTCGCCGGCACCATCAACGAATCCGGGTCGTTCGAATATCGCGTCACCGCAGCGGCAAGCGACTCCACACTGGCACGGATCATTCACGCCGTCGAGGCCGCGCAAGGCAGTCGAGCGCCCACGCAGCGCTTCGTTGACCAGTTCGCCCGGCTGTACACGCCCATTGTGTTCGCGGTTGCGCTTGCGGTGGCCATCGTCCCTCCGCTGGTCTTCGGTGCGACTTGGCTGGACTGGATCTACAAGGCCCTAGTTCTTCTCGTGATTGCTTGCCCCTGCGCGCTCGTGATCTCGACGCCGGTGAGCATTGTGAGCGGCCTGGCGGCCGCCGCGAAGCGCGGCATCCTCATCAAGGGCGGCGTCTATCTGGAAGAGGGACGCAAGCTGAAATGGTTGGCGCTCGACAAGACCGGCACGATCACGCACGGCAAGCCAGCGCAGACGGACGTCGTGGCCTGGAACGGTGCGGACGCGTCCGCCGCCCAGATCCTGGCAGCTAGCCTGGCTGCCCGCTCCGACCATCCCGTCTCCCTGGCCGTGGCCCGCGCGGCGCAGGACCAAGGCCTAGCCCTGCGCGACGTCACCGATTTTGCGGCCTTGCCCGGACGCGGCGTCCGGGGCCATGTCAACGGTGCGCTCTATCACCTGGGCAATCATCGTCTGGTCGAGGAACTGGGCGTGTGTTCGCCGGCATTGGAAGCACAGCTTGCCGTGCTGGAAACCCAGGGCAAAACGGTCGTGATGCTGATCGGCCAGGACGGCGTACGCGCGTTGTTCGGTGTGGCGGACACCATCAAGGACAGCAGTCGCCAAGCGATCAAGGAATTGCACGCACTGGGCATCAAGACTTTGATGCTGAGCGGCGACAATCCGCACACCGCAGAGGCGATTGCGCAGCAGGTCGGTATCGACGAGGCTCGCGGTAATCTGCTGCCGGAAGACAAGCAGCGCGAAATCGAGCGCCGATCCGCACAAGGAACCATCGGCATGGTCGGCGATGGCATCAACGATGCGCCGGCGCTGGCACGGGCCGATATTGGATTCGCAATGGGCGCGGCCGGGACGGACACGGCGATCGAAACGGCCGACGTTGCGCTGATGGACGACGATCTGCGCAAGCTCCCGGCGTTTGTACGACTATCCCGGTCCACGGCCGGGGTGCTGAAGCAGAACATTGCGCTGGCGCTCGGCATCAAGGTCGTGTTCCTGGCACTGACCTTTACAGGCCAGGCCACCATGTGGATGGCGGTGTTTGCCGACATGGGCGCCAGCCTGCTGGTGGTCGGCAACGGGCTGAGGTTGCTGCGCAAATGAATTGGAAGTTCCTCGTGTACGACTGGGGCGGCTGGAACGTCGCGCTATTCCACGCCATCAACTCGGGGATGCCAAGCGCCCTGGACCCGGTGGCGTGGTGCTTTAGCCTGATTGGCAACTACTGGACTGCGCCGCT